>JAEVEY010000152.1 GCA_016842045.1 Candidatus Thermoflexus sinensis | reverse complement strand
ACCCCTTCAACGACAACACCTTCGTAATCGCCGACGTCAGCGTCGTCTTCCCATGATCAATATGCCCAATCGTCCCCACATTCACATGCGGCTTCGCCCGCACAAATACCGCCTTCGACATCGCTGCCCTCCTGAGCGGTTTTCATGGTTTCAGGATTTGCGCAACTGGGCTCCAATCCAGAAAGGCGGGATGGCCTATTCACCCGAAAGCCTCCAGGAAGAGGCCAGCAGCAGTAACCCCCCATAGACCAGGGACCTCTCTTTGCTGCTGGGAGCCTTCCAGGTTATTAGGGAATACAAAAACGGGGCAGGCCTTCTTCGTCTCGCCTGACCTCCGTTCCCCCGAGGAACCATTACCGCACCCGGTTGGAACCCCAGGAGCCCACGACGGGACTCGAACCCGTGACCCCACCCTTACCAAGGGTGTGCTCTGCCGCCTGAGCTACGTGGGCTCGCCATAACGCAGCTGGCCTCCGCTGTGGCCTCAAAAGCCCTCACGGGGAAACCGGCTGCACAATCAAAAAATAAATAACCCAGTGGGCGGGGAGGGATTCGAACCCCCGAAGGCTTCCGCCACCTGGTTTACAGCCAGGCCCCGTTGGCCACTTGGGTACCCGCCCCTGCCAAGCCGACGGCGGGATTCGAACCCGCAACCTCGCGCTTACAAGGCGCTTGCTCTACCGGTTGAGCTACGTCGGCACTCCAGCTGCTATTATACCCGGTTCGGATCGGGGCGGTCAAGATGAGGACCCCCATGCGGGGCGGGGAGTCGCCTCGGGTGATCCCCATCCCCTGCACAGTTTGATCTCCTTCTGCCCACGACCCTCCCGGCCTCGGGAAGAGACCTCCACCCTTCAAGGATCCAGAGGGCCTGTATCCCGAATTCCCGGACGGACCATGCACTGCTCCGCGGCTCAAATCCCCTCATTCACTGTGCCAGAGCATAAGCTTCAGGATTGTCCCGATTCGGTTAAAATGTGATCGAACCGGCAGGCATCCGCTTCCGGAAGGGCTCAGACAGCGATTGACTCGAGAGGAGAATGATCGGAGGAGCTGCCCGCGATGGACAAACCGACCCTCCTCGAGCGTCTGGCACAGGGCCCTTTGCTGGCCGATGGGGCGATGGGCACCATGCTTTATGCGCGAGGCTTTTCGTTCGATCGCTGCTACGAAGCACTGAACGTGGAGGCCCCCCAGGTCATCCTGGATATCCATCGAGCGTATCTGCAGGCAGGGGCCGAGTTGCTGGAGACCAACACCTTTGGGGCGAATCGATATCGCCTGGCGGAGCACGGCCTGGAAGATCGGGTGGCATCGCTGAACCGCGCTGGGGTTGTCCTGGCCCGACAGGCTGCTCAGGAAGTGAATCGTCCGGTGTGGATCGCCGGCTCCGTCGGGCCGCTGGGCGTGCCCCTCGCGCCCCTGGGTCGGGTCAGGGCGGTGGAGGCCCGGGAAGCCTTCCGGGAGCAGATCGCCGCGCTGGCGGAGGCCGGCGTGGATGCCCTGATCCTGGAAACCTTTTCGTCCCTTCCAGAGCTCGTGGAGGCTGTCCGCGCAGCCCAGGAAACCGCCCCTCATCTGCCCATCATCGCCGAGATGACCTTTGCCCAGGATGGCCACACGCTGATGGGCCATACGCCTGAAGAGGTCGTGGAGACCCTCCTGGGCCTTGGGGTTCCGATCATTGGAGCGAATTGCTCGGTGGGACCCGCCAAGCTGCTCCCGGTGATCCGCCGGATGGCTTCCCGGGTGGCGGAGGCGGGAGGACCCCCACCTTACCTGGTGGTTATGCCGAACGCGGGCTGGCCCGAGATGGCCGCCGGCCGCCTTCGCTATCCGGCCACGCCGGACTATTTCGCAGAATATGCGCATCGCTTCCTGGCCCTTGGGGTGAGGATCCTCGGAGGATGCTGTGGAACCACTCCGGAACACATCGCCGCGATGCGCCGAGCCATGGAAGCGCGGGCGGAGCCCCCCGCCGAGGATCGCCGTCCGATCTTCCGCGGGATCTCTCCCCCCATCCCGGCCGAACCGGAACCCACCGACCTGGCCCGTCGCCTGCGGGCAGGTCTCTTCGTGGTCAGTGTGGAGGTGGATCCCCCACGGGGCCATGATGCCAGCGCTCTTCTGGAGGTGGCGCGTTCGCTGAAAGCAGGCGGGGTAGATACCCTGAACATCGCTGATAGCCCGATGGCCCGGCTGCGGATGAGCCCGTGGGCCCTGGCCTTCCTGGTCCAGAATCACGTCGGCATGGAAACCATCCTTCACTTCCCGACCCGGGGGCGCAATCTTCTGCGCATCCAGTCGGATCTCCTGGCCATCCACGCCCTGGGGGTGCGTAACCTTTTCGTCGTCATGGGGGATCCCCCTGCCCAGGGGGATTACCCGGAGGCCACCGACGCGATGGATATCGTGCCATCGGGCCTGGTTCGGCTGATTAAAGAGCGGTTCAATGCCGGCCTGGATCACGCCGGGGAATCCATTGGTCGGCCGACCGCGTTCTTTGTGGGCGTCGCCCTGAACTTCAACGCGCCGGATCCTGCGCGGGAGATCAAAGCGCTGCGCCGGAAGATCCGGGCGGGGGCGGATTTCATCATGACCCAGCCGGTTTACGAGCCCGCCGCCCTGAAAGATTTCCTCCGGCGCTACGAGGAGGAGGAAGGCCCCATCCCGATCCCGATCCTGGCGGGAGTGCTCCCCCTGTTGAGCCTCCGCCATGCGGAATTCCTGCACAATGAGGTACCGGGCATCCGGGTTCCGGAAGCGGTTCGAGAGCGCCTTCGGCGAGCTGGCGAAGAGCGGGCGCGCTGGGAGGGGCTTCGCATGGCCCAGGAAGCCGTGGCGGAGCTCGCAGAGTTCACCCAGGGGCTCTATGTGATGCCCCCTATGGGCCGCTATGAGCTGGTTTTCCAGCTCATGGAAGCCATCCCTTCTCACCGACGCCAGGGAAGGACGTTATGACTGAATCGAACAGGTTTTCGATCCATCGACCATCCAGGCGATCTCTCTCCTGGCAGCCCGGGGAGTTGTGGAAAGGAGGAAACGTTCTGGCAACCGTGAGCCGCTGGGGGAATTTAGATACCCGGACACGCGGCCGGCTTCCTTCGGGGGGCTTCCGGGGTCAGGCTGGCCCTCTTCGGCACCCGGCCCAGCCCCAGAACGGATTGGCCCCCTCGAAGCCCAAAGAGCCTCGGGGAGGGGCTATCTGGCCTTCTTGAATGCGAGCCCAACTGCGGATGTCATGCACCCCACAGGGAGGTTCCCATGGGCTATATCGAACAACTACTGGGCGAGAACGAGCGCGTCCTTTTCCAGACCCGGCAGCATCCCCTGGTCCTCCTCCGCCCGGTGCTGGGTTACGGGATCCCTGCTGGCGTTCTCATCGGCCTGACCATCGCCAGCGGCTTCCTCTTCCCCCCATTCACGCTCCCGGTGGTGATCGCAGGCCTGGCCCTGGCGGCGATCCCGCTGGCGCTGCTGGTTCGCTCCCTGCTTCGCTGGTGGAATGAGGTGTATCTGGTGACCACACGGCGGGTGGTTCAGGTGGAGGGGATCCTGAACAAAAACGTTCTCGACTCTTCCCTTGAAAAGGTGAACGATGTGGTCCTGCGTCAATCCCTGTGGGGACGCCTGTTCAACTATGGGGACATCGAGATCCTCACCGGGAGCGAGATCGGGGTGAACCGTCTGAGCCGGATCGCCGATCCCCTGCGTTTCAAGCAGGTCATGCTGGATCAGAAGGCCATGTTAGGGGAACGCCCGGGGCTGGAGAGCCCGGGAGGTGGCGAAATCGAGATGCTGCTGGCGCAGCTGGAGACGTTGCATCGCAGCGGTCTGTTGAGCGATCAGGAATTTGAGGAGAAAAAGCAGGCTCTGTTGAAGCGCCGGGGACATCATTCAGATGAAGGACAGGGCTTACGGCGCTGGGCCTGAATCCGTGAGAGGGGATGGCCTTTACTCCCCGCCTGGAGCGCCAGAGGCAGGAGAACTTCCCATCTGGAGATCGCCATGCACGTTCATGAAGCGATCCCTCGATCGGAATATGAAGCCGCTGCCGCATGGATTCGGGAACGGATCCCGTTTCCACCGCGAATCGGACTGGTGCTGGGCTCCGGCCTGGCCTCGCTGGCCGAGGCGGTGGAGGGATCGATCGCCATGGCCTTTACAGAGATCCCCGGCTTCCCGGCTGCCACTGTCGAGGGGCATCCTGGCCGGGTGATCGTGGGGAAACTGGAGGGGCACCCGGTGATGGTGCTCCAGGGGCGCGTCCATTTCTATGAGGGCTATTCCGTCCAGCGGATCACCTTCCCCATCCGGGTGATGCAGCTTTTGGGCATCCGCATCCTGATCCTGACCAACGCAGCGGGAGGGCTCAACCCGGCATTCCGCCCCGGGGATGTGATGATCCTCCGTGACCACATCGGCCTCTTCGGGATGGCAGGGGCCAACCCCCTCCGGGGCCCGAATGAGGCAGATTGGGGTCCGCGCTTCCCCGATCTCTCCCGGGCTTACGATCCCGAGCTCCGCGCGCTGGCCCGGGAGATCGCTGAAGCGGAAGGCATCCCGATCCATGAGGGCGTCTATGTGATGCTGGGCGGGCCCAGCTTTGAGACGCCGGCAGAGGTGCGATTTCTGCGTCTGATCGGAGCCGATGCGGTCGGGATGTCCACTGTCCCGGAGGTGATCGTAGCCTGCCACGGTGGGATGCGGGTTCTGGCCTTATCCGGGATCTCCAATGTTCTGAACCCGGATGCTTTTGAGCCGCCGAGTCATGAGGAGGTCCTTCAGGCGGGCCGGGCTCTGGTCCCCCGGCTGACGGCAATCATCCGGGGTGTGCTGCGGAGGATCTGAGGGAACCAGCGCCCTGAATGAGTGAGTCGCCGCGAAAGGAAAGAGATCGCCCTGGGGCGGGGTGGGTGCCCTGAAGCGCGGGCATTCCACGCCAGAGGCACAAATCTCAACCGTTAAGGGTGTAAATGGAAGCCCTGTGGACTTTACTGAAATCGCTGGCTCCGGTGCTCTATGGAGGCATCGGCCTGTTGCTGCTGATCACGCTGGGACAGGCCTGGCGAGCTTATCGTCGGCTCCTTCGGGCTTTCTTCCGGGTGGAGCGGGAGATGGCCGCCATGGATCTGGTCAGCGGGCTGGCCCGGGCTGCCTTTCTGCTCGCCCTCGGCCTGGGCCTCTGGCTCCTTGTGGGCCCGGGGATTCTTACTCCCCCTTCCACGCCACCTGTCATTCCGACGCCCGCATCGGTTCCTTCGCCTACAGTTCCCGGGCTTCGGCGGCCGACCCCTGTGAGCTCACCCTCCCCGGAATTCCCCCGCACTCCTTCCCCTTCGCCTTTACCTTTACCTTCGCCATCACCGGCCCCTTCCCCTTCGCCCACAGCGACCCCCACGCCGCTCCGGGCGCGCTGTCCGGATCCGAACGCGCAGATTGAGTTCCCGCCTCCCGGTCAGGTGATCTCCCAGCCTGTAGCGCTGATCGGCACCGCCACCCATCCGGCCTTCCAGTTCTACAAGGTGGAAATCAATGGGCCTTATACGGGAGGTCAATGGGTCACCCTGGGGGACATCGTGCGGCAACCGGTGATGCGGGGGCCGCTCTGGATCTTCGATCCTCGCCCCTTCTTCCCCCAGCCGGGCCGCTATCGGCTTCGCGTGGTGGTGGTAGATATCACGGCCCGAGAGGCCGCCATCTGCGAGGTGCCTGTGATCATCACCCCACCAGAAGGCGGCGGCTAATAGACGGGGTGTGAGGATAAAGAGGGGCGAGGCTTTTAGAACCTCGCCCCTCTTCGGACACTCCGGATCCGGTTCGCCGGTGCCCAGGGCGCTCACTTCTCCGCGTTCAGGAAGGCCCCGAAGAAGGCATTGAAGTATTCAAAGGTCCCTGTGCGACCCTTATGGTTGGGATCCTTGGCATCCCACTGGGCCTTGAAGGTGGCCACCACGTCGTTGGCGTCCAGCTCCGCGCCGTTGTGGAACTTCACACCTTTGCGGAGGTAGAAAGTCCACACGGTGAGATCCGCATTGGCCTCATAGCGCTCCGCGAGGGCCGGCTCGACCTCCGCACCGCCGACCTTGTAGGCCAGCAGGGATTCGTAGACCTGCTCGCAGGCCCGGAAGGTCTCGCCGTCGGTTTCATCCGCACACCAGAGGACGATAGGTTCGGCATTCTGCATCCAGACCAGCTCATCCTTCCCGGGGTCCATCACCGAGAAGCGCTCATTGTTGAGCGGGCTGGCATGGGCACCTTTCACGCTGGCCTTGAAGGCAACGGCCGAGACCCCGTGGGCCAGGGGGATCATCGGAACGTGCTGCTTGATCAGTTCGTTCACTTTATCATAGTGCTTCTGGCGCTCGGCGGGGTCGCTCAGCTTGGCCGCCGCCCGGATCTCTTCCACCAGATCCGGGAAGAGGTTGCCGAACTGCTTGTTGGCCTCGTTCGCGAAGTGGTAGTCATAGAAGTTGGTGGCGTCCGGGTAATCGGCCAACCAGCCCAGGAGATACATCGGCTCATTGCCTGCCGCCACCGAGTCCAGGAAGGCACCGGATTCCATCACCTTGATCTGGACCCGGATACCGACCTCGGCGAGCTGGGCCTGGATGTCCTGGGCCACCTTGCCGGGCTCCGGCAGATAACCGCGCACCACGTCGCGGTAGGAGAGGGTGATGTCGAAGCCGTTGGGGTAGCCGGCCTCCGCCAGGAGGCGCTTCGCCTCCGCCGGGTTGTAGTCATACCACTTCAGGCCATCGGTGTAGCCCGGCTTCAGAACGGGCGGCACGAATTGCTCCGCTACCATGGAGCCCGCCGGGTAGAAGTTCTTGACCAGGCGCTCCCGGTCGATGGCCATGGCGATGGCCTGGCGGACCTTCTCGTTATCCAGCGGCGGCTTGGTGTTGTTCAGGCCCAGATAGGCGACGTTCAGCGGCGGGCGGATGTAAAGCTTCAGGTTGGGATTCGCCTCGATCGCCGCGAAGTCGTTGGGGTTCGGGTTGTCGATCCCATCCACCGTTCCCGCCTGGAGCTCCAGCAGGCGTGCCGCGGCCTCCTTGGACCAGCGGAAAATCAAGGTCTTGGCCTTGGCCTTCTCGCCCCAGTAATCCGGGTTCGCCTCGAAGATGATGCGGTCGCCCCGGATCCATTCTTTGACGCGATAGGGCCCGGTCCCGTTGGGTTTCTCACTCATCTTCACCGAATCGCCACCATTTGCATCCAGGTAGTCCTTATCCTGGATCGCAAAAGCGGCGAAGGCCACCTTGGATGGGAAGGCTGGATCGGGATAGCAGAGCGTAAAGCGGACTGTGTATTGATCCACTGCTTCGATCGCTTTAAACTCCCCGCCGTAGTTGCAATCTGGCGCTTCGACCTTCATCGGTTGAAACGCGGGGGTGGGTGTGGCCGCAGGAGGTGGCGTAGGAGAGGGGGGCGGAACCGTGGCAGTCGGCGTGGGGGTGGCCCCGGGCGCACAGGCGGCCAGCGCCAGGGCGAGCAGAACCCACACGGAAACGAGAACCTGCCGACGCATGGCTTCTCCTCCTTTCTGAGTGGGTGATCCGATTGCGGAAACGGGAAGGGCTTCTCGCGAAGCCCGCTTCACGAGTATAGTCGGAACCGCACGCCTCGTCAATCGATGGGAACTCTGTGGGAGAGCGTCTCTGTCCTCTCAGGATATCCGCTATCAGGCTCGGATTCAAAGCGACAGCCCGGCAAGACCACCCGCAGGAGGGGCTTTAGCCCCGACAGCTTCCGCCCCGAATCGTCGCCGCCAAAGCGGCTCCTGCTCGTTACCGCTCAAGAATCGTCGCCGCTAAAGCGGCTCCTACTCGTTACCGCTCAAGGGGCTCCTGCCTCATGAGGTCGGCGAGGGCCGACTTCCCGGTCGAAGGCCCACTGTGGGCAACCTCCAGCAGCACACGGGGCGGCCTGCCCCCCCGCCTGGTCCTTCAGTGAACGAAGAAGGGGAAGAGACCATCCCGCCTTCATGAACTGAAGCCCGGCAGCGCAAGTCCTATAAAAACAGAGGGAGCCTCCTGTTACGGAGGCTCCCTCTGCCCCATGCGGGTGAGCGGACACCGTGGTTATTCGGACAGGCGGACGACCTGCTCGGCCTGGAGACCCTTGGGCGTTTCCCGGATGGTGAACTCCACCCGCTCGCCCTCCTCGAGGTTGCGGAACCCCTGACCGACGATGGCGGTGTAGTGGACGAAAACGTCACGGTCCCCTTCGTCCGGCCGGATGAAGCCATACCCCTTCGTCCGGTTGAACCAGCGGACGGTGCCCTTGACACGCTGACCAGCCATTGCTGCAACTCCTTACAAAGGATTTTGAAGCCCGCGAGGGGCGGACTTCCACTTCCATGGATGGAACGATCCCACCGGACGAAGGGGACGCCCCCAGGTCTGAAACAAAAAAGCCGTCGGGCGAGTCCTGCGTTGACCCGACGGCCAAACTTTCAGAACATCCCCCTCACGCTCCGGTTACTCGTTCCGGGAACTATCATAATCGAAATGTCGATTTTGTCAAGTAGGAGTCATGCCCCGCAGGGCTATTCCATCCTCTCAGGACCTGGGCGTTTGGCTCCCATCCGGGCAGCCAGATGAGTCCCCTATCTCTTGTTCGGGTTGCGCAGGGTACTGCAGGCGCCCCTCACAGCTTCGGAAACCCTGTAGAGGAGCCAGCTACGTAACCCTTCAGTCGACAAAGCCAGAACATTGAAAAGCCCTGCCTCATCCCCCAAACCGTTGCTCAGGCGGATCGATCAGATTACAATGAAGTGAAAGGGTCCGGCCCATTATGGCCGGCGTCAAGGCAGACGGATCCCGGACAGGCGGCATTCTATCAGGGGGTAAGGCTCATGGCGAGCGTGGCATTTGAGAACGTAACCAAGCAGTTCGGAAACGTGGTGGCGGTGAAGGATCTCACGCTCTACATCCCCGACGGGGAATTCCTGGTGCTGGTCGGTCCCTCAGGATGCGGCAAGACCACCACCCTGCGCCTCCTGGCGGGCCTGGAGGAAGTTACCCGGGGGCGGATCTACATCGGGGACCGGGATGTGACGGAGATCCCCCCTAAGGACCGCAATATCGCGATGGTCTTTCAGTCCTACGCCCTCTACCCCCATATGAATGTCTATGACAACATCGCCTTCGGCCTGCGCATGCGCAAGGTCCCCAAAGCCGAAATCGAGCGCCGGGTGCGCGAGGCCGCGCGGATGCTGGAGATCGAGCATCTGCTGGACCGCAAGCCGCGGCAGCTGTCGGGCGGCCAGCGCCAGCGGGTGGCCGTGGCCCGGGCCATCGTGCGCGATCCGGCCGTCTTCCTGTTCGATGAGCCCCTCTCCAACCTGGACGCGAAGTTGCGGGTCCAGACACGGGCGGAGCTGATCAAGCTGCATCAGCGGCTGGGGACGACCTTCGTCTACGTGACCCACGATCAGGTTGAGGCGATGACCATGGGCACCCGCATCGCCGTGATGAAGGATGGGGTGCTCCAGCAGGTCGACACCCCGCAAAATCTCTATGAGCGGCCGGACAACCTGTTCGTGGCCGGGTTCATCGGCTCGCCGCCCATGAATTTCTTCGAGGCCCGGCTGGTGCCGGAGGGGGATGCCCTCTGGGTGGACACCGGGGCCTTCCGTGTGCCGGTCCCCTCCGATCGGATCACCGCCTATCGTCCGTATGCGGGGCGGCGGGTGATCTTCGGCCTGCGGCCGGAGCACATCTACGACCCCGAATTCGCCCCGCCCCTGAACCACCCCGCAGAGGTGCAGGCACGGGTCGACGTGCGGGAGCTGATGGGCAGCGAGGTTCACCTTCATCTGGTAGCGGATCGCCAGACCTTCGTCGCACGGGTGGATCCGCGGACCCGGGCTCTGGTGGGGAACACCATCCGCGTGCTTTTCGATATGGATCGCATGCACCTCTTCGATGCGGAAACAGAGCGAGCGATCCGCTGAGCCAATCCAGGCGTGGGGCGGGTGCTCCGGCCGGCGCCCGCCCCTTCCGATAATCAGCGATCCCGCACCGCGCTAAACCGATCGAACGCCACGCGGGCACCGCCCCGGACCATGGTCCCGATGCTCACACCGACCTGCCCTTCCCCAGGATCGGATCCTCGTGGAACCCGGACGACCTCGACGCCATTCACCCAGAAGATCATCTCCGCGCCTGCGCATCGGACCCGCAGGTGGTTGGTGGTCCGACCGGGCCGAATAGCCGCGTGGGTCGTCCAGTCCACGAGGGTCCGCCAGTTCCCCCGATCATAGACAAAGACTCCGTAATAGCCATCCGCGCTGACCGCAAAGCGATAGAACCGCCCCGCCCGGGCCTGGAGGATCAGGCCGTAATCCGCGGAGGATGGCCCCTCCAGCAACGTCCCCTCCACCTCCACCTGGCCGTCCCGGAAAGCGAAGGGAGAGAGAACCCAGGCAACCATACGGGGTGGATTCAGGCTCAGGACCAGATGGCCGTCCTCAACGCGCGCAGTGAAGCGCGCCTCGGCGGGGAGAAACCACCCGGGCGCGCCGTCGGCGAAATCCATGACATAACGGGCGCCGGCGGCGGAACGGCAGGCCGCCACCAGCGGAAGCAACACGAGCCATCGCCGGATCGCGCGCGCCATGGCGGTCTCCAGCCTGCCCCCCTCGGGGAACACCTCACCTCGCGGATTCCGAAAAGGTTCCTTCACCGCCCGCGATCTCCACACGCCATCGCTCCCGATGACCGACGGGCTTCTCTCCAAGCTTCCCGTTTTCATTCTATCCAGCCCGAGCCCGGCTCGCACCCCTGATCCCGGGATGAAGCCAGGAGAGATGACCTCCCTCAGCGGCCGAGAGCGGGGCGCCCGGGGAGGACAACGCCATGGAGCATGGGGAGAGAATCGGGAGGCAATCATGCGATTCAAGGTGGTGCTGGAGCCCAGCGAGGAAGGAGGTTATACCGTCTATGTTCCCTCGTTCCTCCAACTCAACACTTCCTCTCCTCCTCCCGCGGCGCGCGTTATCTTATAATTCCCCTGGAGCCGGTATCCACCCCGCCCCGCTTCGGGCGGCTCGCTCTCATCCTTCCGGCCCGGGGAGTGCGCAACGATGGTGGATCCTCGTGAGGCCACAGGGGCGGTTGCTCTTCTGATCCCCCCCGCGCGGTTCCAGCTGGGGGATCCCCACTGGCTGCTGGAATTACGGTATCTTCCCTGGCCCACGAATTGGGCAGCCTGTTTCGGCCGGAGCGGCCCGCTTCACGTCGAACTCGGGTTCGGCGACGGAGCCTTCCTGACCGCGCTGGCCCGTCGGATGCCGGAGGCCAACTGCGTGGGGGTGGAGCGGGCCCTGGAGCCAACCCGATGGGCGCTCAAGCGACTGCGCCGGGAAAGGCTGGAGAATGTCCGCCTGGTGCTGGGGGATGCCTTCGCCGCCCTCGCCCTCCTTTTCCTGCCGGAATCCATCGCCGGGGTTTACATCAATTTCCCGGATCCATGGCCGAAGGCCCGGCATCACCATCGACGGCTGCTGACGCCGGCTTTCCTGCAGCTGACTGCCCATCGCCTGCAGCCGGATGGGACGCTCCTGATCGCAACCGACGACGCGGATTACGCGCTCTGGATCGCGGATGCGCTGAAGGAAACGCCCGGGCTCGAGAGCGCCTTCGAGACGCCATGGGTTCACACGCTGCCGGATCGGGAGCCGACCCGCTATGAGCGAAAGGCCCTTGCCGCCGGCCGGACGTGTTTTTATTTTATCTGGCGGCGGAGCGGACCGGCCCCTGCCCCCCCGCTCCCCCGCATGATGCGTCCGGAGGAAGCCATGCCCCACCGAATCTGGAAAGGCACGCCGGAGCTCTCCCGCATCGTGGAGACACTGCGCGGGCGGCTCTGGCAGGATGGGGAAACGATCTGGCGGGTGAAAGGGCTCTATCGCCCGGTGGAGGGGGACGGGCTGTTGATCGAACTGCTGATCGCAGAGGGCCCATGGGTGGAGACGGTGGCCCTGCGCTTTCAACCCCATGGGTCAGGCGCCTGGATCCTGCAGCCGGCGGAGATCGGAGGGCTGCGGCCCACACTGGCCCTGAAAATGGGCGTGCAGGCGGTCGCCCGCGCCATCGAAGAGGCAGCACCCGAGCTCCAGATCCTTTCCTCCACCATCTGAGAACTGTCGCGGGGATTCGCCAGCGGCTTCCGGGAGAGGCGCGCCGCCCTCGGCGTTCCTCAGAGGCTTCGGGGCTGGGTGGGGTGCCTTCCGGCGGCTGACCCGGCCTCCGAAGCCCCGGGAGGAGACCCGGTGCGTAACCCGGATCTCGATCGGGCCGGACTTCTGGCCATGGGCCCATCTCCTTTCACGGGGGATCCCAATGAACAAACCGATCCACGAACTCACCTTCGAAGAGGCGCTGTCCGAGCTGGAACAGATCGTGCGCGCCCTGGAAGGCGGCGGGCTTCCCCTGGAGGAGGCAATGACCCTCTACGAGCGGGGACGAGCCCTTGCGGATCGCTGCCAGCAATTATTGCAGGAAGCGCAGCTGCGGGTTCAGCTGCTCGAGCGCGATGAATCCGGTTCCATCCGCCTGACCCCGTTTGAGGGGTGATTCGGATGAGCGTCGGGGATCTCCTGCAGAATCCGATCCTGACGCCGGCCTTCCTGGCCTGGATGGTGGCCCAGGCCTCCAAGGTTCCGGTGGAGTGGGCCCGACGGCGACGGCTGAATCTGGGGCTGTGGATCAGCGCCGGCGGCATGCCCAGCTCTCACGCGGCCCTGGTTTCCGCGATGGCGACCGCGGTGGGATTGCGGGAGGGCCTGACCTCCACCGCCTTTGCGATCAGCGCGATCGTCGCGCTGATCGTGATGTATGACGCTGCGGGGGTCCGCCGCGCAGCCAGCATCCAGGCGCGCCTCCTGAACCAGCTCCTGGAGGAAGTGTTTGCGGGTCGGCCCCTCAGCGAACAGCGCCTGAAGGAGCTCATCGGCCACACGCCGATGGAGGTGTTCGTGGGCGCGTTGCTGGGGGTTGGGATCGCATGGCTCTGGTGGCAGCTTGCGCCCTAACAGGGGGAGAACGTGAAGATCTACACCCGGACCGGCGATGATGGCACCACGCAGCTGATGGGCCCGACCCGGGTCCCCAAGGATCATCCCCGGGTGGCCGCCTACGGCACGGTGGACGAATTGAACGCCTGGCTGGGCTACCTGAACGCCGCGGGGATGCCAGCTCCATGGGTGGAGCGGCTGCGGGAGATCCAGCGGGACCTCTTCGTGATCGGGAGTTATCTGGCCCTGGATCCGGCGGTCGCGGATCGGGCGCCCGCCCTGCCGCCTCCCCCGGAAGGGCGGATCGCGGAGCTCGAAGCGTGGATCGACGAGTGTGAAGCCGTGACCGGGCCGACCCGGGTCTTTATCCTCCCCGGAGGGCACCCTTTGAGCGCCGGGCTTCACGTCGCCCGCACCGTCTGCCGGCGGGCCGAGCGGGCGGTGGTGACGCTTCACCGGCAGGAGCCGGTGCCCCCCTGGATCCTGGCCTATCTCAACCGCCTGTCGGATCTCCTGTTCATGCTGGCCCGATGGGCCAACGCCATCCACGGCGTTGAGGATCTCCCATGGAATCCGTGATGCGGGAAGGGCTCCCCTCCGCGGCCCAGACGTTGCTGGAACAGATCCGCTCCCGACGTTCCGTCCGGCGCTATCGTCGGGATCCCATCCCGCGGGCCTGGGCGATGGTCCTGCTGGAGGCCGCCCGCTGGGCGCCTTCCGCTCATAACCGTCAGCCATGGCGGTTTGTGATGGTGGAAGACGCCCATATGAAAGCCCGGCTGGCCCGGGCCATGGGCGAGCGCCTGACGGCGGACCTGCGGCAGGATGGGGTGCCCGAGGAACGGATCGCGGAGGATGTCGCCCGCTCGTATGAGCGGATCGTCTCCGCCCCGCTGGCGATTGTGGTCTGCCTCTCGATGCAGGAGATGGACCGCTATCCCGATGCGCGGCGCCAGGCGGCGGAGCGAACCATGGCGGCCCAGAGCGTGGCCATGGCCGGGCAGAACATCCTGCTGATGGCCCATGCCCTGGGACTGGGGGCCTGCTGGATCTGCGCCCCGCTGTTCTGCCCGGAGATCGTGCAGGAGACGCTGGGGCTCCCCGCGGATTGGGAGCCCCAGGGAATGATCCTGGTGGGGTTCCCGGCGGGGCCGCCGCGGGAGAAACCCCGACGGCCGATCGAAGCGTTCACCCGATGGATCGAGGCTCCCGCGTAACACCCCGGAGGTTACGCCCGGGGCTTTTTCATTCGGGTTGCGGGTGGGCACGCTTCGGCGCCCGCCCGCAACAACGTAGGGCAACTGCAAGCAGTTGCCCTACGCCCTTAGGTGCGGCTGTAGGATTAAGCAGACACCTCCGGCAACCGGTAGTCCTTGAACTGCTCCCGCAGCACCTTCTTATCGAACTTCCCCACGCTGGTCTTGGGGATCGCCTCCACGAACACGATGTCATCCGGCAGCCACCACTTGGCGAACCGCGGCCGCAGGAACTCCAGGAGCTCCTCTTTGGTAATGGTCTCCTTGTGCTCGGGCCGCGGCACCACCACGGCCAGCGGGCGCTCCTGCCATTTGGGGTGAGGCACGGCGATGACGGCCGCCTCCAGGACCTTGGGGTGGGCCATCAGGGCGTTCTCCAGGTCCACCGAGGAGATCCACTCCCCGCCGCTCTTGATCAGATCCTTCGTCCGGTCCACAATCTGGATGTAGCCCTCAGGGTCGATGGTCACCACATCCCCGGTGCGGAACCATCCATCCTGGAAGGCCTCCGCGGTGCGCGGGTCGTTGTAGTAAGCCCGGATCACCCACGGGCCGCGGACCTGGAGCTCGCCCATGGTCCGGCCGTCCCACGGCACCTCCCGGCCCTGCTCGTCCACCGCCCGGATCTCCACCCCGACCACCGGCATTCCCTGCTTGGCGCGGACGGCGAAGCGTTCCTCATCGGGCCAGCTTTCCATATAGCTTTTGAGGTTGGCCACCGTGCCCAGAGGAGTCATCTCCGTCATGCCCCAGGCGTGGGCGATGCGGATACCGAAGCGCTTCTCGAAGGCCTCGATCAGGGCTCGCGGCATCGCCGATCCGCCCACCGGCATCACCCGGAGGCTGGAGAGATCATAGCGCTCCCGCTCCAGCAACGCGTAGAGCCCGATCCAGATAGTGGGCACACCGGCGGTCACCGTCACCCGCTCGTTCTGGATCAGCTCGGCGATATCCCGAGGCTGCAGGTGCGGCCCGGGGAAGACCAGTTTGGCGCCCACCATCACCCCGGCGAAGGGCATCCCCCAGGCGTTGGCGTGGAACATAGGCACCACGGGCATCAGCACGTCCCGCTCGCAGATCCCGAAAGTATCTGCCAGGCAGAGGGCCAGGGAGTGCAGGAAAATGGCCCGATGGCTGTAGACCACGCCCTTGGGGTTTCCGGTGGTCCCCGAGGTGTAGCACATGCCGGCGGCCGCGTTCTCGTCCAGGCGTGGCCATGGATAAGGTGCCTCCGGGGATTCCGCGATCAGCGCCTCATAATCCAGGGCCGGGCTCAGGGCCGTCTGGACCGGGCTGGTGTCGCTCATGATCACGAAGGCCTTCACCGTGGGGATCTGATCGCGGATGCGCTCCAGGAGCGGGACGAGGGAGGCATCGACGAAGATGACGCGGTCTTCCGCGTGGTTGATGATGTAGATCAGCTGATCGGGGGCCAGGCGGATGTTGAGGGTGTGGAGGACGGCACCCATACAGGGGGCGGCGAAATAGATCTCCAGGTGACGGTAGGTGTTCCAGGCGAAGGTAGCCACCCGATCCCCCCGCCCGATCCCCAGCCGGTTCAGGGCGTGGGCCAGGCGATGGACCCGCTGGTGGAAGTCGGCGTAGGTGTAGCGGTGCATGCCGGCGGCGGTGCGGGTGGCGATCTCCTTGCGGGGGAAGAGGCGGGCGGCGCGATCCAGGAAATGATGCAGGGTGAGCGGCCAGTCCATCATCAGGCCTTCCATGGCTCCCTCCTTTACCATCAAGCCAGGATAGAGAGCAGGATCACAACTTACCTGGTTTCTATTTTAATTAAACTTTGGATGATAGGGAAAGCCACGCCCCGTCGGGAGGTTGCCCTTCTCCTCTCCCTGCACTGCCACACGGCGCAAAAGGAGGATGAGATATTTTGAGGAGCAAGTGGGCGCGCCCCCATAAACCGGAAGGCTTTGTCCGCTCCCAGCCCGACCCCATCTCCCGGGAGGAAACGATGTCCGGGATGCGCCGGTTCATTGGGGAGGAGATCGAGGTGGTGTTTGAGGAAAAGCCTGGCCTGCCGGCCGCGGTGATCTGGCGGGGGAATCGATATCCGGTTCTCGAGGTGCTTTCGACGGAGCGCAGGCTGGATTTCAGCCGCCCCTGGTGGCGACGCCGCCACCGGGATGTGTATCGGGTGCGCGTGGCAGGCGAGGTTATCTTTGAGCTGCACTTCCACCGGGGACCGGGGAGGCGTTACTGGGTGCTTTACACGATGGAAGGATCAGAGAGCACGTAGCCGGTTGCTGCCGCCGGGCCTGGCCGGCTCGCGCAGCAGTAGCCTTGCTGCTGCACGAGCCGGCTTCTGGCCCTGGCGGAGGGCCCCGCCTGTGAGGATCAGGAGAGGGACTCCGCCATCTTCGCAGCGAGATCGGCCACCCGCACGGAGTAGCCCCACTCGTTGTCATACCAGGCCACCACCTTCACGAAGTTGCCGTCGATGACCATGGTGGAGAGCCCATCCACGATCGCCGAGTGCGGGTCGCCCTTGAAGTCGATGGAGACCAGGGGCTCCTCGGTGTAATCCAGGATCCCGCGGAGGGCACCCTCGGCGGCCGCACGGAAGGCGGCATTCACTTCCTCTTTGGTGACCGGCCGGCTCACTTCCGCTGTGAGATCGATCACGGAGACCGTCGAGATGGGGACGCGCAGGGCGTAGCCGTCGAGCTTCCCCTTGAGCTCGGGGATCACCAGGCCGATGGCCCGGGCCGCGCCGGTGGTGGTGGGGATGATGTTCAGGGCCGCCGCCCGCGCCCGCCGCAGGTCCTTGTGGGGCAGATCCAGGATGCGCTGATCGTTGGTGTAGGCGTGGACGGTGACCATCAATCCTCGCTTTACCCCGAAGGCATCATGGAGAACCTTCACCACCGGCGCCAGGCAGTTGGTGGTGCAGGAAGCGTTGGAGACAATGTGGTGCTGTGCCGGATCATAGCGGTGATCGTTTACCCCCAGCACCACCGTGAGGTCCACGCTGTCCGACGGAGAAGCGGGAGCCGTGATGATCACCTTCTGGGCGCCGCCGGAGGTGCGGTGCACGGCGGCCTTGCGGCCGTCGGTGAACAGACCCGTGGACTCGATGACGATCTGCACGCCCAGGTCCTTCCAGGGGAGATTGGCGGGGTCCTTCTCGGCGAAGACCTGGATCTCATCCTCGCCGACGATGAGGTAGGAGTCCCGGGCGGCAACGGGCTCCGGATAGCGCCCGTAGTTGGAATCGTATTTCAGCAGGTGCGCCAGGGTGGGAGCGTCGGTGATATCGTTTACGGCGACCACCTCGAGGCGGTCGCGATATTTCTCGCGGATGGCACGGAAAACCTGGCGCCCGATCCGACCGAACCCGTTGATGCCCACTTTCACAGCCATCGGACTTCCCTCCTGAGGGATCTGAGGGGTTGCGCTTTTCTGAAAGTATACCCCAGTTTGATCCGACGTTCCTGCTTTCCTCAAACCCGGTTATGGGCTCTTTCGATATCCCGCCCTTCAACTCCCATCCAGAAGGCGAGATGGCCCCTCCCCTATACAGCCTTAGGAGAAGACCGGCAGAAACCCGGAAGCCCCAGCCCTCGAGGGTCATCCACCACCACCCTCTCGGCTCCAGCCGCGAAAACGCCATCTCTTGCCATTCTAAAGCATCTCCTATCGCCCATATAGTGACATTTTTCACAAATTGTGTTCGAGGGGGCTCATGGGGAGACGCGCGCTGGGAACACCACATCCGGGGTTCCAGGGGCGAGGAAACTGGAAATCCGGGTAAAGAGGCATATCCAGGCCGCGCCAGAGGGCCTGTAAGCCGGGTTCTGTCCCCCGCGGGGATCCGCTCACTGAAGACCAGCTTACCAGCGATCGGAAGCCGGACGCCTGATGCGAATGCGATGGGGCTCCACTTCCCGCAGGACAACGGACGTGGAGCGCGGCATATCCTCATCGACAAGGAAGCGCCCCATCAGGAGCTGATCCGCACTTCTTCGGCGGACAGGATCTCGGCAGCATACTGGAGGGCAGCGCGCACATCTTCCTCGGTGATTTCGTATTCGCGCGCGACCTCTTCGACCGACATCCCTCCAGCCAGCTTGCCCACGATCAGATCGACCGGAACGCGCGTGCCTTTGATGACCGGCTTTCCGAACCGCACCCTGGGATCTACAGTGATGCGCGGGGCGATCTCCACCGCCATCTTCCGGCCTCCTTTGAGCTTGAAATGAAAGCCTTTGCTCCTCCTCATCGCCCAAAGGGCAATGAGGGGGGGGAAGAAAAGCTTGAGGCTAACCGCATAACCCCGCATCCTCCGGGGCTGCATGGATCGCCCCCGGCGACCTGCTCGTTTTCCCGGTCCCCTGAGGGAAAATCCCTTCTGAAAGCGATCCGGGCCGTGCCAGAGGGCCTGTAAGCCGGGTTCTGTCCCCCGCGGGGATCCGCGGGGTGGCGGTCATCTCTCTGGGACGGCGGTTACCCGCCGCCTCAAGCGGCCTACCCGCGGGCATTGGGCGCGGGGCAGCCCCGGCGCCCCTTCAGGGCGCCGCGCCCGCTGCTTGGCCTTGCTCCGGGTGGGGGTTACCATGCGCCGGAACGTTACCGCCCGGCCGGTGGGCTCTTACCCCACCTTTTCACCCTTGCCTCCATGGCCCCGGGGAAGGCCCCGGGCGGATCGGCGGTCTGTTTTCTGTGGCCCTGTCCACGGGTCGCCCCGTCCGGGTGTTACCCGGCACCCTGCCCCGCTGGAGCCCGGACTTTCCTCAGGCCGGGTTTCCCCGACCCGCGACCGCCCGGCCTTCTGGCACGGCCCATGAAAGATTTTACCCCCAAATCCGATCCGCAGAACAGCCCCTCGCCGCCGTCGTGCAGGCCACCGGCGAGCTGCTCTCCTATGGTCCGCCGGTGGCCTGCTGAAGGGCTTCCAGGACCCTGCCCAGGGCCTCGATCTCTGCCCCGTAGGCTGCCCAGTCGCCCCGGCGGATCGCCTCCTGGGCGCGCTGATAGTGGGTGTAAGCCTGCCGGATAAGGGTCGTGATGTCCGCGCCAGGGGAAGGGCCCGGGCCCGAAGGACCGGAAGCCGGGGCCCCGCCGATGACCTGGGCCAGGGCCTGCTCCAGGGTGGGCGCCATCGCCACCCGTTGCTCCGTGGCCACGATCACCTGCTTCAGCTCCGGGATCTGGCCCTGCTCCGCCAGCAGATACAGCGGCTCCACATAGAGGAAGGCCTGCCCGATCGGGATCACCAGCAAATTCCCCCGGATGACCTGACTGCCCCGCTGGCTCCACAGGGTGAGCTGAGCGGAGATCGTGGGTTCCTGATCGATCCGTGCCTCGATCTGCTGCGGGCCGAAGATCAGGCGCTCCTTGGTCAGGCGATAAAGGAGCACCTCTCCGTAGCGGCCGGGATCCGAGCGGGCCGCCATCCACGCGATCATGTTCTGCCGCCCGGACGGGGTGAAGGGGAGGATGAGGACGAACTCCACCGGACCGCCCGGATCCAGCCGGGTGAGCACATAGTAGGGCTCCATCGGCTGGGGTTCGGAGCCGAAGATCTCCATGGGGACCGCCCACACATCCTCTTTGTTGTAGAAGGTGCGGGGATCCTGCACATGATAGGTGCGGAAGATCTCCGCCTGGATCCGGAACAGGCCTTCCGGGTAACGCAGATGCGATTTCAACCCTTCGGGCATCTCCGAGAAGTCCCGCCAGAGGATCGGGAAGATCCGCCGCCAGGCCCGGATCAGCGGTTCATCTTCCACCACATAGAAGGTCACCGTCCCATCGTAGGCGTCCACCACCGCCTTCACGCTGTTCCGGATGTAGTTCAGATCCTCATGGGGCTGGCTGTAAGGATAGCGGTCCGTCCACGTGTAAGCATCCGCCACCCACACGATCCGCCCATCCAGGATCACGGCATAGGGGTCCGGATCAAAGCGCAGGAACGGCGCCAGTTTCTGCAAACGGGTCCGGATATCCCGCCAGAACAGGATGCGGCTCTCTGAGGTGAGCGCTCCGCTCAGCACCAGATTGGCATCCCCGAAGTAGAGGGCGAAGAGGGCCCGCCGCGCCAGCCCACCCAGGCGGACGCCGGTGCGGCCCTCGTAGGTCGTGGTGACGTTCTCCTCGCCCCGCGGGTAGTCGAACTCCGGCACCGCGGTGTTCACCAGGGCGAAGTCGACGGTCCGCTCCCCAAAGTAAATCTGCGGGCGGGTCAGAGAGAGCGCCCCCACCGGTGGGATGTCCTTCAGCACGAATTCCGGAAGGCCCTCCGGGGTGAAGGCCCGCACCGGGACGACCACCGCGCCATAGCCGTGGGTAAAGACCAGATGCCGGTTGACCCAGGTGCGGGCCTGAGGGGGAAGCGCCCCCAGATCCAGCTCCCGCACGCTCAGCATGACCTGACGATACATACCGTCGATGGAATAGCGGTCCACATCTACATCGACGAACACGTAATACGGCCGGATGCTCTGAAGCTGCTGTAAGGTCTGCAGCAACGGACGGTAATCCCACAGGCGGATCCCCTCCAGGATCTCCGTGCTGGCCTGGATCTCCTCGGGAGTGGGAGCTTCGCGGGGAGAGAAAACACGCTCCTCAAAGCGATCCAGGCCATAGGCGCGCCGGGTGAAGGCAATGCTGTGGGCGATGTAGGGGCTCTCGCGCGCCAGCTCGTTGGGGCGCACCACCAGGCTCTGGATCAGGCCCGGGTAAACCTCAAGGCCCACGAGGGCCAGAGCGAGCCAGCCCCCGAACCCCGCGGCCAGGAGGATGGGGCGACGCCACCACAGGTTCAGCAGCATCCCGGCGGCGAGGAGGACCATCAGGACGCTCAGGAGGTTCAGGACCGGGAGACGGGCATGGAGATCGGCGTAGCCCGCCCCGAAGGCGATGGGTCGCTCGGTGTAAAGGAGCCGGTAGGCGTCGAAGCGGTAGCCCACCGCCATCAGCAGGAAGAACACAGCCGCGAGGACGGAAAGGTGCGCCCATCGCCAGCGCCGGGGAACCGGGAGGAGCAGCGGGAAGAGCGCCGAAAGGGGGATCAGCCCCCACTGGGCGATCTCCTGGAGGAAGGCCCACAGGGGCCACTGGAACACATACCAGCCGACGTCCAGGCCGAAGATGGGATCGCGAACCCCGAAAGGCTCCGCGTTCAGGGCCAGCAGAACGCTCTCCCACTGCCCCTGAAGGGCAAGGCCGAAGAGAAAGCCGGCCGCCAGGGCCAGGCCCAGCCAGAGACGGGGGGAGCGGCCGGCAGCACGAGCGGCAAGCCATGCGTTGAACCCCAGGAAGAAGGCGGCCACGGCCCATCCGGCGAGGAAAAGCGCGACCCGGGCCTGCCACTGCGTCCACAGAACGGATTCATAGCCCAGGTCCCGGAACCACTCCCACGTCACCCACAGGCTCAGCAGACGTCCAGGGAGGAACAGCAGGGCCGCCCACAGGCCGAACAGGACCAGCGCCCATCGCAACCATCTCTCCCATGGAAACCGCTGCAGATCGATATCAACAGTCCGTTCGAAGCCCCCTCGCCGCCGCCAGGCCATCTCCACCTCCGGAGAGGAGTTTTGGAACCACAGGGCATCCGGGCCGTTCCTTCGAAGGAGCCGCGATCATGTCGTGGAAGCCCCGGAAGGGGTCCGTTCGGCCTTATCCATTCGAGCGCCCGGGCTCCAGCGACCCTTCGAACCTCAGGAACCAGGAGGAGGCGGGAATTCCCCGCGTGGGAGATCGCTCTCCCTCCCCTTCCCCACTCATCATATCATAAAGGGTGAGGGTATTCCCCCATCCAGGGGGAAAGCATCCTCCCCGCTCCCTGGAGCGACTACCTGACCTGCACCATCCCTGCCCTGCAAAAAGGAGGCCAGACAACGATGTCCAGGATCTTCCCGGTGGGAAAGCTTCCCCTGGAGTTGATGCAGCGCCTGCTGGATTTCCCGATCCCGGATCCGCGGGTGCGGCTCGGGCCGGGGATCGGTCTGGACGCGGCGGTGGTCGATATGGGGGATCGCTGCCTCGTGGTCAAGGCGGATCCCATCACCTTCGCCACCGATGCCATCGGGTGGTATGCCGTTCAGATCAACGCCAACGATATCGCGACCACCGGCGCCCTCCCCCGCTGGATGATGGCGATCCTCCTCCTGCCGGAGGGACGCACGGATGTCGAGCTGGTCGAGCGGATCTTCCAGCAGCTCCGCTCCGCCTGCGAGGCCACGGGGATCACACTGATCGGCGGCCACAGCGAGGTCACTTACGGTCTGGACCGGCCGATCATCGCTGGATTCATGCTGGGAGAAGTTCATCCCGATCGTCTGATCACCCCGCGTGGTGCCCGGGCTGGGGATTCGGTGATCCTGAGCAAACCGATCGCCATTGAGGGCACCTCCGTGATCGCCCGGGAGAAGCGTACGGAGCTATTGCCGATCTTCGGGGAAGCGTTCCTCGATCGCTGCGCGGGTTTCCTTTACAACCCCGGGATCAGCGTGGTGGAGGACGCGCAGATCGCCCTGAGGGCCGGTCGGGTGCATGCGATGCACGATCCCACGGAGGGGGGGCTGGCCACCGGGCTCTGGGAGCTCGCCCAGGCGGCCGGCCTCGGGATCCGGGTGGACGGCGAGGCCGTGCCGATCTATCCGGAGACCCGGGCCCTGTGCCAGCACTATGAACTGGATCCCTGGGGCCTGCTGGCTTCCGGCTCGCTCCTCATTGTCGCCCCACCCGAAGATGCGCCGGCGATCCGGGACGCGCTGATCGCGGCCGGGCGTCCGGCGGCCATCATCGGGGAGCTCCAGCCCGTGGAAGAAGGATGCTGGATCGAACGCGCCGGCCGGCGCGAACCCCTCCAGCCCTTCCCCCGGGATGAGCTGGCGCGGCTCTTCGAGGAATCGCCTTGAGCGCAAGCCGTCGGGGCAAAAGCCCCTCCGACCAGTGGCTTACAGGAGCCGTTTCCGCGGCGACCTGAACCGCTTTAGCGATGATGGAAAGATGAATGCCTGAGGGGATGGTGCCCTGGAAGGCCAATCTCCTGCTGGCCTGAAGGCAGCCGGGAAAACCGCTCCGCTCATCCAGAAGGGCTGGGCAGGCTACCGAAGGCAGCCCGCCCAGCCTCCACGTCGCTGCTCGCCCGCAGGCCCCCCTGAGAAACCCCGCAGAAATGGAGAGCACCCACGTTGGTCAGTCGCCCGTTCTCCGTAGGGCAAGCGTCCAGGAACCTTTTGAATTCCTGCTACGTTATAATTAGAGAGGAACCAACCGCGGGGGTCAGAATTCGTTAGACCTGCTCCTCCCGCTCGAGGACGCATCAGGTTTGCCATCCGGCTCATCGTTTTGTTGGGTTATACTCAACAAATCAACGCTGAGAGGGACTTATGGTGGAGCTCATCCTGGGATTTTTCGGACTGATCCTTTCGGCGGCAGGCCGCTGCATTCCTCCCGATGGGGACCCGACGTTCTGTCCCCGCCCGGCTCCCCTGCGAACCCCTTCCCCGATCTCCGCAAATGGGAAAGTGGATCCTCCGGGGTCCTACCGGAGCCGGACCGGAACCCCGGCCCAACCGCTGGTCCCTTACACCTATGCCTTTGTGCGAGCTCCCGCTCCAACGTATCGCTCGCCGGAAGACGCGCTGAACGGCGGCTCCCCCCGGCGGATCTTCCCCGCAGGCTATGTGTGGGTGAGCGTGCACGGCCGCGTGGAGGCGGGAGGGAAAATCTTCTATCAGATCAATCGGGATGAATATATCGAGGCCTCGTATCTGGCCTTCGGCGCCCCCTCCAGCTTCCATGGGGTGGCCTTCAGCGCTCCGCCCACCCGCCCCTTCGGCTGGATCGTTCAGGCTACCCAGCCTTCCGAGGAGCCGGGCCGGGCTCCGGACCCGAAGGCTCCCACCCTGCCCCGTTACACCATGATCACCGTGGAAGAGATCCGCCACGTGGGAGATCAGAAATGGTATCGGGTGGGCCCCCAGCAGTGGGTCCGGGAACAGACTGTGGGGCTGGTGTTCCCCACCCGGCCCCCCGAGGGGATCCCGCCCGGGGCGAAGTGGATCGAGGTGAACCTTTACGAGCAAACCCTGGCGGCTTATGAGGGGGACCGGCTGGTCTATGCCACTCTGGTTTCATCGGGCCGGGCCCGCACCCCCACCGTCACCGGCCTCTTCCGGATCCAGGTGAAAGCCCGAACCACGCTGATGGATGGGGACATCTTCGGTTATTACTATCTGGAAGATGTGCCGTGGACGATGTTCTTCTACCAGGGTTACGCGCTCCACGGAGCTTACTGGCACGATCGCTTTGGCCTTCCGCAAAGCCGGGGTTGCGTGAACCTGGCCCCCATCGACGCCCGCTGGCTGTTTGAGTGGGCGGAACCTTATGGGGATGCGCCTTTTGTGCGAGCCACCCGCGACAACCCGGGCACCTGGGTCTGGGTGCATCATTGATGCATGGACAGCGCGGGTTTGCAAACACCGTCGAAGTCCATGAGCCGAATCCTTATCTTCGGCGGACAACATGGTCGCGGATACCCGGCGTTAGGCACTGGAGCGTCCGGTGTGCTACAATGTAAAGAAATGACGCTCACTCTGGCCGAGATGACGGGTAACAAGGGATGAGCCCAACGTTGTTGCAAGAAGGCCCGTATCGAATTTACATATACTCTTACGACTGCCATGAACCCCGTCGTGAAGATAAGAGCGCTAAATTCTGGCTGGATCCTGTGGTTATCCTGGCTGCCAATTACGGATACAGCCGGGCTGAGTTGCGCCGCATTGAACGGCTCTTGACGGAAAACCTAACCGTGCTTCGGGAGCGGTGGGATGAGTTCTGTGGTCATTACAGTAGCATTGCCTAAAATTATGCAGGTTCGAGTGACAGAGGACACCCTCAGTGTGGATCTGGAGGATGGGCGCACTATCTCGGTGCCGCTGAGCTGGTATCCGCGTTTGATCTACGCCACACCAGAAGAGCGGCAGAATTTTCGGATTGCAGGGGCTGGTTATGGTATTCACTGGCCGGACCTGGATGAAGATATTGGGGTAGAGGGTCTGCTCTTCGGGAAACGTTCTACCGAAAGCCCGGAATCTCTGGCAAAATGGTTAGCGGCTCGCCACCAGAAGCACACGCCCAAATAGTGCCTGACCATGCGTGCAGCAGATCCGCTCTACCTCGGCCTTCGGCCTCGGCTCCGCCGACCGCTGACGCCTGCGTTGGGTGGAGCCCTTGAAGTCGCGAGGGCACCTTGGGCTATCCGCTCCCCCGATCGGGGGAAAGTTGGCGGCGGAATGTTCGAGGCAAAGGTCAGGCGGCTTTTCGCCGATCACTGCAGGGAAGGGCGAGAGATTCTCCAGAGCCATCCCGGCATGGAATCTCTCATGAAACGATGAAGGGTGCCACCTGTTTCGGGAAAGGTCCTATATGGTTCCCCTGGAGCTGATCTATCTCTTTGCGGGCGGGGCGCTGATCGTGGGCCTCCTGCTGGGCCTCTCTCTGGGGCTCGCCCTCCGGGGAGGAAGTGGTTCGCTGAAGGCCAGCGCGCCCCCGCCCCCGAGAACAGAGACGGGCATCGCGCTGGTCCGAAACCCGGATGGCACCTGGTGGATGGAAGTCGGGAAGCAACGCTACCGGCATCTTCGGGAAATCCACGATCACCAGGCGGCCATGCTGGTTCTGGAAGCCCTGCGGGCGATCCGGGGGATGACCGAAGGCTCCGCAGAGCTTCCTCTGCCGGCCCCCGGGATCTCCTCCTCGGCTCCGGCCCTGGCGGAGCAGCTGGATGCCGTACTCCAGGAACTCCTCCAGCGGCATCCGGAGCTCCCCTACCGGGCGGTTCGCTTCGAGACCCTCCCCGATGGCACCCTGGGCATCACCGTGGGCGGGCGGCGCTACAGCCGGCCGGAGGAGGTGCCGGATCCCAACCTCCAGGCCCTCCTCCAGGAGGTCATCCGGCGGTGGTCGGAAGGGGGGAAACCGGTGGCGTAAAGCACCCGTCCCCCCATGCCGGGTGAATCTCCTCTCCCGCTCTGAGGGGCCTTGAGCCATTGAGGGTGTAAAAAGGGGCCGGGGAATCCGCTGGGGGGACTTGATCAGCCTGCCGGATTCCCCGGGTGAGAAATGGTCGCACCCCGGACCGATTACCCCATGCTGGCCCGATCCATCATCACTCCGGACTCTCTGGACCCCACCAGCGATAATCTAAATCGGGGAACACGCGATCCAGCTCCCAGTATTCCTCCGCCAGATCCTCATCCGGGCGCCCCGCCTCGACGGAGCGGCAGAGGGCTTCGAAGCGCTCCAGGTGGGTCGTGAAGCGCTCGATGGCGTAAGCGCGGGCCTGGCCGGTGGTCACCAGGAAGGGCCAGTCGCTGGCCTGCAATAAAAGCAGCTCCCGGGCCGCCTGGTTCAGGACCTTCCGGGTCGCCGCGTCCGGCTCCAGATGCTGGGCGGCCAGCCGTTCCATCCGGGCCTCCGCCTCGTGGATCGGCTCCCACATCCAGTGGGTCTCCGGGTTGTCCCAGGTCCAGTGCCCGCCCCCCAGCCCCCAGCTGGATTCCGGGAGGATCAGCACCTCGCTGGGAGGATACGCCTCCACATACTCCCGGGCCGTGGTCAGCCAGACCTCCTCGCTTTCCGCCAGACGCCGCAGAACCTCCCGGATCCAGTCCACCCCTTCGAACCACCAGTGGCCAAACAGCTCCGCATCGTAATTCGAGGCGATCAGGCCGACCTGCCCGGTCGCCCGGTGGAACTCCCTCAGGAGATCGTGCACCAGATCAACGAAGTGCCGGGCATGCTGGTCCACCTTGTGGGCCGCCCACTCCGGATGGTAATAATCCTTCTCCCCCAGATCGACTTTCCCCGTCACCCGCCAGTATTGCAATCCGGATCGCCCGTCCTTCTTGTGGAACTCCCGGTAATCGAAATCCCCCGGATATCCCCAGTCGGCCGACCACACCTGCATCCCGGTCCGGTTGTTGCGGGCCACCACGGCCACGCCGGAATGCTCCCCGCCGGGCGCATCCGTGCGGGCCACGTAATACGGACGATAGGTGGTCCCCCGCGCCTGCTCCACGGTTTCAAAGGGGATCACATAATGGCGCACGATCTGACCATAGGGTCCGATGGCATCCCCCGCCGCCTTGCCCACGGGTCGTCCCCCTTCCACCGCGTGGGTTTCTGCGAAGAACAGACGGAGCCCTTCCCGGGCGAGGAAGAGCTCCAGGCCCGGCCGGATGGTTCCATCGGGCAGGCGATAGGCAGGCCGGTAGGCGCACTCGGGGAGCCAGATGGAGAAAGGGGCCCTTCCGAAGAACCGCCGATAGGTCTGGACCCCCACCCGAAGCTGCCCCCGGATGGAGGAATCCCGGGAGAAGAGGGGCAGGTAGCCGTGGGTCGCCGCGCTGGTCACCAGCTCCAGAACGCCCGCTTCCTGCAACTGCCGGAAGGCCCCGATCAGATCCCGCCCATAGCGCCCGGTGAAATGCCGGAGCCGCCGGTCATAGAACTCCACGTAAAAGCGCGCCAGCTCCCGAAGATGGGCGTTTCCTTCCTGCTCAAAGCGGGCCACGTCCCGCTCCGCCCGGCCCCGTCGATCGGTGACGTATTCGATGAAATGCTCCTGGATCAGGGGATCCGCCAGCTGATCCGCCAGCACGGGGGTGAGGCTGAGGGTCAGGCGGGCGGGGATCCCCTGCTGGTGGAGATCGTAGAGGGCATCCAGGAGTGGAAGGTAAGTTTCCGCGATGGCTTCATGCAACCACTCTTCCCCATGCGGCCAGCGCCCGGCTCGGCGGCAATAGGGAATGTGGGCGTGGAGGACGAACGTGAAGGCTCCGATTCGCTTCATGGGCGGGCTCCTCTCTTCGGGGTGGGTCCCTTCCATGATAGCTGGAAACCCGGTCGAACTGCAGGAAGGATGGCTGCGTATCAAAGTGTGGAACTGGCGTCGCTGGACCCCGATGGGGAAGGCCGGATGCCCCTCCCTATTGGCGGAGAGGGCTATGGGGAGGAAACCGATGAGGCGCGGTGTGGAAAGCGCGGGGAATTCACCGCTGAGGGAGACCCGATGGGAGGCCGTGGATGGCGTCGCTGGATCCTGCTGGGCGTGATCGGATGGGCTGGATGCATGAGCGCCCCGAAGCCTCCGGCTTCGGGAGCAAACCGGGTAGCCTCGCCCGTCCCCCACCCCTCTCCGACAGCCCCCGCGCTGGCTCTTCCTTCCCCCACGCCTTCCTCCCGAAACATCCCGGCGTCCTTCGCCGCGTTCTGCGAAGGATGCCATCCCCAGGGGGGAACCGTGCCGGGAATCGGCCCCTCGCTGCGGGGCGTCACGGAACGGCATTCCGCCGATTTCATCCGACAGCAGATCCAGAGGGGGCGGGGGGATATGCCGGGCTTTCAGGACCGTCTCCGGGAAGAAGAAGTGGACCCGCTGCTGGCCTACCTCCGGACTCTGGAAGGACCGCCGACCTTTCATCGGACCCCCTCTCCCCCGGATCCGGCGGCGGTTGCGCGGGGGCGGGCACTTTTCCGGGAACGCTGCGAATCATGCCATCTGGACGGCGGGCGAAGGCCGGGGGTTGGGCTGGGCTTCGAGCCGCCCGCTCCGATCCTGGCGGATGAGCTGCGGCGGCACACCCCGGCTTTCATCGCCCGGCAGATCCGGGAAGGGGGCGGACAGATGCCAGCGATCGGGTCGGACCTGACGGACGCGCAGGTGGCGGATCTGATCGCTTATCTGAGCGCGCTGGCCCTGGAAAGCGAAGGACAGCGATAGCTGATTTTCTATCCCAACCTCGGGAGGATGTCATGAAGCGGATTCCGTTCAGCCTCGGAGCTTTATTCGCGATTTTGCTCATCGCCGCCGCCCCGGCTCAGGAAACGGTCACGATCCCGCTGCGGGAGCAGAGCGGCTCCGGACAATCCGGAACAGCGGTTCTCAAGGCGGTGGGGGATCAGACCGAGGTGACGGTGAACATCACGCCAGGCCCGGCGGGGGTGGATCAGCCGGCCCATATCCACGAGGGCACATGCGCGAACCTCAACCCCAAACCCGCTTTTCCCCTGAGCCCTGTCCGGGATGGCAAATCCGTCACCACCGTCAATGTGAAATTAACAGACCTTCTGGCCAAACCCTTCGCGATCAATGTCCACAAGTCCGCTCAGGAGATCAGCGTATACGTAGCCTGCGGCGAGATCGTGGCCGCGCTGCCGCGGACCGGCGGGGAATCCGCCGGGGTTCCGGTGTGGGCCGGGCTCCTGTTGCTGGGCGCGCTGCTGATCGGGGCCGGCTACGCCTTGCGCCGACGGCTGGCCTGATCGGAACGCGCGTATCGGAGGAGATCCTCTAACAACCCAACGCGCGGAACCCCCAACCGGGGCAGGAGGAAGGGCATGGTGGGGCGGACCGAAGGGGTGGGGGTCCGCCCCACCATGCAGGGGAAGCCCCAGCGCATCCGCCTGATCCAGGGGCATTGGGCCTGGATCCTCGGGACAGGTAGTTCCATCGTGGGGGCCGCCGGTCGCACGGCCCTGCAACATTCCGGGAACGCGCGGGGCGAAGAACGGGCGATGGGAGGGTGACGAGAAGCGGGAACTTACATCCCCAGGGGAAAGCCAAGCGGCTCAGGGATGGGCCATCGGATCTTCCACGGCCAGCCCTTCCGCCGCCGCGGCTGCCAGCAACGTCTGGTCCGCACTCACGAACGTGACCGGCACCAGATAGCTCATGGGCATCTGGCGCACCATGGACATCGCGGCCGCCAGATGGAGGGCATCATACCCCCGCAGGGGATGCTGCCCCGTCAGCGCTACTGCCAGGTCCACCATGGCCTCATCCACAGTCAACACCACATGACTACGATAGAACTCGCTACGCAGGCGATCTAATATCTGCTGGTAGGTTACCCTGTCGATGTCCCCCAGGCGCCATTTGCGTCCAAAGGCCGCCGCCGCTTCTGCCAGCGTCAGCAGAGACGTTATCACCAAATTGTCCGGCTGCAGGTACAGATCCTGCACCCAACGGCTACCTGGCTCTGCAATGTAGCGCTTTACCAGGGCGCTCGTGTCCAGGTAGTAAAGGCGGAGTGGAGCCATCAGCGCCGATCCTCGATGACGATTTCACTCACCGGTTTCCCATGTGTCTCTATCAGCGGCGGCCGCGTCAGCGTCTCTGGCGCGTACTCCTCCGAAACCCGCACAAAAGGCAAGGCTTTCAAGGCCGCCAGCACTTCCTCCCGGGTCATGGGCCGCACCTTCTCCTGTCGTTCCAGGGCCTCCAGTCCCCGTTCCAGCACCTCCACCAGCCGCGGGCGATACGCCTCCAGCCGCCGCGCCAGGTCCTCCGGCACTTCCACCTCGATCCGCACGGTTCCCTTGCCTGTCATCATAGCACCTCCCCCTCTGCATCCAACGGGGGCTCCCTCGCACGGGCCGCCTGGCATGGACCATCGCCCCATGGTCTCTGCCCGGCCTCTCCTGCTCTTGCCCGATGCCAGAAGAAGCCCTCCGAACTCGCCTCGCCGGATATCCGCGCGTTGCCTCTCTCTTCCGGGCATCCGCGACCCCATGATAGCACGCACCGCGCCCAGCGGCTCGCGGCGGCTGGGGAAAAATAAGGAGCCCTCCCCCGAGAACGACCCGCTCTACGGGGGAGGGCTCCTCCCTTCGGCAAGCTTTCGGCACACCCGCTGGGGGTTAGACCTGGAGCGGGCCCGACGGGATTCGAACCCGCGATCTCCGCCTTGACAGGGCGGCGTGTTAGGCCAGGCTACACCACGGGCCCGCGTCTATTCAGAATATACCATGTGAACGGATGGACCGTCAAGATTGCGACATGTGAGAAGAAGCGTCTGGCTCCCTCAGAACAACGTGAGCTGCCGGGGCTCCTCCGGCAGCTGTTCCTCCTCGGCCCTCAGCAGCCAGTGGGCGATGTAACGCCTCCAGCTCATCCATCCGGCATTGCCTCCTGGCAGAAGTGGAAGCTCTGGAGAACGACCTGCGGAGCCCTGCGTAACTCCTATTCCAGAGGAAGAGCGCAAGCTGTTTGGACCAGCACCTGTCCCGCGAGGATCCGGACCTGGCGTCTCTGGAGCGCTTCGTGGAGAATACCTCTTCAGGGTGCATATCCCCGAGTTCGCCACTCGCGTCACCCTGTTCCGCCCCTTCCTGGAAGGTAGTTCAATATTTCGCTCAGCACATCATGCAAGGTGGGAACGGATGCCAACGTCACGCCAGAAGAGGTATGTTTGTGCTCCCTCTGGGGAAGGGGCGGTTTATGAGCAGCGTTGTCGTAGCGAAAGATGAGGTTCCCTTGGGCATCCTGGTAGTGATAGGCATATACGAGTTTGGGTTGTGCAAGGGTGAGGTCGACAAACTCCCGAAAATGAAGGACAGAGCCATCCAGGAATTGTAAGTACCCCTTGATAAAGCCACGCACAGCGGAGCGCGGATCGACGGTCAAGGTCAGGACCTCGGCGAAGCCGGCGGCCGCTATCTCTTCCATGTCCTTCTGGAGGAGAGCAACGTATTCAAGGAAGGTGGTAGCGGACATCCTCTAACTCTTTGAGTTCTCGTTCGAGCCCCTCCAGGAGCCGGGCCTCGCCTGCCCATTCCACATATTCCAGGTCGCCGCCTTCCAGGTCCTCGGCCGTCATGTGTTCCAGAAAGTAGGCTGTGCTCACCCCGTAGCGGGCCTCGAATTCCGCCAGACGTCGCCGCGTCCGCTCAATGCTGGCACGCAGGCGGGCCTTATAGGTCTCCAGCGCCTGCACGATGGAATCGGCGGCCTCCTTCTGCGGCAGCTCAATCACCATCCTGATTTTCATATTTTACCCCTTGTCCACTGTCCTGGTGCAGCAGCGCTGGCTATGCCACTTGCCATCGAGGTCAGCACTTGACTCCCAGTATACCACGTATGGCAGGGTCAGGAAAGCCTGCCGGGGATCTTCACCGGTGCTTATTGCGACTGGCGATGAAATCAGCGAGAAGAAGCGAAGGCGGGGCCGGGCGCCTTCAGTGCCCAGCCTCGCCCATGGCATTTCCCTCCCTCAAAACAATGTGAGCTGCCGGGGCTCCTCCGGCGGCTGCTCTTCCTCGGCCTTCAACAGACCCGTTAGGAAGGCCCCCAGTTTCTGGAAATCCTCCTCCACCGTTCGCTTGAGGGCCGGCTGATGGAGGGCGGCGGCGGGATGATACATGGGGAACACCACCCGATCCCCCACCCGGATGGGCTTTCCATGCACCTGGGAGATCTTGGCGTTGGGCAGCCAGTGGGCCAGGGAGTAACGCCCCAGGGTGACGATGACTTTCGGGTTGATGAGCTCCACCTGGCGGTCCAGATACGGGCTGCACGCCTCGATCTCATCCATGTAGGGATCCCGGTTGCCGGGCGGCCGGCATTTGATGATATTGGTGATGTAAACGTCCTCCCGCTTCAGGCCGATGGAGGCCAGCAGCTCATTCAGGAACGCCCCCGCCGCCCCGACGAAGGGCCGGCCCTGGCGATCTTCATGGAATCCCGGGGCCTCGCCGACGAACATCACCCGGGCGTTCCGGGGCCCCTCGCCGGGCACCGCCAGGGTTCGCCCCTGCGCCAGGGGACACTTCGTGCATTTCCGCACCTCCTGATGTAACGCCTCCAGCTCATCCATCCGGCTTCGCCTCCCTGCACGAGTGGAAATCCCAGGGAACCCGCCATCGTGGCCATTGAAACACACCGGGAGAACTCTGGCAAGATCCCGAAGCATCGGGGATGGGCCGGGCGGAGCTCCTGGCCGCCCGTCTCACTCCTCCCTCAGGGATCATACAGCGGGTCCCCGCATGAGGGCCTATAAGAGCCGGCCCGGAGAACATCGCTGGTTCCATCGTGAAGCGCGCTGAAACGGGATCTGGGTTACAATTCGAGCAAGCCTTTCTATTCGCGATCCCTGCCTGGAGCGTCCTTCGATGAACTGGCTGGATCAGCTGCCGCCGCGCACCCGCACGCTGTATGTGGTGTTCATCAGCGTCATCCTGGCGACCCTGCCCTGCTATGTGCTGGGCGGGGTGCTGCTGGCCATGGCCCGGCCGGCGGGTGAGTTCCCCACCCCCACAGCGCTGTTCCCGACCCTGACCCCCCTGGGGCTCACGCCGGTGGTGATCCCCACCCCCACATTCCCGTTCGGGCCGACGGAAACCCGACTCCCAACCCCCACCCAGTGGATCCCGCCGACGTTCACGCCGACCTTCACGCCCACGCCCTCCCGAACCCCGACGGCGACGGCGACCGCGACGCCGACCCCGACGCCCACTTTGACTCCGACGCCTACCCTGACCCCCACATCCACGCGGACCCCGACGCCCACGGACACGCCAACGCCGACCCCCACGCCCATCCCGCCGACCCCCACGGCCGCGGCGACATCAACGCCGTCGCCTGCAGTCACACCTACTGACACGCCCACACCGACTCCTACATTCACTCCCTCTCCCACCCCTACTCCGACGCCCTAAGCCAGGAGCCCTGGTCGAGGCCTTTCCGATGCGCGTCCTGGTTCTCTCGGATATCCACGCGAATTTAGAGGCGCTGGAGGCGGTGCTAACGGATGCGGGGACATGGGATGCCCTGTGGTTCCTGGGGGATCTGGTGGGTTACGGGCCGGACCCCATAGAGTGTATCGACCGGATCCAGCGCCTGGCCGCTGTGGCCCTCGCCGGCAACCACGACTGGGGGGTTCTGGGCCGGGTGCCCCTTTCCACCTTCAACCCCGCGGCCCGCAAAGTGCTGGAATGGACGCGGGAACAGCTCCCCGCGCGCCACATCGAATACCTGATGGGCCTCCCGGCCCAGACGGAACAGGAGGGGATCACCCTGACCCACGGGAGCCCGCGGGCGCCCATCTGGGAATACATCCTGGATCCTTACACCGCCTGGGAGAACATCGAGCGGCTGCCCACCCGCATCGGCCTCTTCGGCCACACCCACGTGGCCATCGCCTACCATGTCCCGGACCGCCGGAAGCCGCAGATGCACATCCTGGAGCCGCCTTATGATGAGCCCATCGACCTGAAGGAGGGATGGTGGCTGTTGAACCCGGGAAGCGTCGGCCAGCCCCGGGATGGCGACCCCCGGGCCGCCTACGCGATCCTGGACCTGGAGGCCATGACCTGGACGTTCCGGCGGGTTCCCTATCCGATCGCCGAGACCCAGGCGAAAATGCGCCGCCTGGGGTTTCCGCCGTTTTTGATTGAACGCCTTGCATATGGAGAGTAGGGGCTTTCGGATGACGGCTGTGCCGATCCTTGCGCCGCGCGTCCTCCTGGTGGTCTTCGATCCGCCCATCGCGCCCGACCTTCCTCTCTCCCGGGCGATGGGCTGGAACCGGGTGGAGGACCTGGTCGAGGGATACATCGCCGACCTGGAAGAGTGCAGCCGGGGGACGGTCCGGTATCAGGTGGTGGCGCGCCTGGATTTCCCTATCTTTCCCCCTAAGATCGACAGCTTTCGTTACACCCCGGAGACCTACCGCGCGGTTCTGGAGGGCCGACAACCGCCCCACGAGCCGGACACCGCGGACTACCATGCCATCCTCACCGCCTGCGATGGGGTTCAACGTGTGGCGCGGGGGGAGATCGATGAGATCTGGCTTTTCGGCGGCCCCTACTTCGGGTTCTATGAGTCCCGCATGGCCGGGCCCGGGGCCTTCTGGTGCAATGCCCCGCCGCTCCCCGGGGCGGAGGCCGCCGGAAGGCGGTTTGTGATCATGGGTTTCTCCTATGAACGTGGGGTCGGCGAGATGCTGGAGAACTTCGGGCACCGGGCCGAGGCGATCATGGAGCAGGTGTTCGCCGGGGTCCCGGAGGAGCGGAACCTGTGGCGGCGCTTCACCCGCTATGATCTCATCGCCCCGGGCCAAGCCGGGGTCGGCACGGTCCACTTCGCCCCCAACAGCGAGCGGGATTACGATTGGGGGAACCCTCGCTACGTCTGGAGCGATTGTGACGACTGGCTTCACTTTCCGGATCTGCGGGGCCGGGGGCGATGGGTGAACGGCGCGGAATGGGGCGGCGGGGATATCCGGGAGCATCACCGATGGTGGCTCCGGCATCTCCCCTGCGCTCCCGGGGAAACCGACGGGATCTCCCATCACTGGTGGCGCTACATCGTGGATCCCGGCACCGTCCCCCAATGAACCGGTCCCGGATTCGCCCGGCCCGGGGATCCGCGGTAAGATCTCTCTGCAGAAGGCGGTGGCGGGAGGCTTCCATGTGCGGGCGTTACACGATCTTCACCGAGCCGCGGCGGCTGATGGAGCGATTCCAGGCGGAGTGGCCGGACGCGCCGTGGCAGCCCCGGTATAATGCGGCCCCCACCCAGCCCCTTCCGGTGCTGCTCAACGAGGGAACCCGGCGGATCCGCCTGCTGCGGTGGGGGTTGATCCCCCACTGGGCGGAGGATCCGTCGATCGGGAACCGGCTGATCAATGCCCGGGCGGAGACGCTGACCCAGCGCCCGAGCTTCCGCGAGGCTTTCCGCCGGCGGCGCTGCCTGGTGCTGGCCGACGGGTTTTACGAGTGGCAGCGGACGCCGCACGGGCGTATCCCCTACTGGATCGGGTTGAAGGATCGGGAGCCCTTCGCCTTCGCCGGGCTGTGGGACCGCTGGGAGAGCCCGGAGGGGGAGATCATCGAGAGCTTCACCATCATCACCACCGTCGCCAATGAGCGGATCGCCCCCATCCACGACCGGATGCCGGTGATCCTGCTTCCAGAACATGAGGAGATCTGGCTGGATGATGCCGCGGGCCCCCGGGCCTGGCAGGACGTCCTGCGCCCCTATCCGGCCGACCGCATGATCGCTTACCCGGTCTCGGCCCGGGTGAACTCCCCGCGGGCGGATGACCCGACCCTGATCCAGCCCCTGCCCGAGCGTTAACCCGATGGCTTTTCCGTGTGCTCAACCCGGGCCGCTCGGGCTTCGTCGGGTATCGTTCGGCCTCCCATCGGGAGGTTGAAGGGCCCCTTCCCTATTAAGAATGCGGGGGGCACCTTCAGTGCCCCCCGCAGCCCGAAAAGCACCCGTTGAGGTTTCTCCGGCATGCCTGTTGTGCTTCGACCTTACGCGGTGACCGGAACGCGCGCCTGGGCACGCTCCTGGGCATCCAGGGCGGCAATGGCGGCGATGAACACGATATCCTGGACTTCGTCGCCGGTCTGAAGGACGTGGACCGGCTTGCCCATGCCCAGCAGGATCGGCCCGATGGCCTGAGCGTTCCCCAGACGCTGCAATAGTTTGTATGAGACGTTGGCCGCCTCCAGATCCGGGAAGACCAGGACGTTGGCATCCTTCACCCGGCTGAAGGGGTAGCGCTCCTCGATGATTTCCGGCACCACCGCTGTGTCCGCCTGCATCTCCCCATCGACCAGGATGTCCGGCCGTCGTTGCCGCACGATCTCCACCGCCTGGCGCACCTTCTCCGAGAGCGGATGGCGGGTGCTGCCGAAGTTGGAGAAGGAGAGCATGGCCACCCGCGGCTCGATATCGAAGCGCCGGGCGAAGTCCGCCGCCATGATGGCGATCTCCGCCAGGTCCTCCGCCGTGGGCTCGATATTCACCGTGGCGTCGGTGAAGAAGTAGACCTTCTCCTTCACGATCATGATGTAAAGCCCGGCGACCTTACGCACCCCCTCCCGGACCCCCACGACCTGCAGGGCGGGGCGGATGACGGCGGGGTAGTCATAGGTGAGGCCGGAGATGAAGGCGTCGGCGTCTCCCATCTCCACCATCATCGGTCCGAAGTAGTTGGGCTCCAGGAGCAGCGTCCGGGCCAGGGGGAGGGTGACGCCTTTGCGCTGGCGCTTCTCGAAGAGGCGCTGGGCGTATTCCTCCAGCCGTGGGAACTCCGGCGGGTAGATGATCTCCGGCCGGCAGCGCAGGCCCAGCTCCTCGATGCGCCGCCGGATGACCTCCGGGCGCCCGATGAGGATGGGCCGCCCGATTCCTTCCTCCTGGACCAGGGCCGCCGCGCGGAGGATCTTGGGCTCCTCACCCTCCCCGAAGGCGATGCGCTTGGGAGCGGCTTTCGCCTTGTTGATGATGAAACGCATCACCTGGGTGCCCTTGCCCAGCCGGGCTGCCAGCCGCTCCCGGTATTCCTCGATGTCGATGCGGATGCGGGCCACGCCGGTCTCCATCGCCGCCTGGGCTACCGCCGGCGCCTCCCAGAGCATCACCCGGGGGTCCAGCGGCTTGGGGATGATGTAATCCGGCCCGAAGCGCAGCGTCTCCAGCCCGTAAGCCTTCAGCACGCTGTCCGGCACATCCTCGCGGGCCAGGGCGGCCAGGGCCCGCGCCGCGGCCAGCTTCATCTCATCGTTGATCGCCCGCGCCCGCACGTCCAGGGCCCCGCGGAAGATGAAGGGGAAACCGAGGACGTTGTTTACCTGGTTGGGGTAATCGCTGCGGCCGGTGGCCACGATGGCATCGGGGCGGACCTCCTTGGCCAGCTCGTAGCGGATCTCGGGGTCAGGGTTGGCCAGGGCGAAAATGATCGGCCGTTCGGCCATCGATTTCACCATCTCAGGGGTGAGCACATCGGCTACGGAGAGCCCCAGGAACACGTCCGCCCCGCGGATGGCTTCCGCCAGGGTCCGGGCATCGGTCTCCGCGGCGAAGCGCTCCTTATACGGGTTCATCCCCTCCTTGCGGCCTTTATAGATCACCCCCTTCGTGTCCAGCATGATGAGGTTCTCTTTGCGCACCCCCAGCTTCACCCAGAGATCGGCGCAGGCGATGCCGGAGGCCCCGGCCCCGTTGATCACCACCTTGATCTCATCGATGCGTTTGCCCACCAGCTCCAGGGCGTTGAGCAGGGCCGCCGCGGAGATCACCGCCGTCCCATGCTGATCGTCGTGGAAGACCGGGATGTCCAGGGTGGCGCGCAGGGTTTCCTCAATGTAGAAACATTCCGGCGCCTTGATATCCTCCAGGTTGATGCCCCCGAAGGTCGGGGCGATGGCCTGCACCACCCGGATCAGCTCGTCCGGATCCCGGGTGTTCACCTCGATATCGATGGCGTCCACGTCGGCGAACTTCTTGAAGAGCACCGCCTTGCCTTCCATCACCGGCTTCGAGGCCAGAGCCCCTCGATCTCCCAGTCCGAGGATGGCGGTGCCGTTGGAGATCACCGCCACCAGATTCCCTTTGGTCGTGTATTCATAAGCCAGGTCCGGATCCTTCTCGATCTCCAGGACCGGATAGGCGACGCCCGGGCTGTAAGCGAGGGAGAGGTCCCGCTGCGTGATCATGGGTTTGGTGGGGACGATCTCCAGCTTGCCGGGACGGCCTTTGCGGTGGTATTCCAGCGCATCTTCACGGAGCATGGAAACCTCCTGGGTTTCGGAGCTGGATCTCCACAGGGATGGCGCCCGCCACCGGCCCCCACGTTTAGCATAAGCGGGGGCCCTTACTTCGGCAAACCGGACGGCTGGATTGAAATCGAGGGCGCAAGTTTTTTTTCGAGGTCCTGCTCCCTCGGGACCGGATGGGCACAGGAAGGGGGAAGTCCCTCCAGGCCCTCCCCACCGCGGATCCATGCCCGGTTCGGTTACAATACCGTTACAGGCGGTCGGATCATGAGAGGAGGCGGGAACCCGTGACGACATCGGCCGGATCGCATCCGCTCTGGGACCTCCGATCCCAGCTATTTACCCTGGACCCTTCCGAGCTGGGCCTCACGCCTGGGCCGGAGCTTCCCCGGGTCTGGGGGGTCCTGATGGAGATCGGTTATCCGGAGGGCCCGGTATCCCTCGTCGTGATCGGTGATGGAACGGTGAGCCTCTATCTCCCAACCGGCGGGGGGATCATCGGCGCAGGTGCTCATCGCCCGGTGTGGGCCGCTGGAAAGGCGTTGCTGGAGACGGCGGAAGATGTGCTGGAGCTCCTCGATCGGCCCAGCGACTCGAGCTTCCCCGGCCCGGGCGAAGTGAAGTTCCATGTCCTGACCTTCATGGGGCCGCGCATGGCAGGTGGCCCGGAACGGACGATCGCCACAGGGCTCGGGCCGCTCTCAGCCCTCTTCTGGGCCGGCCAGGCCGTGATCACCCAGATCCGGTTAATCGTCCAAAGGCAGAATCTGGGCTGAAGGAGACAGGGAGGGGCTTTCCAAATCATCCCCTGTAAGATCCGGTCGGTCCTGTCGTTTGAGCAGGCAAGGGGCGAAGCGGGGAGCCCCTCAGAGGTTCGCGAAACGAGAGACGGGTTGTGGAGGTGCCGATTACGATTACGAAAGGAGGTAACCGGGATGCGTTTGTGGGGAACCCGTGAAGGCCTATCGCTGGATCCCGCCTTCGAGCGGCTGAACGCATCGCTTCCCTTTGATCGCCGTCTGTATCCCCAGGATATCCGCGGCTCGATCGCCTGGGCCCGCGCCCTGGCCCGGGCGGGCCTGCTCACGCCTGAGGAGCGCGATGTAATCGTCGCAGGCCTGGAGGCGGTGAAGGCCGAGCTGGATGCGGGCGACTTCGTTTTCCAGCCCACCGATGAGGATATCCACACCGCCATCGAACGCCGGCTGACCGAGCGCATCGGCCCGGTCGCCGGCAAGCTCCACACGGGGCGCAGCCGCAACGACCAGGTGGCCACCGACCTGCGTCTTTTCCTGATGGAGGTCTGGCCCCGGCTGGATCAGGGATTGCGGGAGCTTGAGGAGGCCCTGGCGGCGCAGGCGGAAGCCCACCTGGACCTGATCATGCCGGGCTATACCCATCTTCAGCGGGCCCAGCCCATCCGTTACGCTCACTGGTGTCTGGCCCACGCGTGGGCCTTTGAGCGCGATCGGGCACGACTGCGAGATGCCTACCCCCGTCTGGCGACTCTCCCTCTGGGGAGCGGTGCCCTCTCGGGGACGCCCTTCCCGATCGATCGGGAGGCCCTGGCCCAGGAGCTGGGCTTCCAGTCCCTTTCCCCGAACAGCCTGGATGCGGTTTCCGATCGGGATTTCGTCGCCGAGTTCCTGTTCATCGCCGCAATGATCGCTGTCCATCTCAGCCGGCTGGCGGAGGATCTCATCCTCTTCGCCAGCGCGGAGTTCGGGTTCATCGCGCTGGATCCGGCTTACACCACGGGCTCCAGCCTGATGCCCCAGAAGCGCAATCCCGACGCCCTGGAGCTGGCCCGGGCAAAGGCGGGGCGTCTCATGGGCCATCTGATCGGATTCCTCACCGTGCTGAAGGGCCTCCCTTCCGGTTACAACAAGGATCTCCAGGAAGATAAAGAGCCGGTTTTCGACACGGTGGACACGCTGGAGATCCTGCTCCCCGTGCTTTCCGGCCTGGTGCGGACCATGCGGCCGCGGCCGGAGCGGATGCGGCAGGCCCTGGAGGAAGCGATGCTGGCCACCGAGCTGGCGGATTATCTGGTGCGCAAAGGGGTTCCGTTCCGGGAAGCGCACCGGGTGATCAGCGAGCTGGTCGGGGAGTCCCTCCGACAGGGGAAACCGCTTTCCGCCCTTCCCCTGGAGCTCATGCGCCGATTTCATCCCGCTTTCGATGCGGATGTTTACACCACCCTGAATCCGGAGTCCGCCGTGGAGCGTCGATCCATCCCCGGCGGCACCGCGCGCGCCGCCGTCGCAGCGCAGATCCAGGCCCTGCGGGCATGCCTGGACCGTTCATTGCTGACGAGCTCCCCAGGTGCCCGGCTTAACCCTTAACAGGGGAAAACGCCCCCCGGATAGCGGGATGATTTGACAGCCCGGCCAGCTCTGGTAGAATTGGAAAAGGATCGCCGGGGTGGCGGAACTGGCAGACGCGCCACGTTCAGGGCGTGGTGGGCATACGCCCGTGCGGGTTCAAATCCCGCCCCCGGCATGGCCGGATGAACGCGGGGCGTGGGGGGCAGCGAAGCCGCCTCCCGCGCCCTTTTTTATCCTCCGGGGATGGAGCGCCGATGCGCCAGTGGCTGGATGGGGTGGGCCGGTGGCTGGTCCGGTTGATCGTGTTCATGGGATTGATGCTCCTGGCCCATGTGGCCTGGGGGAATCTGGAGCTTCACCGGCAACGGGTGGAGCGGGCGGAGCGTTTGCGGCAGGCGATCGCCACGGAGCAGATCCAGGCGACCCGCCTCGCAGAGCAGGCTCGCTATGTGCGGAGCGAGGAGTTCGTCGCCCGCTGGGCCCGCTTGGAAGCCGGGATGATCCGCCCCCACGAAACGCCCTATCGCCTGGAGCGGATTCTCCCCTCTCCCACCCCTTATTTGACGCCAACCCCTACTCCCCAACCCTGGCAGGCCTGGTGGATGCAGATCCGTGGTCGTTGAGAGGACCCGGGATAGGCGATAAGGCCGCTCATCCCGCCCTCCCGGCCTTCCCCCATCACTTCCCGACCGCGCTTTGTGGCCCTGTCGGACAGGTGGAGCCGCTTTTGACACTCCCTCATCCCCAAAATCCAGAAGAGAAGATGAATGGCGCAATTCCTATACAATTAATAGAGAGATCCCTTGTTTCGATGGGAGGCCCGATGGCGAAGGGAGGCGAGAAAGCGAAGGATGTCATCCAGGTGGAGGGGACCGTCGTGGAGACATTGCCGAACACGATGTTTAAGGTCCGCCTCGATAACGGCCACGAGGTGCTGGCTCATCTCTCCGGTCGGATGCGCATGTATTACATCCGTGTGCTTCTGGGGGACCGCGTCCTGGTGGAGCTTTCCCCCTACGATTTGACTCGCGGGCGCATCGTGCGCCGGCTCACCCGGTGAGGGAAGCGGGGAAGCCCCTGGGGAAGGAGGCGGACGCAAACCTTCATCAACCCGCGTTTTGAATTCCGAGGGAATGGATGCGGTGAGCCCCTATCGGAATCAGGCGAGCACCGCCAGGATCACAACAGAGCACCTGGAATCGAATGAGCCACCTGATCCCTCTCCGGTGCCGCAAAGCCGTTATAATATTTACACAGTTGGCCTTCTTCAGTTCTTTGAGGCTGGGGCGGGCGCCGAAGGCACCCGCCCCAGCCTCAAAAATCATTATTCCCCCTCCCCGCGGCCCTTCAGGCCGCGGGGAGGGGGAAAGGGGGAAGGGGCCCCTTCACGCCCTTTCGTCAGCGGTCAACTGCGTAACTTCCAAATAAAACGAACCGGCCGCAACGGGCGGGGTTCTCCCTCCGTTGCCCCGAATGAGCGAAGGAGGCCACCGCATCTTTAGATCGGGCACAATCCCTGCTGGCCGCGGTTTCTCAGCCTCATCCCCCAGCTCCACGGAGGGAGATCATGGACACCATTAAAGTAGCCGCCAAATCGCGCACCACGGCCGTGGCCGGAGCCATCGCAGGTGTCATCCGGGAGCGCGGGCGGGCGGAGGTGCAGGCCATCGGCGCCGGCGCCGTCAATCAGGCGGTGAAGGCCATCTGCATCGCCCGCACGTATCTGGCCCAGGATGGCATCGACATTGTCTGTGTCCCCGAGTTCACCGATGTCAAAATCAATGATCAGGAGCGGACGGCCATCCGGTTTGTGATTGAGAAGCGATGAGTTCCCGCCTTGACCTCCACGTTCACACCACCGCCTCAGATGGCCTGTGGTCCCCCGCCCAGGTGGTGCATGAGGCCCTCGCGCGCGGTCTGCGCTACCTGGCGATCACCGACCACGAGACCACTCGGGGGGCTGTGGAGGCGGTGGCCCTCGCCCGTGGCACGCCTCTGGAGGTGATCCCCGGCGTGGAGATCAGCGTCGGCGGTGCCGAGGAGGAGCTGGACCTGCTGGGGTATTTTGTGGACCCCACGCATCCGGATCTCCTCCACCTTCTGGAGGGCATGCAGGCGGAACGAGTGGGGCGGATCCAGGCGATGGCCGAGCGCCTGGCCCGACTGGGAATGCCGGTTCCCTGGGAACGGGTGCTGGAGCTGGCTCGGGGGAACGTGCTGGGACGCCCCCACCTGGCCCGGGCGATGGTCGAGCAGGGTTATGTAGCCGATGAGGCCGAGGCCTTCCGGCGATGGCTGGGGCGAGGTCGCCCGGCCTATATCCCCCGACGGCCGGTGGATCCCCGAGAGGTTCTCGAAATCATCCGGGCCGCCGGAGGCGTAGCTGCCCTGGCCCATCCCGGGCGCTCCGGGCTTCCCCGGGACCTGGAAGGCCTGTGGCGCGCGGGCCTTGTCGGGCTGGAGGTCTTCCATCCCGATCATTCCCCGGCCGATGTGGCCCGGCTCATGGCCATCGCCCGGATCTACGGTCTGGTTCCTACGGGCGGCAGCGATTTCCACGGCCCCGGTCCGGACGGCCGCATCCTTCTGGGCGTGATCCCGGTCCCGGAGCACACCGTGGAGCAGCTCCGCGAGCGATGTCCGCGTTGAGCGCCAGGGTTCCGGTGGTGCTCCCCTCGCGAGTGATCGCCCCATCTGCAGGGGGAGCCGCCGAAGGGGGCCGCACCTCTGAAATTTCCTTTCTCATGCTCCCATGCGGCAAAGCGGCCCACCGATCTTCAGGCCTGCATCTTCTCTTGTTCTTCCCTATCCTGGCGGGTATAATTGAATATGTCTCAAACGAGGGTATTGGACAAGATGCGGGCGGTGGCAAAGCCACCGCCATCATGTTATCCGTTGAGGAACCGTTTCGGGAGAAGAGGACGATGGCAGCGGCTGGACCAGCGTATCTGACGCCGGAGGGCAAGCGGCAGCTGGAGGAAGAGCTGGAATACCTGCGCACGGTCAAGCGTCGGGAGATCGCCGAGCGCCTGCGCTTCGCCATCCAGCAGGGCGATCTCTCGGAGAACGCCGACTACCACGCGGCAAAGGAGGAGCAGGCGTTCATCGAGGGCCGGATCCGGATGCTGGAGGCGATCCTCAACAGTGCCATCGTGATCGACCCCCAGCCGTCGGAGGACGGCCGCGTGCGCCTGGGGTCTCGCGTCACCATCGCGGAGGATGGCGGCGCGCCGGAGACATATGTGCTGGTGGGGCCCGCGGAGGCGGATCCCACACAGGGGAAGATCTCGTATGAATCGCCCCTGGGGCAGGCGCTGCTGGGCCGGGCGCCCGGGGATGTGGTCACGGTGGAGGCACCGGCCGGCCTCCTGACCTTCCGCATCCTCTCCGTGGACTGATCTCCCCTCAACGGATTTCCTCTTGTGGCTTCCTCTATCGCCCGGCCTCTCCCGCCTCATCTGGCACAATTGGGTGAAGGATGACCCTTCAATAAAAAAGGCCGGGGGTATTCTGATCATCCCCCGGCCTCTCCCGTCATCGGGTTCTGAATTCATGGGTGGGCGCGCCCTGCTGACGCGCTAACGCAGCTCGTCCAGCAACGGCGTGAGATCCCGTCGATAAATCGGCTCCAGGTCGGCCAGGGCCTTCCCCCAGTGCGGGAGACGGGCCGCCAGCTCATCCTCCAGCGTCGGCCGCTCCACCCGGTAGAAAATCCCGATGGGGATGCGATCCCCGTTCTCATAGGCCTTGAGAAGGGCCTGGGCCTTCTTCTCCACGATCTCCTTCTCGTCCGTCGGGTTGTGAACGACCGGGTCATAGCCGGTTTCCTCCAGCTTATAGACCCGGGCGTTGTAATACTCCCGCGTGTAGATGTTGTTGTAAGTCGGGCAGGGCTGGAGGACATCGATCAGCGCCGTCCCCCGGTGCTGGATGGCGGCGACAATCAGATCCCGCAGGTGCCGCACATCGTAGGCGTAGCCGCGGGCGATGAAGGTATAACCCGCCCCGAGGGCCACGGCGATCGGGTTGAGGGCCTCCATCAGATTGGGCTCCGGGAGGGACTTGGTCTGCACGCCCTTGGGCAAAGTGGGAGAGGCCTGGCCCTTGGTCAGGCCATAGACCCCGTTGTTGTAAACAATGTAGGTTAAATCCACATTCCGGCGCCCGGCAGCCAGGAAATACCCGGCCCCGATCCCATAGCCATCGCCATCTCCGCCCACCGCAATCACCGTCATCTCGGGATTGGCCAGCTTGAACCCGGTGGCCACCGGTAGCACCCGTCCATGAAGGGTATGGACCCCATAGGTCCCGATATAATGTGGCGTCTTGCCCGAGCAACCGATCCCGGAGAAGACGGCGACCTTGTGCGGAGGGAGCTGCAGGGCGGTCAGGGCTTGATGGATCGCGTTCAGGATCCCGAAATCCCCGCAACCGGGGCACCAGTCCACCCAGACTTCCGTCTTGTAATCCTTCACCGCGTAGGCCATCGGATCACCTCCCGGGCTTCGCTGGAGATCATCACGATGCGCTCCTCATCGTTCTCCAGGGCGCGACGGACCCCCTCGATGATTTCGTTCACAGTAAACGGCCGGCCATCGTATTTCAGCACCCGATGGGGGATCCGGAACCCGGTCATCTCCCGGATCAGGTTCCCCAGCTGGCCCGAGTAGTTGTTCTCGATCAGGATCACCCGGCGGGCCCGTCGCAGGATCGCCCCCACCGGCTCGGCCGGGAAAGGCCGCATCATCCGGATCTGGAGGAAGTTAAACGTCAGCCCGTTGAGGGCCGATAGCTCCTCCAGCGCATCCAGGATCGCCCCCTTCGTGGTCCCCCACCCCACCAGGGTCACCTGGGCATCCGCCGGGCCGTGGAGGGTGAACTTCTTGCTGTCCGGGATCTCCCGGGCGGCCAGCTCCAGCTTGCGCATGCGCTTATCCATCTGCTCCATCCGATGGATCACCCCCTCCGAGATGTGGCCCTTGGGGTTGTGTTCATCGCTGGTCGTCCAGAAGACGACACCCTCTGTGCCCGGGACCACCCATGGGGAGATCCCGCTTTCGGTCACCGCGTGGCGCAGATAGCCATCCCGCTGGCCAGCTGGCTGGTAGCGAATTCCCCGATCGATCACCAGGTGACGGGTTTCGAAGCGGGGAACCGTGACATAACTGCTGGCCAGGTATTTATCCACCAGCACGATCACCGGCATCTGGTAGCGATCGGCCCAGTTGAAGGCTTCGAAGCTGTCGTAGAAGGCCTCCACCACATCCCCCGGGGCGATGACGATGTGAGGGAACTCCCCATGGGCGGGATGAAGCGCAAACCCCAGATCCGCCTGCTCCGTACGGGTGGGAAGCCCCGTGCTGGGGCCGCCGCGCTGATAGAGGAACACCACCAGGCCCGGCGCCTCGGTGATGGCCGCGAACCCGATGCCTTCCGGCATCAGGGCGAAACCCGGTCCTGCCGTGGAGGTGGAGGCCCGAGCTCCCGCATGGGCTGCGCCGACTGCCATGTTGATCGCAGAGATCTCATCCTCCGTCTGGATGACCACCACGTTATATTTGCTCTGGACCGCTTCCAGGTATGTGCTTTCGTCCGTCGCCGGACTGATCGGATAATAGGTCTGGACGCCCAGCCCGGCCTGAAGCTTGCCCAGCGCGATCGCCTGCACGCCACGGATCAGGATTTGATCCCCTCGCCGCTCCCGCTTACGAACCTTCCAGGGGAAGTCGTTTCCAAAGTGCTCGCGCACATAATCATAGGTGACCCGTATGGCCTGGATGTTCAGGTCCGCCAGCCGGGCCCGACGCCCCTTAAACTGCTCACGGATCACCTCGGCGACGAGATCGAAATCATAATCCAGGATCGCCAGGGTTGCCCCCAGCGCCACCGTGTTCCGCATGATGTCGTATTGACGATATTCCGCCGCCTTGCCGAAAGGTTCCAGCGCCTGACGGATCATCTCAAAATACGGCACCGGATAAAGCCGCAGATCATCCCGACTCAAACGATCCCGGATATCCCCCAGATCCGCGTCGTAGATGATCCCGCCACCCGGGACCACCTCATGAACGTGGCCATGGTGGGTAGGGAATTCGGGGTTGTGGTGGTGATCTCCGAAGAGGGTCTCCTCATCCAGCGCGGCGAGGAGGTGCACTTCATCGACGGGGGCATGGATCGGATCCTCGGAGACCCGGATTCGATAATAGCTATGCTTGCCCATGATGTTGGAGTGATATTCGATGTTGGCGAAGACATAAAGCCCACCCCGGCTTAAGGCCTTGGCAAGGGTCTCCGCCGCCACGTTGATCCCACTGCCCTGGGGCCCCCCGATCATCCAGGAGACAAACCGCTTTGGCATGGCCTCGGCCTCCCTGTAAGTTTTCAGGGGCGGATCAGCCCGCCCGCGACATCTCGCCCGCCCCCGTGTGTATCGAGCTGAGGCAACCCACAGCTCCAGAAAGGTTTAAAGGCGGAAGCAAGCCTCTCCCACGCCCGCCTCCGCCTCAAACCCGATTGCCCTGGAGTGCTTTTAGAGAGTATACCCAGTGCGGTGGCATTTGTAAAATTTTTAACAGACTGCGGAAACTCATCCCCCAAATAGGGGATGCCCTCCCCCAATTGGGGAAGTGCGGAAGGATCCCTTCCTTAGGAGTTACGCCGTTCGGGGCCCGCGAGAAGAGGTAGAAGGGCCCCACCCCCAACTCCTCAGGAGCAAACCAACGGCGTAACTCCCATCCTTTATCCCTATTATTTTCGCCACGGCCCACGGGGCCGTGACCATAAGAGACGAAGCTGGGCACCGAAGATAGCCAGCTCCGTCCCTAAAGCCTCCGTATGGGAAACATGGGGGATTCCTCGTGCAAGATCAGGAGAGACGGCCTTGCTGTCCCCCCGGATTCGTCTCTTACGCACCCCGCGCGCGAACCAGAAGGGTCCACTGACCTTTTTGAACCACTTCCCCCCGCTGGTTCAGGACCTGCACGTTGAAAACGACGAAGCCTGCCCGACCGTCCGGTGTCGGCCGCTTCTGGGCCACCTCGATCTCCGCGTGGATGGTATCTCCAATGCGGATGGGGGCCCGGAATTTCCATTCCAGGCCGGTGAAGGCCTCCACGGTTTCCTCCAGGAACCCAAGCCGGGTGGCCAGCCCGGAGGCGATCGCCAGGCCAAGCAGACCGTGTGCGATCCGTTCCCCAAAGATCGTGCTGCGGGCGTATTCCGCATCCGTGTGCAGCGGTGTGTAATCGCCGGAGAGCCCGGCAAACGCCACGATATCTGCCTCCGTCACGGTGCGGCCCGGGGTGCGCACCTTCCAGCCGACCTCCAGATCTTCAAAATACAGCCCTCGAATCAGGGCTCTCTCCGCGGACATAAGCGATGCCTCCTGCAGGAAGTCGAGCGACAGCCCCTTTCCCTCATGCTGCTTCAAGGGAGGATCAACGACCACGCCCTGAAGTATAATCGGCTCGAAGGACACCTTCAAGCTTGAAATTCGGCGCATGGGAGCTCTGGATGTGGGTGGAGCAGGAGATTCGACAGCAGCCCGAGGTCGCCGATCGCCTGATCAGCGAGGGATGGGAGGAGGCCCGGCGGATCGTTGAAGCCGTGCGCCGTTTTCAACCCGCCCTGGCCGTGCTGGCCGCGCGGGGAAGCTCGGACAACGCAGCCCGCTACGGGCAATACCTGCTGGGCGCCTTCGCCGGCCTCCCGGCAGCCCTGGCCACACCATCCCTTTTCACATTCTATCAACGGCCTCCCCGGCTGGATCGCGCATGGGTGATCGGGATCTCGCAGTCCGGACGCTCTCCGGACATTGTGGAGGTCGTTCAGGAAGCTCGACGCCAGGGCGGGTGGACCCTGGCGATCACCAATGAGCCTGCTTCCCCCCTGGCCTCGGCCGCCCACGCGGTCCTTCTGTTACGGGCGGGGGAAGAACGGGCGGTAGCCGCCACCAAAACCTACACGGCTCAGCTGATCGCCCTCGCCCTCCTGGCCGCTGCCTGGACCGGTGATGCCGCCATGCGGGAGGATCTGCTTCAATTGCCGGAAGCGATCGCCTGGGCACTGAGCACGGAGGAAGCCGCCCGCGAGGCGGCGGCGTTCTGGTGGCGGGCGGTTCACGGCGTGGTCATCGGCCGTGGCTTCAACTATGCCACGGCTTTCGAAGTCGCCCTGAAGCTGAAGGAGTTGACTTATATCGTGGCGGAGCCGTATTCCTCGGCGGATTTCCTTCACGGGCCGATCGCTCTGGTGGAGCCCGGCTTCCCCGTTTTCCTGATCGCCCCGGGCCCCACCTTCCGTTCCGAGATGGAAAGCCTGGCGGGCCTGCTTCGGGAGCGGGAGGCCCATCTCACCCTGTGCAGCGAAGATCGCACGTTGCTCGCCCTGGCGGACGTGGGCATTCCGCTGCCACCGGTTCCGGAATGGCTCTCACCGATGGTGGCCGTGATCCCCGGGCAGTGGTTCGCTGTCTCCCTCGCTCGATTGAAGGGGTTGGATCCGGATCAGCCGCGGGGCTTGCGGAAGATCACCGAAACGCGATGAACGAGGAGCGCAAATCCCTTTCCGGAGCTTCCTCATGAACGAGTGGGAGGAACTGGAACAGGCTCCCATCACCTATCTCACGGTCTCTCAGCTGGCCGCTCATCTGAAAGAGGCGGTAGAATCCCGCTTCGCCTGGGGGGACCTGTGGGTGGAGGGGGAAGTGGGAGATCTCCGCCCCACCGCACCGGGCCACATTTTCTTCTCATTAAAAGAAGGGCGGGCCCAGATCACCTGCGTGGTCTGGCGGACCCAGGTGGCCCGCATGGCCCAGTTGCCGGCGAACGGTCAGACCATCGTGGTGCGCGGGCGGATCGGTTACTATGAGGATCGGGGGGATTGCCGCCTGTATGTGGATCGCTGGCTCCCCATCGGCCTGGGCCAGCGGTTCTTAGCTCTCGAGGCGCTGAAACGCCGGCTGGAAGCGGAAGGGCTCTTCGATCCCGCCCGCAAGCGAGCCCTTCCCCCATTCCCCCGCCGGATCGGCCTGGTCACCTCACCGGCGGGAGCTGCCCTTCGGGATATCCTGAACGTCCTCCGACGACGCTGGCCCCTGGCCGAGGTGATCCTTTCCCCCACCGTTGTCCAGGGGGAAGACGCTCCTATGTCCATTGCCGCCGCCCTGGAAGCGCTCCAGATGGTGGAAGGAGTGGATCTGGTGATCATCGCGCGGGGCGGGGGATCGAACGAGGAGTTGTGGGCCTTCAACGATGAACGGGTCGTTCGGGCGGTGGCATCTTCATCCTTTCCGGTGGTCTCCGGCGTCGGCCATGCCATCGATCTGACTCTGACGGATGCCGCTGCGGATGTGCACGCGCCCACGCCCTCCGCGGCGGCAGAGCTGGCCACGCCGGACCGGGAGGCCGTGGCGGCCCAGATCGCCGGATGGCGGGATCGCCTGGAGCAGGCCATGCGCGCTCGACTGGAGCGAGCGGCGCAAACCCTGGTGACCCTGCGCGCGCGCCTGCAGGCCCACACGCCAGAACGGGAGCTTTATGCCCGCCTGGAGCGCCTGCATCGATTGCGAGCCCGGCTGGAGGGCGCCATCCGCCAGCAGATCCTGCAGGCCGAAGCCCGATGGAGCTATCACCAGGCCCGCCTGGAAGCGCTGAACCCGCGCGCCGTCCTGGCCCGGGGCTATGCCCTGGTCCGCCGGGCCGACGGCCGCCTGGTCACCCGGGCGGATCAGGTCCAGCCCAGCGAGCGCCTGACCATCCAGTGGATCGACGGGGAGATCGATGTGCGGGTGGAGGGAGGCTCTCCCGGATGAACGCATCAGGAGTTACACCGCTGGTTTTCTCCCAGGGGTTTGGGCAGCTATTCTACCTTGCGGGCCATGAACGGCGCAACGGCCACGCTTATTTCCGTTTCGGTCCCCACCTTGAGGAAGAGTGGGACTACTGAAGATGGTTCCGTCCTCCCGGAGATCCCTGGGGGACAAAGCGGAAGATCCCGCTGGCAAATTCTGCCCTCTTATGTTAAATTGGACTTTGGATAAACGGGCCGTCTGATTTCTCGTTCAGGCCCTTCCCTTGCGCGAGGCAAGCCCCTTCCCCCATTCTTGAGGAAAGGGAGGAGTTTGTCTGAAGTCCAGGTTAAAGTGTAAAGCGATGGAGGGTGATTGCCTCCTCGCGGCCCCTGGGGAGAGGCCCGCTTCGCCCCTCCGGACAGGACGGTGTGAGTCGCTGAAGGGAAACCCACGCCCGTCAAAGACGCACGGCGGGATGCATCCTTCAGAAACTTTAAGGAGGAGAAATATAGATTCCCCAGATCCTGAAGCATGAGGTGTTCATATGACGATCGATGATTTTTCTGACTATCTAAAAGGGAAATCGTTCGATGAAATCCTTCATGAAGGGCGCAGGGAAAGCGCCGAACGAATCTTTTCTGAGGCGATCGTGCCGCTGGCATTGCTGTTGTCCCAGGAGTTGTTGAAGATCCTTTTGCTCCCCTCCCATGGAGCAGAGGCGGAGATACGCTCCCCAGCGGAGAGGGCCCAGTGATCTACCTGGATACTTCTGTGCTTCTGGCTTTTACGCTGGCAAGGAAAATGGAGCCAGCAAGATTTGAAGCTGTCTCGAAATTGTTCCAACTGATCGATCGAGGAGTGGTCAAGGCCGTAACCTCCTTCTATGCTCTGCATGAGTTGCTGGTTATCGCCATCACGCGCACAGAGCCGGATTGGGAAGCAGGGAGCGAGTTTGCTCGCCAGGCGCTCCTCGCCCTTTTGAATACTCGCCTGCTCTATGTTCCGATCCCTCGACGGGAAGAGAAGCTCCTCAGAGCCAAGCTCTTCTCGGCCCTGAGGGATCCAACGGATCTCCCCCATGCGATCGCCGCCCACAGCGCAGGCTGCACGGCCATTGTGGCCTATGATGATCATTTCCAGGCCATCGCTGATATCATCCCCTACAAAACTCCAGATGCGATCGTGGCCGAATTCGAATCCGGGCTCCCCTGCTCGTGACTGGATTCTGGATAAAGTCGGCCATAAGGTGTGGGCCAATGGCCCCACCCCGGGGGATAAAAGAGATTTTGGGGGCGAGCCGGGCGCCTTTGGCGCCCGGCTCGCCCCCAAATCCCCAAGGAACCAAAACCAAAAATCAAAGCTGGAAGGAGCAATACAGAGAGGCGGCTCTGATGAACGCTTATTTCCGTTTCGGCCCCCACATTGAGGAAGCGCAGGCGAGTCAGAGGCCCATCGTCGCGCTGGAGACGGTGGTCGTCGCCTTCGGACTGCCCCGGCCGGCCAACCTCCAGGTCGCCTATGAGATGGAAGAGGCCATTCGCATGGAGGGAGCGATCCCGGCAACTATCGGGCTCCTGGATGGGAAGGTGGTGATCGGCCTGACGTCGGCGGAGCTCGAACGATTCGCCGGGGGCGAACGGGTGGTGAAAGTGAGCCGACGCGATCTCCCGATTGCGCTGGCCCGCCGCTGGACCGGGGCCACGACCGTGGCGGCGACGGTGTGGGCCGCCGCACGGGCCGGGATCCCCGTGGTCGCCACGGGGGGCATTGGTGGGGTGCATCGAGGAGCCCCCTTCGACGTCTCGAACGACCTGCCCACCCTGGCGATGGAACCGGTGCTGGTGGTCTGTTCCGGGGCCAAGGCGATCCTTGATCTGCGGGCGACCCGCGAATGGCTGGAAACCTATGGGATCCCGGTCCTGGGGTGGGGGACGGAAACCCTCCCAGCGTTTTACAGCGCCTCCAGCGGGCTGCCGGTGGATGCCCGGGTGGATTCCGCGGAGGAAGCCGCCGCTATCGCCCGGACACACTGGGCCCTGGGTGGAAAAGGGATCCTCGTGGTGGTCCCCCCGCCGGCCTCGCTAACAGTGCCGATGGAACAGCTGGAGGAAATCATCCAGGAGGCGCTGCGGGAGGCGGAGCGGCAGGGCGTGCAGGGATGGGCGGTGACACCCTTCCTGCTTACCCGGGTGGCGGAGCGAACGGCCGGGGAGAGCGTGCAGGTCAATCGGGCGCTGCTCATCGAGAATGCGCGCGTCGCCGCCCGCATTGCCCGCGCGCTGAAGCAAGCCGTTTGAGAGGGACCGCATGCGCCAGGAGTCGGTTTTCGAGCGCTATGCCGGACGCTACGATGCATGGTATGAAGGGCCAGTGGGGCGAGGCGCATATCGATCCGAGGTCCAGGCGCTGGCTCCATTGCTGGCCCAATGCTCACGGCCGTGGCTGGAGATCGGCGTGGGCTCCGGCCGCTTCGCCCGGGCCCTGGGGGTCGAGTTCGGGATCGATCCCGCCCTGAGCCCCCTGCGGATGGCGGTCGATCGAGGGATCCGCGTGGCTCAGGCGGTGGGCGAACGCCTTCCCTTCCGGGATGGATCCTTCGGCGGGGTCCTCCTGGTGGTGACCCTGTGCTTTGTAGAAGATCCCCGGGCGGTGCTGGAGGAAGCCCACCGCGTCCTGCGGGCGGACGGCGGCCTGGTGCTGGGGATGATCCTGGCGGAGAGCCCGTGGGCCGCGCATTATCAGGAGAAAGGCCGTCAGGGACATCCCTTCTATTCCATCGCCCATTTTTACAGCCGGCAGGAACTGGAGGACTGGTTGCAGGAAGCGGGATTCCAGGTCGCGGAGTATCGCTCCACCCTTTTCCAGGCTCCGGACGCCCCGGAGATCCGGGAAGAGGAGCCGCGCACGGGTTTTTACCCGGAAGCCGGTTTCGTGGGGATCCTGGCCCGATCCCTGTCCATCATGAGGAGCTCCTGATCCATCCATAGCAAGCGGTGCTGCCAATTCGATTCGGCAAATCCAGAGAGCCTGTCCCTTCGTGAGGGCCTGGGGTTAGGGCGGGCTGTCCCGGGTAGCCCGCTACCTTAGCATCCCGGCTGGTTTTGCGATACCGTATCTCCAGGGCGATCCTCCGATGACCGCTAAGATCGATCAGGCCTGGGAGATCCTGAAAGGGGAGGGGCTGCAAGCCCTTGGGCGTGAGCTTCAGCGCTTTTTCCAGCGAAGAATCATGGCTGCAATGGCATGGAGCCGGGGAGCCTTCCAGATCCAGGTGGAATCCAGGGTTGCCCGCTTCGAAATCCGGTCTTATGGCGAGGCCCTGAACTGGATCCGAACCTATCAGACCGAGGAGATCTGTCTCCGCCATTTAATAGGCCGATTGCGGAGCGCTGATGTCTTCTGGGATATCGGGGCCTATCATGGACTGTACGCGATCCTCGCCGCCCAGTTCTGTCGGAAGGTGATCGCCTTCGAGCCTTATTCACAGAACGCCCGGCGAATCATCATGAACACCCGGTTGAACGGATGCCAGGATCGGGTCCGGGTGCTTCGGATCGCCCTCTCCGACCGCGAAGGGCCGGGGTTTTTCGATTGGAGTTACGCAGTTGAAAGCTCTAAAGGTGGGACGGAATGGCCCCACCCCCCTTTCTCCCCCCTCCCCACGGCCCTTAGGGCCGTGGGGAGGGGGGAGAAAAATCCTTTTTGGGGGCGGAGCGGGGCGCCTTCGGCGCCCCGCTCCGCCCCCAAAGCCCCCAGGGAAACGAACTGCGTAAGTCCTATTTCGATTTGAGGGGCGGCGAGCGCGCATTTATGATGGGGCATGTTGCCTCTCCATCGGACTTCCCGCTCCGTGTTCAGACAGCGCCCGGTGATGCGCTTGTGCTCCGCGGAATCCCCCCTCCGGACGTCGTCAAAATCGACGTGGAAGGCCATGAATGCAGTGTGCTGAACGGGATGCGGCAAATACTGGGGAAGCACGTCAGGCAGCTGATCTGCGAGGTGCACGCGTCGGCCCTTGCACGCCATAACCAGCTGGGATGCGTCGAGCGTATTTTGAGAGAAGCAGGCTTCGAGGTCACCCGCCTGTATGAGCGACGCACGGAATACTTTGTATGGGCCGAGAAGAGGCCCGGGTAAGCGCTGAGGCTTTGGGGCGGGATCGGGCTCCCGTATCCATCGCCTTCGGGCATTCCTTTCGCCCTGCAAGAATCAGAAGCGCTCCAGCGTCCAGCCATGCGGACTCCCTTTGAAGTTTCCGCCTGTGGCAAGGTGATCCTCCTGGGAGAGCACGCGGTAGTCTACGGCCGGCCGGCCCTGGCAGTGCCGGTTTGCGGGCTTCGAGCATGGGTTCGCGCAGAGCCATTGCCGGAGGGGTCCGGTTGCTGGATCGCGGCGCTGGACCTGCCGGAGACGATCCGGTTATCCACGGCCCCGCCGGATCATCCTCTTGCCATGGCGGTCCGCCTGGCGCTGGCTCACCTGGGCCTTCCCGAACCGGATCTCCGGCTCACCCTGCGCTCCGACCTTCCCATCGCCGGCGGATTGGGGAGCGGCGCGTCGGTGTCGGCCGCACTGGTGCGGGCGATCTTCCGGTGGGCCGGGCGGCCCGCTGATCCCGAGGTTGTATCCGCCCTGGTCTATGAGGTCGAGAAACACCATCATGGCACCCCCAGCGGGATCGATAACACCGTGATCGCCTACGAACGCCCCATCCGCTTCGTCCGGGGTCAACCGCCGGTTCTCCTTTCCATCGCCCGGCCCTTCACCCTGGTGATCGCGGACTCCGGCATCCCCAGCCCGACGCGGGAGACGGTGGCCGCGGTGCGGATGGGATGGGAGCGGGAGCCGGAGCGGTATGAGCGGCTGTTCGACGCCATCGCGGCGCTGGTGCGGGAAGCGGAGGCATGCCTGGCCGCTGGCCGGATCGAAGACCTGGGTCCGCTCCTGGATGCGAACCACCAGCTGCTCCAGGAGCTGGGGGTTTCTTCCCATCACCTGGATCATCTGGTCCGGATCGCCCGGGAAGCGGGCGCCCTGGGGGCCAAGCTCACCGGCGGCGGCCGGGGAGGCAACCTGATCGCTCTGGTGCGCCCGGAGCAGGCGACGTCGGTGGCCCACGCCCTGCAGGCAGCCGGCGCGCGGGCCATTTACCGGACCGAGATCCCGGCCACCTCGCCTGCCGATCCATCCTCGACGCGCTGAATGAGGAGGCGATCCCGTGCCTGCCCGTCCGTCCGTTCGATCCCCCGCGCGCTATTACGCTTTGAAGGCCCTGCATCGGATCGAGACCCGGGCGGCCTATGCGGACTACGTGCTGCAGGCCCTGCGGCGGGAGGTGGAGCTCTCCCCGCGGGATCAGGATCTCCTCACCACCCTGGTGGATGGCGTGACCATCTGGCGGAAGACCCTGGACTGGGTCCTGGCCCGCTACGTGCGGGGCGGGCTGGATCGCCTGGATCCCTGGGTGCGGAACGCCCTGCGGATGGGGCTCTATCAATTGATGTTCCTCGATCGAATCCCCCGATGGGCGGCCGTGCATGAGACGGTGGAGGTGGCCCGCGCTGTGGCCGGCGAAGGAGCGGCCGCGCTGGTGAATGCGGTGCTGCGGCGGATCTCCGCCCGGCTGGAACAGGGGCGGCCGGTGGCGACCTTCCCTCCGATAGAAGCCGACCCCGTAGCCCATCTCGCGATCCGGTATTCATTCCCGGAATGGATGGTGCGCCGCTGGATCGCCCGGTATGGGGTCGATGGAGCACGGGAGCTCTGCCGCTTCCATAACACGCCGCGGCCGCTGAGCCTTCGGGTGAACCGCCTGCGGGCGACCCGTGAGGAGATCCTGGCGGATCTGGAGGCCCGGGGGGTGCGAGCCCGGCCCAGCGTTTATCATCCCTATGGGGTGCTGGTGGAAGGAGGACTGGATCTCGCCGCATGGCCGGCCTATCAGGAAGGGAAAGTGATCGCCCAGGATGAGGCGGCGGCCCTGATCCCTTATCTTATGGATCTCCGGCCCGGGTTGCGGGTGCTGGATCTGTGCGCGGCTCCGGGGGGAAAGACCACCGCGATCGCGGAGGGCATGGGGGATCGGGGGATCATCGTGGCTGCGGATGCCCATCTCGGCCGCCTGCGACGATTGCGGGAACACGCCCTTCGGATGGGGTTCACCATCATCCGGGTGGTCCAGGCGGATGGACGGCGGCCCTTCCTGCCTGAATGGGCGGATCGGATCCTGATCGACGCTCCCTGTCTGGGGACCGGGGTGCTGGCCCGACGAAGCGACGCCCGGTGGCATAAGCAGGAATCCGATCTGGCGGGCCTGGTTCGTCTCCAGCGGGAACTGTTAGAGGCGGCCGCCCGCATGCTCCGACCGGGGGGGCGACTGATCTACAGCACCTGTTCCTTAGAGCCGGAGGAGAACGAGGAGCAGATCGAGGCCTTCCTGCGGGACCATCCGGAATTCCGCCAGGTGTCCGCTCAGGGCAAAGTGCCGAGCCCTTTTGTGGACACGGAGGGCTTCTACCGGGTCCTGCCGCACATCCATCATATGGATGGGGCCTTTGGGGCGATTCTGGAGAAGGCGGGGGGATAGGCCGGATAGGGACGCAAATTAGGCCCCAATTTGGTTGATCATTGTCGTCCATAAATTGTGACATTTATCACTACTTGGGAGCCCCCGGCTTCAATATGATAGGGATGCAAGCAGCGCCATCGCCGCCCACTCCACTGGCGTTCGCTTGCCCTGGCCCCTCCTTTCCTGCTGCGGCCCGGCTCGGACTCAGACCGAGACCGGGCCGCATGCATTTATTAGGATGGAGCCCGAACCCGGGGGATGCGCCCCACCAGGATCCCCATTATCAGCCCGTAGGCCAGATGAGCCAGGGCGAAGGACGGCCAGTCCACATAGCGGGCCATCACCGGATTGAAGATCGGCAGGATGACGAACGTGGCGGCCAGCCAGAGCAGCGGCCCGATGATGACCGCCCACAACAATGGGGATCCTGGCAGAGCGGGCAAAATGAGGGCGTAGAGAATCCCCAGCGTGATCGAGAGGAGTCCATGGAGCAGCAATCCAGTGAAGAGCGCGCCCCCATGGAATTGCATCAACGCTTCCGGGGACGCCTGCTGGAGTTCCCGGATCCAGGTTGCCCCGATGAGGTTCACCGGGAACCAGATCCCGTGGCCGGAGAGGAGGCCATAAGCCAGAGCGATAGGAACCATCGCGCCCCCTCCAGCCAACCCGCCGATCACCCCGGCGCGGTAGGGGATGATCTCCGCCGGCCATCCGGCTCCAACCTCTTCCATCCGTAGCACTTCGCTGGCTCGCTCCCGCCATCGCGTCATGACTACGCCTCCCCAATCATCTATAGGACTTACGCAGTTCGTTTCCCATGGGGGCAAGGATTTTTCTCCCCCCTCCCCACGGCCCTTTGGGCCGTGGGGAGGGGGGAGAAAGGGGGGTGGGGCCATTCCGTTCCACCTTTAGAGCTTTCAACTGCGTAACTCCTATCATCCAGAAGGTGTGCAGCTGGCCTTCTCCCCTGAGGGGGTTGGGGCTGGATCGAGCATCGAAGGTGTCCGACCTGGCCTCAACCTCGATCCCTCTCCCCCACGGCGTAAATCCGATCATCCGTCTTCGGGAGAACCTTCTGGGGTCCCGAGAACCCCCTTCGGCGATCCCGCCGCTCTCTCCCAAAATGGGATCTTCTCCCCACCCCTGACATGCGGAGACTCCGGGGAGAAACGATAAGCAGCAGGTTCCAAACATGATACGCAGCCAACCGCCCATCCGATGACTGCCATAACAAGGGGGGCCCAGACGGGCTCTCCTCCCGGGGTTTTCATGGGGGTTCGGACATCGGCTGGGGCTGGGGGGATGAGGACTCCCCGATCCGGTCATGGCTCACTCAGGGTGACAGGCGCGGAGGTTCCATGCGGACTCGGCAGGTTTTAAGCTTGACAGTGCTCGTTAACTTTGCCTATAATAAGTTCAAGAGGTCTCTCAGTGCTCCCCAAATTCCACAGCCCGTGTTCCAGGAGGCACGCCATGGCTTATAGACTCCTCAAACGGGCAGTTTACCTTCTGTTGATTGTCGGACTCACTGCAGGCACCGGCCTCCCACTCCCTGTTCAGGCTCGTCCCCCGGATGAAGTTTCAAACGCCTCTATCGTTCCTGTGCCTCCGGCGAAAGAGAACCCTCCTCAACCGCCCGCTCCCGCTCCCGGCGTGGAGACTGCTTCTGATCCCGCTTTGCGGAAACTGGCGCCGGATCTTCGTCCACTGGCCCTGCGTCCCGCGCAACGTCCGGTGCTGGTCAGCATCCTGATGACCAAAGAGACCGACCTGAACGGTCTGATGCAGCGGGTGGTTTACAGCAAGCCGCTCAACGGCATTCGCTGGGCCACCGGGGAGATCCTGGATACCCACCTCAAGAAACTGGCCGGCATCCCTGGCGTGATCTCGGTGATTTCCACCGAATCCTATCGACCGGTGGAAGCGCCCGGGGAGGATGAACTCAAGCCGGCTCGCCCCCGGCTCACCGCCAAAGAAATCCGGGAGTTGCTCCAGCAGGGCGGCAAAGCGCTGCTGATCCAGAAGCTTCGGGAACGCCAGCCTGCGCCGCTCCCGAAGCCCACGCTCCCTCGAGGAGAAGGCGCTCAACCCTCCGCCGCCCGGGAGCCCGGGATCGAGCCTGCGACGGTGAAGGTCCGCGACATCCACGGCGCCTCCGCCGCTCATGCCAAAGGCTATACGGGGGCAGGTGTGGTGGTTGCCGTGGTGGATACCGGCGTGGACTTCGGCCATCCGGACCTCCAGGGCACCCAGGCCCGCATTCCCTCCGGTCCCTACGCCGGCTGGCCCTTCGCCTATAACACCCTGTCGGGCGCTTTCTACGCCCTGGATCCCACATTCACCATCGGTCCGGATAACTACTGGGATCTCGTGACCCTAACCTGGTTTGCACATACGCTTCCCGTAACAGGGACCAGTTGCACCACCCTCACATGCACAGCGACCCTCACCGTGGATTTCTCCAATGTGCCCACCGCCACACTGACCTTTATCTGGCCCAACCGCTCCAAGAGCGGCCAGTATTACTACACCGTGCATCCCGACATCAACCACCTGGCAGCTGGCTTCTATCTCGGCCTGGGCTATGCAGCGACCGCTGTCGCGCCCGCTGTTGTCATCGTGGCCGATGAGGTCACTGCTGGCGTTTACGATACTGTCTACGTGGATGTGGACTTCGATCAGGACCTTACCGATGAGAAGCCCATGCGTAAGGGGAGCGAACTGGCCGGGGCGGACCTCTACAATGCTGCTGGCAGCCCCGGCACCGACGGGGTCTGGGACCTCTCCGCCGGAATGCTAACCTGGATCGCCGACGGCGTCAACCCGCCGCCAGGCGTCTCGGCTCTATATCCAGGAGTGGCAGTTCCCTCAGCTGGGCGCCTGATCTCGTTCGTCGGCGATGAGGATAGCCACGGCACGAACTGCGCCAGCGACATCGCCGCCCAGGGGGTGATCACCGACCCCGAATGGATCGGCCCCATCAACCCGCTCTTTGCAGGGGCCGGAAATATCGGCGGGGCCGGCGGGCCCGTGCTGGCCGGGATGGCGCCGAAGGCGAAAGTGGCAGCCTTCCAGAATGGATTCAACCTGCCCTTTGACTCCTGGGCTCTGGCCGCGCTGGGTTTTGACGGGGTTCCTAACTCCGGCGACGAGGCCCAGATCGTCAGCAACTCCTGGGGCGCCAGCGGCACGATCAACGACGGCTGGGATGCGACTTCTCGCTTCGCCCACTGGCTGAATAACTATTTCGCCCCCAACACCGCCTTCCTGGTGGCCACGGGCAACGGCGGCCACGGCTACGGCACCGTCACCGAGCCGGATGGCGGTTCTATCATTGATGTGGGCGCCAGCACCTCTTATGGCTCTCTGGTCTACTTTGAGTTCGTCACCCCCGATCAGTTCACCTACGGCGATGTTCAGCCCTGGTCCAACCGCGGGCCGGGCACGCTGGGAGATGTGGCGCCGGACGTGGTGGCCGTGGGCGCCTGGGGCACCGGAGCCAACCCGCTGAACATTTACTACGGCAACGGCCAGGCCGCCTACGACATCTTCGGCGGGACCTCCATGGCCACGCCGGTGGCCGCGGGCAACCTGGCCCTGGTTTACCACGCCTTCCGCGCCAAACATGGCCGCTGGCCCACCTATCAGGAGGCGAAGGCCATCTTCCTCAACGCTGCCCATGACCTGGGCTATGATGTCCTCACCCAGGGCTCGGGCAATGTGGACGCCAACCGGGCCACCGATATTGCCGCGGGGATGAACTACGGCTACTATGTGGAGCCGGCTCAGTGGACCGCCGGGAACTACCGTGGTGTGGAGTATCCCTCCTTCCCGGCCATCATGCACCCCGGGCAATCTGTGGTGAAGACCTTCACCATCCACAACACCACAGGCGTCCCCTTCTCGGTCAACCTGCGGGATGTGGCTCTCCAGAAAGTCGGGGAGGTCACCTTCACCCTGTCCTTCCCCTCCTTTAGCCCGCCACCCTTCACCCGTCCGACCTGGATCACCGACATCACGCCGTTGATCGAGGCCTATGACCCCGACCTGGTGCGGGCCCAGGTGATCTTCCCGTATTCGGTGTTCGACACCGATGGGAATTACATCTATGATGACCGGTGGCGGGTCCTTTTCTACGATTGGACGGATCTTAACGGCGATGGAAACCTGTGGACGGACACCAATGGAAACGGCCGGGTGGATGCGGGCGAAATTGACATCGTCGGCGGCATCTATGAATACAACCGCTTCACCTACGGCTATCCCAGCGGCACCTATCTGGAGGCCAGCGTGGGCCGCGATAGCCTCTCCCGCCGCCACGATGGCGTCTTCTTCGGTGTCCAGCGACGCACGGGCACGGACCCGGTCACCATGCAGGTCCGCATCACCTTCTACAAGAAGGCGGACTGGGGCTGGCTGAGCCTCTCGGCCTCCACGGTGAGCCTGCCAGCTGGTGGAAGCGCCACCTTCAACGCCACGATGGCTGTGCCTTCCACTGCCCGGCCCGGGGTCTATGAGGGCGCCATCGAGGTGAGCCACGGCCCGCACAAGCACGTCATCCCGGTGGTGGTCCACGTAGCCGCCAGCTCGCCGACCTTCGACTTCGGCGCGGCTTCGCTGACCGAGCCCATCGGGAACCAGCCCTACGACAACGGCCACCTCTTCGGCGGCTTTGACTGGGCCTGGCGCTACGAGTCGGGTGACTGGAAACTCT
>JAEVEY010000149.1 GCA_016842045.1 Candidatus Thermoflexus sinensis | reverse complement strand
TCCACCTCCCACCATCCGATGGCTCGCAGATGTCGCGGATACAGGTTCTTCAGGCGCCCTCGCTCAGCGCGGGCCCAGCCCAGCGGGAATCCCTCCAGGGCGATCAGCACCCATCCGTTCTCCCACGGCCCCTCCAGAGGATAGCCCTGCAGGTAGGCCGCGACCCGGGGATCCGCCAGCGCCAGATTCAGCGTCTGATGGACCTCCTCCGGGCGCAGGGCCATCGCCAGCGCGTGATCCGGCTCGAACCGGTCCTTCCGCAACCGGCCCAGCCACCACCCGGGCCGCAATACGCGCAGCCCTCGCCATAACGCAGGCGCCATCGGCGTCCAGTAAATCTGATCTTCCCGCAGGATCAGGCCGTGGTCCGGCAACGGTCGGGCCATCGTCTCCCCCCAGAAAGCCTCCAGGGCCCGTCGGGCGCGGCCCGGGAGATCGCTTTCGGGCTTCGGCCGATGAGGGCGCTCCTCCCCATCCCGCCGGAAGAGGGCGTAGAAATGCCCGTGGCCCGGGCCGCGGTGGGGCCATAGCCGCACCGCCCGAGTTAGCCGTGGGTCGCCCCCTTCGACCCATTCCGGCCGTCCCCGGTCGAAAGCCGGATAACGCGGCGGATCCACCAGATCGAAATCCGGATGCGCCTTCAGGAAGGCATCCACCACCCCCTCGTTCTCCTCCGGGGCGAAGGTGCAGGTCGCATAGAGCAGCCAGCCCCCCGGGCGCACCATCCGGGCCGCCTCGAAGAGGATCGCCTTCTGGAGGGCGGCAGAGCGGCGCACCCGATCCACGCTCCAGGCCCGGATCGCCTCCGGATCCCGGGCGAACATCCCCTCGCCGGAACACGGCGCATCGACCAGCACCCGGTCGAACAACCCTTCCCATCGGTCCGCCAGGCGTTGAGGGGATTCATTCGTCAGGATCGCATGGGTGACCCCGAGGCGCTCGACGTTCAGCGCCAGGATCGTGGCCCGTCGGGGCTGGATCTCGTTGGCCACGAGGACCCCGGTGTTGCGCATCCGCGCGGCGATGTGCGTGGTTTTCCCACCCGGAGCAGCCGCCAGGTCCAGCACCCATTCCCCCGGCTGGGGATCCAGCAGGACCGCCGCCGCCATCGCGGAGGGGTCCTGGAGGTAATACAGCCCGGCCGCGTGATACGGATGGAGACCCGGCCGGGCCTCCGGGTCCTCGATGACAAAGCCCTCCGGGCACCAGGGGACCGGCGAAAGCGGGAAGGGCGAGCGGGCCCGGAAGGCCTCCGGATCGATCTTCAGGGTGTTCACCCGAAGGCCGGTTCGATATGGGCCCGCCAGCGCCCGCAGAAAGATCTCCGCCTCCGGTCCGAGCCAGGCCTGCATCCGCTCCACGAAGCGATCCGGGAACGGCTCCATTTGGCGACGCTCCTTCGCCCTGCGTTCTGCGATAACCGGGATTTTTCGTTCGCAGGAGGACACTTTAGCGCCCGTCCTCTTTTTGGGAACGCCTATAACGGGCACTCCGCTTCGCTTCGTGCCCTACTACGAACAAAGGGGCTTTTCCCGTTCGTAGTAGGGCACGTCAGTGCCCGTCCTCTTTTTGGGAACGCCTGGACGGGCACTCGCTTCGTGCCCTACTACGAACAAGGGGCTTCTCGTTCGTAGTCAGGCATGCCCGTTCGATTTGCAGACCGGCACCCTTCCGCACCTCCGAGTTATGCCGTTGACTCCTTTACAAGGCTTTGAGAGTGTAGCCCCGAAATTCGCGTTAACGGATGGCCCGATCTCGTGCCTGGTTGCAGCCAGGCAGGAGGGGTTCCGCTCTCGCGGTGACGTTATGGAGTCTTGCGGTGTGAAAGAAACACCCAGAGCAATGGATGCCGGAGCGAGCCCCAATCCCCTTCCCTTATGCGGTGGGCTTGCGGACTTTTGGGACGGGGTTCCATCTTCCTCAACGGAGCGCTCCGCCGGCTTCCGAATGGTTGCCTGGGCAAGACAAAGCTCAATATAACCCGAATTGTGCAGCCCGGGGAAAGGCGTCGTATAATGCCTGGGAAGGAGGAAAGCGCATGGATGAACATCCCATGGGGTTTCCCATCGAACATGCGGAGCCTTCACCGGAACAGGTCCGGGAGCGGAGCGCCCATCCCCTGCTGGCTTTCCTGCGCGAATTGATCGAGACCGTGCTGATCGTGCTGGTGGCGATGGCCCTGGTGAACACCGCCACCGCCCGCTTCCGGATCGAAGGCTCCAGCATGGAGCCCAACCTGCACGATGGGGAATATGTGCTGATCAGCAAGGCCAGCTACTGGTTCAGCTCGCCTCGCCGGGGGGATGTGGTGGTCTTCCGCTTCCCCCACGACCCTTCCCGGGATTTCATCAAGCGGGTCATCGGCCTCCCCGGGGAAACCGTGGCCATCCGGGACGGAAAAGTGTTCATCGACGGCCGTCCCCTGGAGGAGCCTTACATCCGGGGTCCGATGGTTTACACATACGGCCCGGTGACCCTGGGGCCGGATGAATATTTCGTCCTGGGCGACAACCGGAACGCTTCCAATGATTCCCACAACTGGGGAACGCTCCCCCGCTCGGCCATTATCGGGAAGGCCTGGCTCATCTACTGGCCCCCTTCCCGATGGGGACTGATCCGGAACCCCTTCGAAGGAGAGAGGCCGTGAATGTTCGCACAGCCTGGACCCGGGAGGCGCTGGCGGCGCGGATCGATCACACGCTGCTTCGCCCGGAGGCCACGCCAGGGGATATCGATCGGCTGTGCGAGGAGGCCCTGCGCTACGGCTGTGCCGCCGTGTGCGTGAATCCGATTTACGTGGCGCGGGCTGCCGCCCGGCTGGCCGGAACCCCGGTGAGGGTGGCGACCGTGGTGGGATTTCCGCTGGGCGCCAGCCTCACGGCGATCCGGGTCGCTGAGGCGACCCTGGCTCTCAGCCAGGGAGCCCGGGAGATCGATATGGTCCTCCCCATCGGCCTGCTCAAGGCCGGGGAGATCGACGCGGTCCGGGCGGACCTCCAGGCGGTGATCGCGGTGTGCCATGCGGCCGGCGCGCTCGGCAAGGTGATCCTGGAGACCGCGCTGTTGACCGCGGAGGAGAAAGTCCTGGCCGCCCGCCTGGCGGTGGAGGCCGGCGCGGATTTCGTGAAGACCTCCACCGGCTTCGGGCCGGGCGGCGCCACCGTAGAAGATGTCGCCCTCCTCCGCCGCGTGGTGGGCCCCTCCGTCGGCGTGAAAGCCGCGGGGGGCATCCGGACGGCGGAGCAGGCCATCGCGATGCTCGAAGCGGGCGCCGATCGCCTGGGGACCAGCGCCACGGTCGCCATCCTGGAGGCCCTGCCGCCCGCCTCTCCCACGTCGGAGCGCGAGAGGCCTGTTGCCTGATCTCCGCGTTCATGGAGGCTCCTATGTGGCCGTGCCCGAACTGCCGGATCGGTTATATGCGGCCACGCCGGATCACTTACGCCGGCTATCACGGGGACCTCTTCATCGTAGTACCGAACATGCCCGCCTACATCTGCGATGTGTGCGGAAACCGGCAATACGATGAAGAGGCCCTGATGCAGCTGATCCCACTGATCGGCCCCCGGGGGGAGAGCCGGCAGGCCCAGGAGCTCGGTTCGGAACCGATGGATCGCCCTCCGGGGTCCGAGTGGGGGACCCATCGTCGCCCCGCCTGAAGTCGGGGAGGCCGCCCCGGGCGGCCTCCCTGGCCCCAGGAATGCCCGGTTGCCAATCTGAGGATCGATGGGAAAGCGGCCACGGATCGCCGCCCGGATGACCTTCAGCATCTGCGCTGCGTGATCATGGCATGAAGGACCTGGACGATGGACCACTCGCAGGAGGCGCTGGAGTTCTGGATCATCCGCTTCCTGGACGCCTGTGTGGTGACGGAGGCGGTCTCGGCCTCCACGCTGAAGGCCTATCGCCACACCCTCTTCTCCCTCGTCCGGTTCCTGAAAAGCCATGGGATCTCCCAATGGGCGGAGGCCCGCACCCCGTTGTTGGAAGCTTTCCTCCAGGACGCCATGGCCCGACGGGGATGGTCCCCCAGCACCTGGAACCAGAAGGTAGCCGTCCTTCGAACATTCTTCCGCTTCCTGGAAACAGAAGGGGTGATCCCGGAGAACCCCGCCCTTCCCCTTCGCTGGCATTCCCCGCGACGGCGGATCCGCCTTCCCCTTTCCGCGGATCAACGTCAACGCCTGTGGAGGATGGCCGAGGCGCTCCCGGAGTCCCCGCTGGGATTGCGGGATCGCCTGATCGTGGATCTCATCGGCCACCTGGGATTGCGGGCCGGGCAGGCGGTTGCTCTGACGGTGGAAGATGTGGACCTGAGGCGCGGGCGCCTGCGGATCCCCGCGCGCAACGGCCCTCGCTGGTTGGAGATCCCGGAAACGGTCGCGCGCTCTCTCCGGCGTTATCTGGACGCCGGGCGTCCGGCGCTGACCCGCAACCCGGAGATCCGGGCGCTGCTGCTGAACCACCGCGGGGAGCCGCTGACCCGCCAGGGGCTGTGGCGGGCGATCAAGATCCTGGCGCTGCGGGCCGGGCTTTCTCTCTCGATCTCCCCGGAGCGACTTCGGCAGCCGCCAGGCCTTCCGCTCCCGATGAACGATCGATCACTATTGTAGGGGCGAGTAGGGGCGAGGCATGCCTCGCCCCTACAATAACAACACCTCGCCCCTACAATAACAACACCCGGCTTCGCGCGATGAAAGGATGGACCCGTCGAGTCTTCCTCTTACGGTTTCTTCCCGCGGCGCTGGGCGGATGGCTGAGCGCCTGCCGGGCCGTTTTACGGCCCGCGCCAACCGCAACGCCGATGCCTCCAACGCCCACCCCCCTGCCCTCCCCGGCTGAGACCATCACGGCCGCGCTGGACGCCTTGCGGCGGGAGGATCCGGATGCGCTGTGGGCGCTCCTGACCCCGGCTTCGCGGGCGGCCATATCCCTGGAGGAGCTTCGCGCCCTGTGGCGGGATACGCTGAACACCGCCGGGGTTCAGGCCCTGGAAATCGAGCCGCTCACGCTGATCCAGGAGGGGGAAACCGCGCAGGCTCGCTACCGGATCCGCTGGAAGACCGCCCTCTTCGGCGATCTGGAGGCGGAGGGAACGCTGGCACTCCGGCTGCTCCCGGAAGGGTGGCGGGTCGTGTGGCGGGATGCGCTGCTCTGGCCCGCGCTGGACGAGGGGGATCGGCTCCGGGTGGAATACACCATCCCGGAGCGGGCCAATCTCTACGATCGGGAGGGCCAGAGCCTGGCCGTGCAGGGAGAGTGGGTGGAGATCGGCGTGGTGCCCGGGCAGATCACCGATGAAGGGCTTCTGCTCCAGCGGCTCGCCCGGGCAACCGGGCTGCCGCCGGAGACGATCCGCTCTCGCTATGCGTTTGGGCGCCCGGACTGGTATATGCCGATCATCCCGTTGCCGGCGGATCGTGTCGCGCCCTTCGCCGCGGAGCTGGAGGCGACCCCGGGGGTGGTCCTGCGCCCCCGGAGCGGTCGGATCTACGCCGGCGTGGCGCCGCAGACCATTGGGGTCGTGGGGAAGATCCCGGCGGAGGAGCTGGATCGGTGGCGACGCCGGGGCTACCGGGGCGATGAGTGGGTCGGACGGATGGGTCTGGAAGCGTGGGGGGAGCCGTATCTGGCGGGAACCCACGGGGGCCGCCTGCTGATCCAGCCGGCGAAGGCGGAGAACGCCTCGCCCCGGCTCATCGCGGAACGGCCCTTCGCCCCCGGCCGCTCCATTACCACGACGTTGAAGCGGGACTTCCAGGCTCAGGTGGAGGAGATCTTCGGGGACCGCACGGGCGCGGTGGTGGTGATGGATCCGCGGAATGGAGACCTCCTGGCGATCGTCAGCGGTCCGGATTTCGATCCCAACGCCCTGCTCTGGCCGAACAGCCCGCCTCCCCCGCCCGGCGCGTTTTTGAACCGGGCCACCCAGGGCCTCTATCCTCCGGGCTCCATCTTCAAAATCGTGATGATGGCTGCGGCCCTCACTCACGGGTTCGCCGCCAACAGCACCTTCCAGGATCCCGGATACTGGGATGGACTGGGCCCCGGCTACCGGAAATGGTGCTGGCTCCAAACCGGCCACGGCCTGGTGGACCTGCCCACCGCGTTAACCGTCTCCTGCAACGTCGCGTTCTATCAGATCGGGTTTGCGCTTTATCAGCAGGATCCGGACATCGTCCCTCAGATGGCGCGAGCCTTCGGGCTGGGGGCGCCGACGGGAGTCGTGGGAGTGCCTGAGGAAGCCGGATTGGTGCCTGATGCCGCATGGCGCGCCCAACAGGGCGGCCGTCCCTGGTCGGTGGGGGATGCGGTGAACATGGCCATCGGCCAGAGCGATCTCCTGGTCACCCCGTTACAGATCGCCCGGATGCTGGCGGCCGTGGCCAACGGCGGGATCCTCTACCGACCCCGGCTGGTGCTGCGAATCGGCCCGGCCCCCGGGCAGCCGGAGGAGACGTTCTCCCCGGAGGTCCAGGGTCGGCTGCCAGTCTCCGAGGAAACCCTGACTGTAATCCGCCAGGGCCTGCTGGGCGTCACCACCCATCCCCGGGGGACCGCGACCTGGGTCTTCCGGGGGATGCCGTTCCCGGTCGCCGGGAAGACCGGGACCGCGGAGACCGTGCCCGGACGGCCACCCCACGCGTGGTTTGCGTGCTATGCGCCGGCGGAACAGCCGGAGCTGGTGGTGGTCGTGGTGGTCGAGCATGGCGGCCAGGGGTCGGCCGTCGCTGCCCCCTTAGCCCGTCAGATCCTCGAAGCGTATTATGGGCTCCCCCGCACCCCGCTGCCGGCCCCGCCTGCGCAGGAGGATCGCTAAGGTGTAGGGGCGAGGCATGCCTCGCCCCTACACCCCTACACCCCTACAACGGGGGAAACCAGAAACGTTCCGCCGGAACGCCATCGCCAGCCCGATGGGCATAAGCCCGAATGCGCTCCAGGATCTCTTCCTCGGTGGCGAAGAAGATCGGCCACTGGGAGCGATAGGCCCGAATGGCTTTCGCCTTGACCTCCAGGTCCTCCTCCGTCAGCTCCACGCAATGGGATCGTCCATCGGGGAGGCCGGGGAACCGTTCCCATTCCGCGTAGGGGAAATCCTCATAGAACCCCCGCAGGACCTTAGGATGCTGCCAGCCTTCCACCGCCATTCGGACCAGGTGATGATCGACATGGCCACCCAGGGCCAGGGGGGCCAGCAGCAGATCCCCCTCCTCCCATGAAAGGGCGGTCAGCGATTCCTGAATCCGCTCGATCCAGACCATCTCATCCGGATGAGGAGGACGGAACAGATCCTCCCGTTCCTGGCAGAGGGGCTGGCCCCGGGCATCCCGCCGGTAGATGGTATCCGGGAACTTCCAGTGGATCGGCGTCGCCTGAAGGAGGGCCATGGCTTCGCGATCCTCCGCCCGCCGCATGGCCATGGCCTCCTCCCCGCCGCCCCAGAGATCGTGCAGGGCCTGCGCGAAAGGAGACAGCGGGAAAATGGGGTCCCCGGCGAAGACCGTGATCACCTCCACCGGATGGCCCTCCCGGCGCCATCGATGAAGGGCCCCTCCGCAGGAGAGCACCGCATCGTCCAAATGCGGGGAGAGAACTCGAATGCGCGTCGCTGGTTTGACAAACGGGAAAGCGCGTGGCATATTTTCACCCTGCCGTAAACTCCACCCAGGTCCCCCACGAGCTCGCAGCCCGAACAGGCAACAGAAAGGAGGAAACGCCCATGGCGAAAGCCACCAAGAAAACGCAGCAGGAAGAAAAGAAGGCCGAGCAAACCGTTGACGTGCTCACACGGCGGATCTGTTACCGCTGCGGCCAGCCTATCCGGCTGAGCGAACTGCTGCCGGTGAAGGATGGCATGCGCAACCGGATGCGCTATTATCACAAGAAGTGCTTCGCGTAAAGAAGCGGCCCTTCGGGTCGCAACGGTGGATCGCATCCGGGCGAGCCACCGAAGGCGGCTCGCCCGGACCATCCCATCGTCGGTCGGGCAGGGGTGGGCGCCGAAGGCGCCCGCCTCTGCCCGAAAAACCGGGGGAGAAGGTCAACAGCGCAACTCTTTTACGAAGGAAACGCTTTCCGTCGTTCCAGCAAATGCCGGATCACGGTCTCCGGATTCGGGAACGGCCCCTCTGTTCCCTGGACCTGGGCCGCGGCGACCTGCAATACGGGGAGATCCGGAGGCCTCTCCTCCACATCCTGCAGGGGATAGAAATAAGGCAGTGCATTCCTCAAGCGGGCGATCGCCTGCCGGGCGACCGTGTTAAGCTGATGGCGGCTCCCGATGAGGATAAACCATCCCTCCCCTATATGACCCAGAAAGAAAGCGTCCCCATTTTCCTGGTTGATCCGGGCCAGCAGAAGCCCCACCGCGCGGATGGCATCGTCCCGGGCGACAAACCCGTAGCGCTCCCCGAAGACCTCCAGCCCTTGCAGGCCGATCAACAAAGCGCCCCAATCCGATCGCTCCAGCTGTTCCCGTAGATGCTCCATGACCAGCGGACGGCCCGGCAGCCCCGTGAGGCCGTCGAAGGCGGGCTCGGCCCGGGATCGGTGCAGGATGTTCTGAACGCGCGCCCGCAATTCCTGAAGGCTGAAGGGTTTCGGGATGTAATCGTGAGCGCCCATCTCCAGGCCGGTCAGCCGGCTCTCCCGCTCCCGCTTCTCCGTCAGGAAGATCACCGGGATCTCACGGGTGCGGCGATGCGCGCGCAGCTGTCGGAAGACCTCAAAGCCATCCATATCCGGCAGCCGGATATCCAGCACGATGAGATCGATCGTGCGGGCCTGGGCCATCGACAGGGCCTCCTCGCCGGAGGGCGCCGTGAACACCTGATAGCCATGGGCCCGGAAATACGTCTCCAGCAGGTTAGCGGTCTCCGGCTCATCCTCAACGATCAGCAGGGTCGCCGCTCTGCTCATCATCCCCTCCGGGGAAGGCATCTGGGCCAAACGGGCCCCTCCCACTTGTTTCAGGTCCGGGCCATGCCGCTACGATGCCCGGCCCAGGAACTACTTTCCCCTTCCACAGACCCTGCGGGCCACCGGGAGGGGGAAGGGAGAGAGAGGCTTTACATCCCTCTTTGACAGAGAACGACCGGGGTAGGCCTTGAGTGAGTCAGGAGTTACGCAGCTGGTTTTCTCATTGGTGGGGTCATTTCCGCCTCCTCTTCCCGCGGGCCCCGAACGGCGTAACTCCTAAACTGCGTAACTCCTATAGGAGTTACGCAGTTGAAAGCTCTAAAGGTGGAACGGAATGGCCTCACCCCCCTTTCTCCCCCCTCCCCACGGCCCAAAGGGCCGTGGGGAGGGGGGAGAAAAATCCTTGCCCCCATGGGAAACGAACTGCGTAAGTCCTACTCCTGTAGCGAACCGAAGGCCATCCCATCTGCCCACGAGATGAGCGGAGGATCGCCGGTTCCCCTTACCCGATGGGTTCCTTGTAAACCGCGAAGGAACAGGTGGCATCCCCCATGGCGATACAGGAGATCTCCTC
>JAEVEY010000080.1 GCA_016842045.1 Candidatus Thermoflexus sinensis | reverse complement strand
GGCCCAGGGCTTCGATTTCAGCCCCGTAAGTGGCCCAATCGCCCCGACGGATCGCTTCCTGAGCCCGCTGATAGTGGGCATAAGCCTGCTGGATAAGCGCCGCGATATCTTCGCCGGGCGGGGCGGCCGGGCCCGTCGGGCCAGAAACCGTGGCCATGCCGATCGCCTGGGCCAGCGCCTGCTCCAACGTCGGGGCCATCGCCACCCGTTGCTCGGTGGCCACAATCACCTGCTTGAGCTCAGGGATCTGACCCTGCTCGGCCAGCAGGTAGAGCGGCTCCACATAGAGAAACGCTTCCCCGATTGGAATCACCAGCAGGTTCCCCCGGATGACCTGGCTGCCCCGCTGGCTCCACAGGGTGAGCTGGGCGGAGATCGTCGGCTCCTGATCGACGCGAGCCTCGATCTGCTGCGGGCCGAAGATCAGCCGATCCTTGGTCAACCGATACAGCACCACCTCCCCATAACCCGGGGGATCGGAACGGGCAGCCATCCAGGCGATCATGTTCTGCCGGCCGGAGGGGGTAAAGGGGAGGATCAGAACGAACTCCACTGGCCCATCCGGATCCAGACGCGTCCGCACATAATACGGCTCCATCTCCTGCGTTTGATCCGCGAACACTTCCAGCGGGATCGCCCACACATCTTCCTTGTTGTAAAAGGTCCGCGGATCCTGCACGTGATAGGTCCGGAGGATCTCCGCCTGGATGCGAAAGAGGCCCTCCGGGTAACGCAGATGAGCCCGAAGCCCCTCCGGCATCTCCGTGAAATCCCGCCACAGCGCCGGAAACACCCGCCGCCACGCCCGGATAAGGGGTTCGTCCTCCATCACATAGAAGGTCACCGTCCCATCGTAGGCGTCCACCACCGCCTTCACGCTGTTCCGGATGTAGTTGAGGCCCTCATGCGGCTGGCTGTAAGGATAGCGATCGGTCCACGTGTAAGCATCGGCCACCCACACGATGCGTCCGTCCAGGATCACCGCGTAGGGATCCGAATCGAAGCGCAGGAAGGGCGCCAGCGTCTGCAACCGGGTTCGGATGTCCCGCCAGAACAGGATGCGGCTCTCCGGGGTCAGGGCTCCGCTCAACAGCAGATTGGGGTCGCGGAAATACAGGGCGAAGAGGGCCCGCCGGAGAAGGCCCCCGAGCCGGATCCCCGTCCGACCCTGATAGACGGTCGTGACGTTCTCCTCCCCCCTCGGGTAATCGAACTCCGGGACCGCTGTATTGACCAGCGCGAAATCCAGGGTCTGCTCCCCGAAGTAGATCTGAGGCCGGGTGAGGGGAAGCGCCCCGGTCGGCGGGATGTCTTTCAACAGGAATTCCGGGAGGCCCTCAGGGGTAAAGGAACGGACGGGGACGACAACGGCGCCGTAGCCGTGGGTGAAGACCAGATGCCGGTTGACCCAGGTGCGGGCTGGCGGGGGGAGCGCCCCAAGGTTCAGCTCGCGGACGCTCAGCATCACCTGCCGGTGGACGCCGTCGATGCGATAGCGATCCACGTCCACATCCACAAACACATAGTAAGGGCGGATGCTCTGGATCTGCTGGAGGGTCTGGAGCAGTGGGCGATAGTCCCAGAGGCGGATCCCATCCAGGATCTCCGCGCTCGCCTGAATCTCCTCCGGCGTGGGGGCCTCCCGCGGCGCGAAGGTCCGTTCTTCGAAACGGTCAAGCCCATAGGCCCGTCGGGTAAAGGCGATGCTATGGGCGATGTAAGGGCTCTCCCGCGCCAGCTCGTTCGGCCGCACCACCAGGCTCTGGATCAGGCCCGGGTAGACCTCAAGGCCGAGGAAGGCCAGGGCGAGCCATCCCCCAAAGCCGGCAGCCAGCAAAGCCGGCCGCCGGAGCCGCAGGTTCAGCAACAGCGCCACAGTTAGGAAGACCATCAGAACCGTGAGCAGGTTCAGCACCGGCAACCGGGCGTGGATCTCCGCGTAGCCGGCCCCAAAGGCGATGGGCCGCTCCACATAGAGCAGGCGGTAAGCATCGAAGCGATACCCTGCGGCCATCAGCAGGAAGAAAAGAGCTGCCAGAACCGAGAGATGGGCCCAGCGCCATCCACGGGGGACCGGCAGGAGCAGCGGGAAGAGGGCGGCCAGGGGGATCAGCCCCCACTGGGCGATCTCCTGGAGGAACGCCCACAGGGGCCACTGGAACACATACCAGCTGACATCCAGGCCGAAGATCGGATCAGCGACGCCGAAGGATTCGGCGTTCAGGGCGAGAAGGACGGTTTCCCATTGCCCCTGGAGGGCGAGGCCGAAGAAGAACCCGGCTGCGAGAGCGAGGCCCAGCCACAGCCGGGGGGAACGACCGGCGGCCCGCGCCGCAAGGAGCGCATGGAGCCCCAGGAACAGGGCAGCGATCGCCCACCCGGCCAGGAAAAGGAGCGCCCGGGCCTGCCACTGGGTCCAGAGGACGGACTCATAGCCCAGGTCCCGGAACCATTCCCAGGCCACCCATAGGCTCAACAGGCGTCCGGGGAGAAACAGCAGGGCGGCCCACAGGCCGAACAGGAGGAGCGCCCATCGCAACCACCGTTCCCATGGAAACCGCCGCAGGTCGATCTCCACCGTCCGTTCAAAGCCGCCTCGTCGTCGCCAGGTCATCTAAGCCTCCAGAGGGCAAAGATCTTGGCTCATATCGGCCTTCGGGTGAAGGGCATCTCTTCCCGGACTCCAGGAAGGATGGCCTGGGATCAAGACCCGTCGGTAGGGGCGAGAAAATTTTCATCCCTACCGGGGAAACCTTTCGGTTCCTGATCGGTTTTCAGGTGAAGGGCCTCTCCCCTCAGATTTCGGGAAAGATCATCCGGGCTCGGGACCCATGGATCCGGTCATTCAGAATAGGAGTTACGCAGTTGAAAGCTCTAATGGTGGGACGGAATGGCCCCACCCCCCTTTCTCCCCCCTCCCCACGGCCCAAAGGGCCGTGGGGAGGGGGGAGAAAAATCCTTGCCCCCATGGGAAACGAACTGCGCAAGTCCTACGGAAGTCAGAGGCCGGAGACGGATGCCTCGCTTCGCCTCCAGGCCGAGATAAGCCAGGATCTTTCGCCATGGGTTTTTAAAGCTGAGCGTCCCTGGCGCCCGGCTCTGCCCAAAGATGAACGCTATCCCCTATGCCGATCCGGCGCGCGCCCTTCGAGCCCGTCGCCACACCCAGATTACAAAGACCACCCCCAGCACCAGGATCCCCCACGCGGCCAGAACCGCGATCAGGCTGAGGCCCAGGGAGGCCAGATCCTCCAGCACGCTGAGCAAGGGCGTGGCGATCGGCGCGAAGGGAGGCGCTCCGATCTGAACGGCCCGACGCAGGGTGGCTTTCAGGCTATGGACCCCACCGGCGATCAGCAGGCCGCAGGCCATCGCCAGGACGGGATGGATCTCCCGGATCGCGCCGGTCTGGGCGCCGAACAGGATGGCCCCTGCCGCAGGACGAACAAACGTTTGGATCCCGTCGTTAATGGCGTCAACGGCGGGGATTTTATCGGCGAAGAATTCGACGAGGGCCAGAAGGAGAAGCAGGCCGATGATGGCCGGGTGGGTCAGCGCCTCGTAAGGCGGCCCCAGGCGGATCCAGGTGGTGAGGCGGGCCAGCAGCGCTACCACCAGCAACGGGATATAGGCGTTCAGGCCGGCGGCAGCGGCCAGCCCGAAGGCGGACAGGATGGTCCCCATCGTTTCCATCCATTATTTCTCCGCGAGAGAGTTTCCGAAAGCTCCGTGATGGGCGATGAGTGGGGAGGCGTGCCAGGGTCTGATCATCCGTTCGTCCTTAGGCATGAAGCGAAGCGGCGCGCCCGTTACAAGCGTTCACAAACAGGACGGGCACGGACGTGCCCTGCTACGAACGAAAGGCCCCCTGTTTGTAGTCGAGCACGGAACGAAGCGAGTGCCCGTTTAAGTGTCCTAAAAAGAACGAGCACTCACGTGCCCTACTACGAACAGGAAAGGCCCCTTGTTTGTAGTAGGGCACGAAGCGAAGCGGAGTGCCCGTCACAGGCGTTCGCAAAAAGAGGACGGGCACTTACGTGCCCTACTACGAACAGGAAAAGCTCTTTGTTCGTAGTAGGGCACGGAGCGAAGCGCCCATCTCCGCGTTCCCAAATTCCCCGACTTTTTCCTGCGGCCGGAAGAACCCCACCGAACGGGCGATCCAGATTATCGGCGAAGCCGGAGCGCACGGAGACCCCGGCCCGAGCGCCGGATTTGATCGATCAGCTTCTTGATCCCGACGGTAGGCAGCAGAGCGACCGGATAGAGAACGTAACGGATATCACGACCCAGGAGCAGCGGCAGCAGCGGCAGCCAGATCATTCCCACAAAGAGGCTTTCATCCCAGCGATGGGACAGGCGGTAGGCCAGCAGGAACACCGCGATGGCGAACAGAGTCTCCCAGGGCATCAGGGCCAGCATTACGCCGAGGGTCGTGGCCATCCCCTGGCCGCCGCGGAACCGGAGGAAGGGCGAGGTGTCATGGCCCAGCACGGCGACCATCCCAGCCAGGAACGCATAGGGCTCCGCGAAGCCCATGGCCTGGGCCCAGCGAACCGCCGCGTAGCCCTTGAGCATATCCAGGATCGCCACCAGGACCCCCCATCGCCAGCCCAGATGGAGCCACACGTTGCGGGCCCCGGGGTTCCCGTCGCCAACCGTCCGGATGTCCAACCCGGCCACCTGCTTCGCCACCAGATATGCTGTCGGAATCGATCCTAACAAATAAGCCGTCAATAAGACCGTCAGCATGGCTTCCCCCTGATCCATACGAACGAGATGGACGGCGGCCGGGGTGGAGCAAGGCCATTGGGATGGACGAGGGCTTGATCAGACCTCGCCCCCCGAGATCACGGCAATCAACTTGACCTCGTCGCCGTCCTGCAAGATGGTGTTTTCGTGGAGCAATTTTCCATCCCGCACGGCCAGCGTGATCTCCGGGTTCAGGCCCACCTGTTTCATGGCCTCCCGGACGGTCAGGCCGGCCGGCACCTCAAAGACCTGATGACGATAGATCAGGCGCACCATCTTTCCTCCCGGATTCGTTTCTTTTCCCACCACGTGGGTTTTTGGCTTGCGGGTGCTCGGTTGCGATCCTGGCGGTGCCCGCTCGGGTTCCGCGTTTGCCCTTCTCCCCCGAAAGCCCCCAATTTGTGACAGCGCAACTCCGGAGCAGAAGCCGGCGGCCTCCGCCCCCCTCCCCAACATCATTATAATGAGATGTAATGCGAAAATCCTTCTTCTGAAGAGGAGCGAAGATGGAACCCCGTTTGCCCCGCGGGATGCGGGACATCCTGCCTGACCAGATGATGTTGCGCCGGTATGTGATTCGCACCTTCGAGGAGATCTTCGAGGCCTATGGCTTCGAGCCGCTCCAGACGCCGGCCCTGGAGCTGCGCGAGACGCTGATGGGCAAATACGGGCCGGAGGCCGAGAAGCTGATCTACGACGCCCGCCACCGGGAGGGCAAGGAGGAGCTCAGCCTGCGCTATGATCTCTCCGTCCCTCTCGCCCGGGTGGTGGCCATGTATCCGAACCTCCCCAAGCCTTTCAAGCGCTACCAGATCGCCCCGGTTTGGCGGGCGGAGCGGCCGCAGAAGGGCCGCTACCGGGAGTTCTATCAGTGTGACGCCGATATCGTGGGCACCTCCTCGATGGCCGCCGACGCGGAGATCATTGCCCTGATCGACGAGGCTCTCACGCGCCTGGGGTTCCGGAACTTCGTGATCCTCCTCAACGACCGCAAGCTGCTCACCGGCCTCGGGCGCTACTCAGGGGTCCCCGAGCCGTTGCTCGGCAGCCTGTATCGGGCCATCGATAAGTTCGATCGCCTGGGCCTGGAAGGCGTTCGGGAGGAGATGCGCCGCTACGGGATCCCGGAGGAGGTCATCGAGCGCATGCTGGAACTGCTCCGCATCGAAGGCGAGAACGCCGGGATCCTGGAGGAATTGACCCGGCGGATGCAGGAGGCGGAGATCCCGGAAGGCCTGGAGGGGCTCCAGGAGCTCCGCACGCTACTGCGGTTCCTGGAGGAGATGGGCGTGGCCCCGGAGCGCTATCGGATCTCGTTCACGATGGTGCGGGGCCTGGAATACTACACCGGCCCCATCTTCGAGACGGTGGTCACCGAACCGAAGATCGGCTCCATTACCGGCGGCGGCCGTTACGATGGTCTGGTCGGGCTGTTCGCCAAACAGAGCGTGCCGATGACCGGGACCAGCTTCGGGATCGAGCGGATCATCGATGTGATCCAGGAGCTGGGGATGGCCCCGCCGGCTCTGCCGCGCACGCCGATCCAGGTGCTGGTGACCGTGTTCGATGAGCCCCGGATGGGGGCTTCCATCGCCCTGACGCGGACCTTCCGACAGGCCGGGCTTCACACGATGCTTTACTTCGAACCTCGCCGCCTGGAGGCCCAGCTGCGTTATGCCCATCAGAAAGGGATCCCCTTCGTGGCGATCCTGGGGCCCGATGAGGAGGCACAGGGGATGGTGACGGTGCGGGCGATGGAGAGCGGGGAGCAACGGACCCTGCCGCCGGAGGAGGCAGTTCGATGGATCCGCAATGCCCTGGGAGGGGAGCGCGATGGCGGATGATCGGATTGGGGTGATCGGGCTGGGATATGTGGGGCTGCCGCTGGCCCTGGCCTTCGCCGAGGTGGAATGTGAGGTGATCGGGGTGGATGTGGACGAGGGGAAGGTGAGGTCGCTGATGGCCGGGCGCAGCCCCATCCGGGATGTCCCTTCGGAGGCGCTCCGGGCTGCGCTGAGAACGGGGCGGTTCCAGGCGACCACGGATTATGCCGCGCTCCAGGCCGTGGAGGCGATGTTCATCTGCGTGCCCACGCCCTATGATGCGATGCGGGCGCCGGATCTTTCGTATGTGAAGGCGGCGGCGGAAGGGATCGTGCCCTATTTGCGGCGGGGGCATCTGGTGATCCTCCAAAGCACCACCTATCCGGGGACCACCGAGGAGGTGGTGCGGCCGATCCTGGAGCGGAGCGGGCTGCGGGCGGGGGAGGATTTTGATCTGGCTTTCTCGCCGGAGCGGATCGATCCCGGGAACCGGGAATGGACGGTGCGGAACACGCCAAAAGTGGTTGGGGGCGTGACGCCCCGGAGCACGGCGCGGGCAGCAGCGCTGTTAAGCCGATTGGGGGCACCCGTGCATCCGGTGTCCTCACCGCGGGTGGCGGAGATGAGCAAGCTGTTAGAAAACATCTTCCGGAGCGTGAACATCGCGCTGGTAAACGAGCTGGCGCTGCTTTGTGAGCGGATGGGAATCGACATCTGGGAGGTGATCGAGGCGGCGAAGACCAAGCCCTTCGGGTTTATGGCCTTTTATCCGGGTCCCGGGGTTGGGGGGCACTGTATTCCCGTTGACCCCTATTACCTCTCCTGGAAGGCCCGCGAATATGACTTTTACACGAAGTTCATTGAGCTGGCAGCGGAAGTGAACCAGGCGATGCCCTTCCACGTGGTGCACAGGGTGGAAGAGGCGCTGGATCGGTTTGCGGGGAAGGGCCTGCGAGGGGCGCGGGTGCTGGTGCTGGGGGTGGCGTTCAAGCGGGAGGTGGACGACGCGCGCAACAGCCCGGCCGGGCGGATCATCGAGCTGCTGCTGGAGCGGGGAGCGGAAGTGGTCTATCACGATCCCTATGTGCCACGGTTTCGGGTGGGGGGGAATGTGTTCCGGCAGGAGGAAAGGGAGCTGGAGTCCGTGCCGCTGGAGGAAGGATGGCTGCGGTGGGCGGACGTGGTGGTCATCGCGACCGGGCACCGGGCGGTGGATTATGAGCGGGTGGTGCGAACCGCACGGCTGGTCGTGGATACATGCAATGCCACCGCGGGCATCCCCCCGCGCTCCGCCCTCGTCGTCCGCCTCGGCGCCCCGATGCCCTTCTCTCCGTAGCCAGGGCTTGAGGAAGCACGCCTATCCCGCCACCGCGCGGCCCTCCCAGATCGGAGTTACGCACTTGCCCTCCTCACGGGGGTTTTGGGGACTGGGGGGCACCTTCGGCGCACGTCCCGGCCTAACAATTAACTTTCTATCTTCTCCCTGCGGCCCAAAGAGGAGAGACAGCCCGCCCCTTTGCCGAGCGCTATCCCTCAAACCCCAGAATCCGAGCAAACAGAAGCCCTGCGGTATGCGTTTCAAATGCTCTGCAATGCGCAGGAGTTCGGAAGGTGAATAGGGCCCTTCCGGCCGGGAAGCGGTGAGCATGATATGCATCCCCTCCTCATCCCAGGCCAGCATCTGAGCGGTCCCATTATCCAGAAATACACCCTCATAGCTCCCTCGAACCCGCACCTTCTCCAGAGGATAGCGATCGGAGATCATCGGAACCGGCCGGTTGGTGATCGCCACCTCGACGAAGGATCGGGATTGAACGTTAACATAATGGACGTAGAGAGTGTGGACTCCGTTTGGCCTTTCCACGAGAAAGGCGAAGGGCTTTTCGAAGGCGAAGGGAAGCCAGGTGGGGATCCAGACCGGAAAGGAGACCCGCCGGAGGACGGCTTCCAGAGGTTCTGCGGGGATCCCTTCCGGGAACCGCTGAACAGCCGAAACCGGGACGGGGGAGGTGATCCACGAGGCAACGAGCGGGAAAGCCCCGGCGATGAAAACCAGCAGGAATGAGTATCGCGTTCGCGCTTTCACCCGCATGGCATCCACCTCAGGGCCAAATGACGTAAAAGGCGCTGGCTTGAGGGTAAACTCGACAATCCCACGGTCGGGAAGCGCATGTGAAGGCATCCGCATTCCGGATTTCCATCGTTGTGTTCGGATCTCGATTGGGATAATAACCTGCTGTAACTCCGGCAGAAATTGTGATATTTGAATAATCATTAGGGAAGGCCCGTTACTCCCTCCTGGGTCGTTCGAGCCAGGACCAGAGTAACCCGGCAATCCCCATCCCGGTGATGAAGGCGGCCGCCTGGGCCAAATAGGTAGAAACCCGGAACGCGCCCAGCCAGGCCCGCAGGGGGTCCGGCATGAAGCTGACCAGCTGGAATCCGGGGGGAGCGCCGAGCCCGACGAACAGGAGTCCAAGGAGGATCATCCCCCACAGATAGCGGGAGCCCGGGCCGATCCATCGGAGCAACCCCAGGAACAGGACCAGGGTGAGCCCGGCGAAGGCCAGGTTCAGGCCGACCCAGGTCCAGAGGAGGGGCTCTGATTGGAATGTCCGGGCTCGCTCGGCCTGAGCGGCCTCCAGCCAGCGATCGCTTTCCCAGGCGAAGAGCAGGTAAAGAACCAGGCTGATCCAGGGAGCCAGCGTTCGCAGAATCCGCATGTCGATTCCTCCGTGGGGATAGGCTCCGCTCTGCTTCCGAGAACTTCACGGCGTTGCGCTGCCAGAAGGGCAACACGAACGCATAGGGCATCTCTCAGGGATTTCAGCTCACGAACTATGGGCTAATCACAACCCGTCCCTCCCTGTGAAACGCAGAATCGGAAATCCCACGTACTCCCTCCACGAGTCAGGCGAATATAGATCGCACCACTCTGGTTGGCAATCATGTTGACCTCTACATACCGTCCCCGCCAGGAGGGATATTGGTAGTACCATTGTCCCGCATTTGGGGTTCCAATATATGCTGTTTCATAA
>JAEVEY010000088.1 GCA_016842045.1 Candidatus Thermoflexus sinensis | reverse complement strand
GCGGAGGGCGACCCGGTCGGGGAGGTTGAGGCGATGGAGGAGGCGGCGGAGGTGGGTGCGGAGGGAGGCGGGGCGGAGGCGGAGGGCCTGGGCGATTTCTTTGTCGCTCCAGCCGCGGGCGACTCCCAGGGCCACGGCCCGCTGGCGGGGGGAGAGGCTCGCCCAGGGATCTCCATAGCGGGCCCACCACCCCTGAACGACGCGCAGCGCCCCCGGAGACCAGGTCCAGCGGCCCTCCAGGGCGGCCCGCAGCCGTTCTCGCAGGACCGATAGGGGAAGGCCGCTCCAGAGCGCCGCCCGGGCGCCGGCCCGCTCGGCCAGGGCCAGGAAGGCAGGGTGGAGCTCATCGAGGATCACGATCCCCTCGAGGGCCGGATGCGTAAGGCGCAACTGATGCAGCAGGCGCGGGCCGGATGAATCCGGAAGGGCGAAGTCGAGAAGGAGCCACGCCGGAAGATGCTCCCGGCATCGGCAAAGGGCATCGGCGGCCGTGCGGGCGATCCAGCAGGGGGAATAGCCCTCCGCCTCCAGGAGGGTCTGAAAGCCCAGCGCCCGCAAGGTGCACCGGCTCACTACGGCGATGGCCATCGCCGCCCTCCTTTCCCCAATGGAATTTTAGAACTTCTTAACATTTCGGTCAAGAGGTTCGGGAGGGAGATAGCGCCTTCGGGAAATGTCTGCGGGGATGGAGGCCACGGTTCGATAAAGGCTCCCATTTCGATATACCCGGGAGCCCGCTCCATGGTTGGGGGATAAGGGGCATTCCGCAGTCGGCTGAGGAGAACGGCGAGGGGAAGGAGGCGGTTCCCCGTCGCCCAGCGGCGGGGAACCGCCCTATCGTTCCGGGCGCCGCGGCGTCAAAGGTCAGAGAAATGGAGGCCGCCAGGCGGCCTGGCCTTCGGCCGGGCGTCAGGGAGCGGTCTGGGGCTCCGACGCTCGTGGCCCGCGTCCCAGGCGTTCCGCCAGGACGTCCGCCAGGGTCGGGCGGCCGATCTCCTGGATCTCGTAGCGCACCCGCATCACCGGATGCCGCACCCGGAGGATGCGGGTGAGATCCACCGGGGTGGCGGCCAGCACCAGATCGCAGGGCGTCCGGTTGATGGTCTCCTCCAGTTCCCGGATCTGCTCGGCCCCATAGCCCATCGCCGGGAGCACCGGGCCGGTTTGCGGGTAATGCCGATAGGTTTCCTGGATGCTGCCCACGGCGTAGGGTCGGGGGTCGATGATCTCGGCCGCGCCGAAGCGACGGGCGGCGACCACCCCGGCCCCATAGGCCATCTCCCCATGGGTGAGGGTGGGCCCATCCTCCACCACCAGGACCCTCCGGCCGCGGATGGCCCCCGGATCTTCCACGAAGATCGGCATGGCCGCCTCGATCAGGATCGCCCGCGGGTTGGCCCGACGGACGTTCTCCCGGACCTGGGTGATGGCCTCCGGAGGGGCGGTGTCGATCTTGTTGATCACCACCACGTCGGCCATGCGGAGGTTGGCTTCCCCGGGGTGATACCGCAGCTCGTGGCCCGGGCGGTGAGGATCGGCGACCACGATGTGGAGATCCGGGACGAAAAAGGGGAAGTCGTTGTTCCCACCGTCCCAGAGGATGAGATCGCCCTCCGCCTCGGCGGCCCGCAGGATCTGTTCATAATCGACCCCTGCATAGACCGTGAAGCCGTTGGCCAGATGGGGCTCGTATTCCTCCCGTTCCTCGATGGTACATTCATAGCGGTCCAGATCCTCAAAAGAAGCGAACCGCTGCACGACCTGTTTGCGCAGGTCGCCGTAAGGCATCGGGTGACGGACGATCACGGGATTCCACCCGAGTTCGCGCAGGAGGCGGGCCACCCGGCGGGTGGTGGGGCTTTTGCCGCTCCCGGTGCGCACGGCGCCGATGGAGACCACCGGTTTGCGGGATTTCAGCTGGGTGGCCTTCGGGCCCATGAGCCAGAAATCGGCCCCGGCGGCGTGGGCGAGGCTGGCCCGATGCATCACATATTCGTGGCTGACATCGCTGTAAGCGAACACCACGCGGTCGACCTCCAGGCGACGGATCAGGTCGGGGAGTTCCTCTTCGGGGTAGATCGGGATGCCGTTGGGGTAGAGCGGGCCGGCGAGCTCCGGGGGATAGAGACGGCCCTCGATGTTGGGGATCTGAGCGGCCGTGAAGGCCACGACCTCGTAGTCCGGGTTGTTCCGGAAGAACACGTTGAAGTTATGGAAATCGCGCCCGGCGGCGCCCATGATGATGACCCGGATGCGATCCGCCATCGTGATCTCCTCCATGAAGTGGTGTTGACATCGGAAATGAATCGCTCTTTAGCCCCTCCCGGCGGCCTGCAGGGCCGTGGGGAAGGGCTAAGTCTGGGGGCGCGCCGAAGGCGCGCCCCCAGACCCCTGATACGCGGCTTCATCTGCATTCCTGCGATCTCGCGGCCGGTCTGATCCGGCGGGATCTTTTCAAGCCAGAGCGGCCAGCAGCACGCTGAGCAGATAGAGGGCGATGAGCGGCACCATCACGATCGACATGTTCACCGGATCCACCGTGGGCGTGATGGCCGCGGCCAGGATGGCGATGGCCAGCACGGCGAAGCGCCAGGCCCGCAGCAGCTGACGGGCGGTGATCAGCCGGGCCTTCGCCAGGGCGAAGAAGACCAGCGGCATCTCGAAGCTCAGCCCCAGCCAGAACATCAGGGAGACCACGAACGAGAGATAGCTGGAGGGGCGAGGCTCCGTGCGGATGCCGGCGAAGGTGGTGAGGAAAGGGATGGCCACGGGCATCATCACGAAGTAGGTGAAGGCGGCCCCGCCCAGGAAGAGCAGGGTGGACAGCGGCACCAGGAGGAGGACCAGGCGGCGCTCATGGGGAAGCAATCCGACGTAAACGAACGCCAGAACCTGATAGATGATATAGGGGAAAGCCAGGGTGAACCCGAAGAGCAGGGATACCCGCATATAGGCAGCGATGCTCTCGGTCACATCGATGGAAACCAGGCCGGCGCGCCCCCCGACGGGGGCGGCCAGGAAGTCGATGACCCGGTCGGCCACCAGCAGCCCAATCCCCGTTCCCACCCCCAGGGCGATCAGGCTGCGGAGCAGCCGCTGGCGCAGCTCCTCCAGGTGCTCCAGCAGCGGCCGCGGTTGATCCTGGGCCCGGGCTTTAACGTTCCTTCGGCCGGTCCGTCGTCGAAGGATGGGCATAGGCGGTCTCGCTTGAGGAGGGGAGCTGGTAGGCGGCGGCTTCCGGCGGGAGGGCCACCTCCGGAAGTTCGGAGGTGGTGCGCTCGATCTCCCGGCTCACCTCCTGCACCTCGGCTTCCCATTCCCGCCGGAACTCCGCGTAAAGGAGCTGAGCCTGGCGGATCCAGCGCCCCAGCTGATACGCCAGGCGGGGCAGATCCCGCGGCCCTAACAGGATAAAGGCCAGCAGGAAAATGAACGCCAGTTCCATCGGACCGATGCCGAACAGGCTATCCATCGGAGGCTCCTTTCCCGCATCGGGGGCGTTACGCTTTACCGCCCCCCTCGATTTCCTCCGCGATGCTTCCGAGCACCCCATTGACGAAGCGAGGGGTGCTGTCAGATCCGAAGAGCTTCCCCAGCTCAACAGCCTCATTGATGGCGACGGCAGGGCTGGTCCGGCGGGCGATCACGAACTCGAAGATCGCCATCCGGAGGATGTTGCGGTCGATGAGGGCCATTTGGGCCACCGGCCATGCCGGGGCATAACGCTGGATCAGGCGATCGATTTCGGTTTGATGCGCCAGCACTCCGGTCACCAGCTCCTGGACGAAGGCCCGGGCCTCCGCCGGAAGCGGCTCCGCCTGGAACCGGGCGGACAGGACTTCGCCGGGCGGATGGCCGGCCGCGTCAATCTCATAAAGCGCCTGCAGGGCCACCATGCGGGCCCGGCGCATCAGTGGGATCCCTTCCCGCGCCCGGTGGCTCTCCTCAGGCTCGCTGGTCCGATCCTGAGGTTTGCGGCGCGCCACGTTCCTCCACCTCCACATCGACGATCAGGACGTTCACGGCGGCCACCTCCAGGCCGGTCAGATCGCGGATCGCCCGGGCGACTTCCTCCTGGACCTGCCGGGCGACCTCGCGGAAACGAACCTCCGGGCGCACCACCAGGGCCAGGTCGATGCGCACCCGGTCATCGGCCATGGTCAGGCGCAACCCTTCGGAGAGCGCCCAGGGTCCTACCCGCGCCTCGGCCAGGCGGGCGACGCCGGGGATCTGTGCGACCGTCTGACGGACGATATCCCGCAACACCTGGGGGGCCACCACAATGCGCCCCGGGATCACCTCCTGGATGTCCTCGGACAGCATGGATGCGATCCCCTCCCTTAGGGTGCCCACAAGGCGCCCCTATCATATGGGATGGCAGACGATTCTTGTTGGGGCAGGCCTTGTGCCTGCCCCGGGCTTATGTCCGCCCGAGTAGAGCACCCATGAGGGATGCCCCCTACACGCATGTCATTCCCCCATCCACGGTGAGCACGTGACCGGTGATGAAGGCGGCCTCATCCGAGGCGAGGAAAGCGACCGCGTAGGCCACGTCCTCGGGGGTTCCCAGCCGTCCCAGCGGGGTCATCCGCAGCGCCGCCTCCTTGAATTCTTGAGGCAGCGGCTCCGTCAGGTCCGTCGGGATGAGGCCGGGGGCCACCGCGTTGACGGTGATGTTGCGGGAGCCCACCTCTTTGGCCAGGGATTTGGTGAAGCCGATGAGGCCCGCTTTGGCGGCGGCGTAATTGGTTTGCCCGGCGTTGCCCACCAGGCCGGCAATGGAGGTGATGTTGATGATCCGACCGTAGCGCTGTCGCATCATCGGCCGCAGCGCGGCCTTTGTGCAGTTGAAGGCGCTCTTTAAATTCGTGGTCAGGATGAAATCCCAGTCCTCTTCCTTCATCAGCGCCAGCAGGTTATCCCGCGTGGTCCCGGCGTTGTTGACCAGGATGTCCACCCGTCCGAACGCTTCCAGGGCGGCGCGGATTAACCGTTCGGCCTCTTCATAGCGGCTCACATCCGCCTGGACCGCAATGGCCTCCCCGCCAGCGGCCCGGATGGCCTCCACCACCTCGCGGGCGGCCGCCTCGTTCTGACGATAGTTGACCACGACGCGGGCGCCCCGCCGGGCCAGCTCCAGGGCGATCGCCCGCCCCAGCCCCCGGGAGGCTCCGGTCACCACCGCCACGCGGCCTTCCAGGTTTCCCATAGAGGATTCCTCCGTGAATCCGAGATGAGCGATCAACGTCAGGGAATCCTGGGGGCATCCCCCTCACCTTTGAGGATTTTACATCAAATAGGAGTTGCGCAGTTCGGGGCTCGCGAGAAGAGGTAGAATGGCCCCACCCCAATATATTTTTGGGGGAGTCGCGCGCCGAAGGCGCGCGACTCCCCCCCAAAACCCCAGGAGAAAACCAACTGCGTAACTCCTAACATCAAAGGAGTTATGTTGTTGACCTTCTCTGGTTTTTCGAGCCGGGCCGGCGCCTTCAGCGCCCAGCTTGGGAAAATATGGTTCCATCTGATCCGGCGCCCTGAACCAGGCGGGCAGTGATCGGACCGCTATAATGGGAAGGAGGAAGGGAATCGTCGGGGGAGAAGGGGCGCCCATGATCGCGCTGGCCTGGAGCGGTGGGAAGGATAGCATGATGGCGCTGCATACGTTGCGGCGGCGAGGCGAGGCGGTGGCTGTGTTGCTCGTCACCCTGAACGAGGCCTTCGATCGGGTGACCATGCACGGCGTGCGCCGCTCCCTCATCCACGCTCAGGCGTCCGCCCTGGGCCTGCCCGTCTACGAGGTCTGGCTTCCTAACCCATGCCCCAATGAAGTTTACGAACAGCGGATGGCCGAGGCGACCCGGCGCCTGATGCAACAGGGAATCCGAAGTTTCGCCTTCGGGGACTTATTCCTGGAGGAGATCCGGGCCTATCGGCTTCGTCACCTGCTTCCCCTGGGGGTGGAAGTGCGGTTCCCCCTCTGGGGCGAGCCGACCCGCGATCTGGTCCAGCGATTGATCGCTCTGGGCTTTCAGGCCATCACCGTCTGTGTGGATGGGAAGCGCCTGGGTCCGGAATTCCTGGGGCGGATCCTGGATCTGGCCTTCCTGGCCGATCTGCCCGCTGATGTGGATCCGGCGGGGGAGAACGGGGAATTCCACACGTTCGTGTATGACGGGCCCGGCTTCCGTCAGCCGGTGGCGTTCGTCCTGGGGGAAGCGGTTTTCCGGGATGGTTTCTGGTTTCAGGATCTGATCCCCTTATCCGGGAAGGATTGACCTTTAACGGGTGCCGATGCGGGTTCTGATCAGCGGCTGGTTTCTTCAATATCCGGCGACGGGAACGGGCCAGTATGCCGGGGAGATCCTTCGATACCTCTCCCGGGTGCGGCCGAACTGGACCATTGGCGTGGCCGTTCCCGCGGACCGGGCCCTTCCCTTGCCGGACGGGGTGGAGCCCGTGCGGGTTCCATTGCCACGGCTCCCGATCGATTTCCAGAAACTGTGGTTTGAGCAGGTGGCTCTACCCCGGGCGGCGGCATATTGGCGGGCGGAGCGGCTATTCGTGCCTTACTGGGCCCCTCCGCTTCGCGCGCCCGCCCCGCTGATCGTGACCGTGCATGATCTCATCCCCTTGCTCTTCCCGGAATATCGGGCCAGCCTGAGCGCGCGGCTGTATACGGCGCTGGTTCGGGCAGCCACGCCCGGGGCCGCCCATATCCTGACGGATTCGGAGGCTTCCCGGCGGGATATCCTCCAGCGCCTGCGGGTGCCCCCGGAGCGCATCACCGCCGTTCCCCTGGGTGTGTCCGAGCGCTTCACCCCCCGTCCGGACCCGGTGGAGGATGCGCGGGTGCGGAACCGATACGACCTGCCCCCTGCGTATGTGCTCTATCTGGGCGGCTTCGATCGGCGGAAAAACATTGAGACCTTGCTGGCGGTTTACACCTGGGCTCAGGAGGCCATCGGCGATAATTTCCCGCTGGTCATCGCCGGGCGCCTGCCGGAGGGTTCCAGCCGTCTGTTCGTGGACCCCCGTCCGCTGGCCCGGGCCTGGGGGATTGAAGATGTGGTGCGGACGATCGGGCCGGTGGCGGAGGAGGACAAACCGGCGCTTTACCGGGGGGCCTCCGCGTTCCTGTATCCCTCTCGCTACGAAGGATTCGGCCTCCCGGTGCTGGAGGCGATGGCCTGCGGGGTCCCGGTGGTCGCCTCGGAGATCCCGGCGCTGGTGGAGCTGGTCGGGGATGCGGCTTATCTGATCCCCCCGGAGGATGCGCGGGGAATGGCCGGGGCGCTGATCTCCGTGCTGGTCGATCCCGCCCTGGAGCGGACATTACGGGAGCGGGGGCCCCGGCGTGCGGCCGCCTTCTCGTGGATCGCCTGCGCGCAACGCACGGCGGAGGTCATCGAGGGTGCTAAAGGATGAGGCTCATGTCGGTTTCGAGGTGAAAAGGAGCTCAAAATTCATTCCGGGTCATCCAGCTTCCCCCTCTCCGCGGCCCTTTGGGCCACGGAGAGGGCCTGCTCGGTCAAACGTTCCGCCCCGAACCAGACAGGGGATTCCACCCCGAAGGCCCCCTGAGCCAGGGATGAAGAACAGCGAAGGTGACTTTCCCAACCCCAAAAGCCTTTTTCGGAATCACACGGAAAGGAGGGTCTGAAAGTGGATCGCGTGCGAGTTTCCCAGGATAACCTGGTGTTCTGCGCCGGGCATTTCATGATCTTCCCGAAAGGAAGCGAGCCGCTCCACGGCCATAACTACCGGGTGGCGGTGGCTCTGGAGGGCGAACTGCGGGATGATATGGTCATGGATTTCGTGGCGCTCAAACGCCTGGTGAAGGCCCTGGCCGATGAGCTGGATCATCGGGTGTTGCTTCCGGCTGAGCATCCCCGCCTTCATCTGACGATTCGGGAAGATCAGGTGGAGGCGACCATCGATTCCAAGCGCTACGTCTTCCCCCTGGAGGACGTGCGGATCCTGCCGATCCCCAACACATCGGCGGAGTGGCTGGCCCGATATCTGGCCGGGCAATTGCGGGCGCGCCTTCCGGACGGCCTCCGCCTGCATGCCCTGGAGGTGGAAGTGCAGGAATCGTTCGGGCAAAGCGCGATCTACCGGGAGGCGATCGATGCCGCCGCTTCGACGCCGTAAGCACCGGGTGGGCATCGCCCTGGGGAGCAACCTGGGGGATCGGGAGGCCGCGCTGCGGGAGGCGCTTCAGCGCCTCCTGGAGTGGGTGGAGATCGAGGCCGTCTCCTCGTTCTACGAGACGGAGCCGGTCGGTTACGTGGATCAGCCCCTGTTTCTGAACGCCGTCTGCATCGGCACGACGGACCTCCCGCCCCACCAGCTCCTGGCCGCATGCAAGGCCATTGAGGCCGCGCTGGGGCGAGGCCCTGGCCCTCGCTGGGGACCCCGTCCCATCGATCTGGATCTGCTGTTTTATGAGGACCTGTGCCTGGAGGATGAGGCCCTCGTCCTTCCCCATCCCCGGATGGCGGAGCGGGCCTTCGTCCTGATCCCGCTGGCGGAGATCGCCCCAGAGTGGATCCATCCCCGGCTGGGACGGACGGCTGCGGCGCTGGCGACGGAGCAACCCTCCGCGGGCGTCCGGCGCTGGGCCCGGGCCCCGATGCGGGTGGGGGGAGGCTTTCTCTACTGGGGCCGGGAGACCCTGGTCATGGGGATCCTGAACATCACGCCGGATTCCTTCTCGGGCGATGGCCTGTTGAAGGGGCCGAACTGGATCGAAGCGGCTCTGGAACAGGCCCGACGGTTCAAGGCGGCAGGCGCCCATCTGCTCGATGTGGGCGGGGAGAGCACACGGCCCGGTTCCGAGCCGGTGTCGGCCGAGGAGGAGATGCGGCGGGTGCTGCCGGTGATCGAGCGGCTGGCGGCAGAGGGGCTGGGCCCGATCTCCGTGGATACTTACAAGGCCTGCGTGGCCCGTGCCGCCGTGATGGCGGGGGCCGATCTCATCAATGATGTGTGGGCCATGGAGGCGGATCCGGAGATGGCCGATACGGCGGCGGAACTTGGAGTTCCGATCATCCTGATGGACAACCGGAGCCGCCGGGAGGCCGTGGTGCGGGATCCTCATCTGGGCGCCCGCTATGAAGGGGAGGCGCATGGGGATATCGTGGCCGCCGTGCGTGCCCACCTGATGGAGCGGGTGGAGGCCGCCCGCGCGGCGGGGATCCCTCCGTATCGCATCATCCTGGACCCGGGGTTGGGGTTCGGCAAAACGGTCGCTCAAAACCTGGAGCTGGTGAATCGCCTGGGGGAACTGCGGGAGCTGGGCTTCCCGATCCTGGTGGGCCCTTCCCGCAAGTCGTTCATCGGTTACACGCTGAACCTGCCCCCGGAGGAACGGCTGGAAGGGACGGCGGCGGTGGTGGCGGTCAGCATCGTGCGCGGAGCGGACATCGTCCGGGTGCATGATGTCGAAGCCATGGTCCGCGTCGCCCGCATGACTGATGCCATTGTCCGGCGGGGGCCTCCATGGCTGGGGTGAGGATAGCTCGGAATTCATAGGAGTTACGCAGTTGATTTTCTCCTGGGGGGTTTTTGGGGGAGTCGCGCGCCGAAGGCGCGCGACTCCCCCAAAAATATATTGGGGTGGGGCCATTCTACCTCTTCTCGCGAGCCCCGAACTGCGTAACTC
>JAEVEY010000101.1:7258-9865 GCA_016842045.1 Candidatus Thermoflexus sinensis | reverse complement strand
GGGGCCGCGCCGAAGGCGCGCGGCTCGGCCCCAAAAGCCCCCAGGAGGAAACCGCCCATATCCGTATAGGCATTACGGGAGAACGGCTGAATAGTTACACACCCAAGTGATTTCGCGGGGCGGGCTTCTGCCCGCCCCCAGGGGATGCCCTAACGGCGATCCGTCGGGTCAGGCTATCGGCTGGCCCAGGCGGGCCCGTTCCTCCTCGGCCCGCTTCTCGTCGATCTTCTCAAAGAGGGGGCGGATCTCCCGGAGGCGCTGGCCGGGCCGCAGCTGGCTGGGCGCCCAGCGGATCGAAGGGTCCGCTTCATACGTGAGCGCCAGATGCTCCCGCGTCTGCTCCGCGACGGGCCGTACCATCAGGCGTCCCACCAGATCCCCCTCATACCCCAGCATCTCGTGGACCCGCTGGCTGGAGAAGGGGAGGAAGGGCGCAAACATCACCTTCAGGCTGTCGATGGCCCGCAGGGCCACGTAAATGGTCGTCCCCGCCCGGGTTCGGTCCTTCTGGATCTCCTTCCAGGGCTCGCGCTCGTTGAGATACCGGTTCACCTCCGCGGCCAGCCCCATCACGGTCTCCAGGGCCTGCCGGAAGCGGCAGCCCTCGATCAGATGCCCCACGGTCTCGAAGGACACGTCGATCCGGGCCAGGAGCTCGGCGTCCCGCGGCTCCATCAGGCCGGGCATGGGGACCTCGCCGTCGAAATGACGGGCGGCGAAGGTGAGCACGCGGTGGACCAGGTTCCCCCAGATGGAGAGGAGCTCCTCGTTGTTGTGGCGGATGAAATCGACCCACCGGAACTCCGCGTCCTGGGTCTCCGGCATGATCGCCGTCAGATAATAGCGGATGGCGTCCACCGCGTAGCGCTCCGCGGCGTCCAGGGCCCAGACCGCCCAGTTGCGGCTGGTGGAGAATTTGTCCCCTTCCAGGTTCAGGAACTCGTTCGCCGGCACGTCGTAAGGCAACGTCAGGCGTTTAGAGGGATCTTCCTCATACAGCCGCTCGGTCCCCATCAGCTGGGCGGGCCAGATGATCGTGTGGAAGGGGATGTTGTCCTTCCCGATGAAGTAAACGATCTTCGCCTCCGGATCATACCACCAGTCCTTCCAGGCCTCCGGGTTCCCGGAGAGGGCGGCCCACTCGATGGTCGCGGATAGGTAACCGATCACCGCCTCGAACCACACGTAAAGCACCTTCCCCTCAAATCCCTCCAGGGGAACGGGGATGCCCCAGTCCAGGTCGCGGGTGATGGGGCGGGGCTGGAGGCCCTGGCGGATGTAGTTCAGGGTGAAGGTGAGGACGTTAGGCCGCCAGTATCCCTTATCGCGCAGATAGGCCAGGAGGGGCTCGGTGAAGGCGGGCAGGTTGAGGAAGTAATGCTCCGTCTCCCGCAGCACCGGCACGCTGCCGTCGATCCGGCTGCGGGGGTTGATCAGCTGGGTGGCCTCTAACAGCGTCCCGCATCGCTCACATTGATCCCCCCGGGCCCGCTCGTAGCCGCAGATCGGGCAGGTCCCCTCGATGTAGCGATCGGGAAGGAAGCGTCGTGAGACCTCGGAGTAGAACTGGCGCTGGGTCTGCTTGAAGAGATACCCCCGCTCCAGGAGGCGCAGGAACATGTCCTGAGCCACCCGGTGATGGTTCTCCGTGTCGGTGTGGGTGAAAAGATCGAAGGAAATCCCGTATTTCTGCCAGGTCTCCAGGAAGATCCGATGATAGCGCTCGAACAGCACCCGCGGCGGCACCCCCTCCCGGTCCGCCTGAACGGTGATGGGGGTTCCATGGGAATCCGACCCGGAGACCATGAGGACCTGGTTGCCCTTCAGGCGGTGGTAGCGGGCGAAGATATCGGCCGGGAGATAGGCCCCGGCGATGTGGCCCAGATGCAGCGGACCGTTGGCGTAGGGCCAGGCCACGCAGACCAGCACCTTTTCTGCCATCGAGCACCTCCTGAGTGGATTTCATCGGCCGGACACAGGTCACGCGAAAGACAGGCCGCCCGCGCCTCGGGCGAGCACCTCCCATCAGGCTTTGCGGACAAAACGGGAACAGGCACTTACGTGCCTTGCTACGAACAGAAAAGCCCCTTGTTCGTAGTGCTTCTTCCAGATTTGATTTTGGGTTTTGGTCCCCTAAGGGTTTGGGGGCGAGCCGGGCACCGAAGGCGCCCGGCTCGCCCCCAAAATCTCGAGGAGGGTGGGGCCATTGGCCCACACCCTCTTATATCCTCAAAACAAATCTGGATGAAGCGGTAGTAGGGCACGAAGCGAAGTGCCCGTTATGCGTGTTCACAAAAAAGAGAACGGGCACTGTCTTCAGCGACCGAAAACAAAAACCGCCGGCCGAGGCCGGCGGTCTGCGGGCGAAAACCAACCCGGCAGTCGGGGGGGCCTCAGGCCCCCGACCGCTGAGGGCATCTCCTCATCATCGGCGCAATCGCTTGCAAAATCGCGCCCGCCTGGATCATGGGTTCAACCGTTCCGATCACCGATTCCAACCTTTGAAGGCTCTCCCCTGGTCACCGCATCCGACGAATCGGGGGATCCGTCATCGGAAACAGGCTGGAAGCGATTCCGGACATCTGCGTTTGGTTTCTATTCTAACCG
>JAEVEY010000101.1:0-6515 GCA_016842045.1 Candidatus Thermoflexus sinensis | reverse complement strand
GACGCCTACGGTGAACGAGGCCGGGCGGGCACGCCGTAAACCAGGGTTTCGGGAGGCACATCCCGGGTCACCACCGATCCGGCGCCGGTTTTGGCCTTCCGCCCCACCCGCACCGGCGCCACCAGCATGGTGTCGCTGCCGATGAACGCCTCATCCTCGATGATCGTCGGGTGCTTGCGCACCCCATCGTAATTGCACGTAACGGTCCCCGCCCCGATGTTCACGTCCGCGCCGACGGTGGCATCCCCCAGGTAGCCGAAGTGATGCATCCGCGTCCGCGGGCCGACGGTGCTGTTCTTGATCTCGGCGAAGTTCCCCACATGCACATCCTCGGCCAGTCGGGTCCCCGGCCGCAGGTGGGCGAAGGGCCCCACATGGACGCGATCGCCCAGGACCGCGCCCTCGACGACCGAGGCCTCCACCACGCAGTCATCCCCGATCACCGCGTCCCGCAGGATGGCATTCGGCCCGATGCGGCACCGGCGGCCGATCCGGGTTTCCCCTTCCAGGTAAGTATCCGGGTAGATCACGGTGTCCGGTCCGATGATCGCCTCGGCCCCGATGTAAACCCGCTCCGGATCCAGGAGGGTGACGCCCTCCAACATCCATCGGGTGTTGATCCGCCGCCGCAGGATGCGCTCGGCCTCCGCCAGCTGCACCCGCGTGTTGATCCCCAGGGCCTCTTCCGGATCTTCGAGGGCCACGGTCTCCACCCGTGCCCCTTCCGCTGCCGCGAGGGCGACCAGGTCCGTGAGATAGATCTCGCCCTTCGCCGGGCTGGGCCGCAGGCGCGAGAGGGCAGGCCAGAGCCAGGGCTCGCGCACGACGTAAACGCCCACATTGATCTCCGAAAGGCGCCGCTCCTCCGGGCCGGCCTCCGTCTCCTCGACGATGCGAAGCGCCCTTCCTTCTGGATCCCGAACCACGCGCCCGTAGCCCGTGGGGTCCGCCCGGTGGGCCGTGAGGAAGGTCAGGGTCGCCCCACAGGCCTCATGGGTTTCGATCAGGCGACGGAACGTCTCCGGGCGGATCAGCGGGAGATCCCCGTAGGTGATCAAAATGTGGGCGACCTGTCCCCGCAGGATCGGCTCCGCCCAGCGCACGGCATCCCCGGTGCCCCGGGGCTCCGGCTGGATCACGAACCGGGCATCCGGCCCGGCGGCCTCCCGCACGGCCTGAGCTGCCGGGCCGATCACCACCACCGGCGGGATCGGACATCCGGCCGCCCGCAGGGCCTCCAGGACATGCCGGATCATCGGGCGGCCTGCCAGCGGGTGCGCCACCTTCGGCCGTTCGGATTTAAATCGCGTGCTGAGCCCTGCCGCCAGAACCATTGCCGTCCAGGTCATGCTTCACCCGTCCTTTCGTATCGTAAAGTAGGAGTTACGCAGTTGAAAGCTCTAAAGGTGAAACGGAATGGCCCCACCCCCCTTTCTCCCCCTCCCCACGGCCCTTTGGGCCGTGGGGAGGGGGGAGAAAAATCCTTGCCCCCATGGGAAACGAACTGCGTAAGTCCTACTACGTAAAGAATGAGGGCAGGCGCAGGGGCCTGCCCAGAAAATCCAAAGCGTTACGCCCTCGACCCTCTCCCCGCTCGGATAGAGACCCGGCGCGCCGGTCCTGTGATTATCGGGCCCGGGCGCGTTGCTGCCCGGCCAGGTAACCGATGATTCCCCCGATCAGCAGCAGCGCCAGAAATCCGGCGGCTGTCAGCAATCCCTGCCCGAGTTGCGAGAGATCCGCCCCGGCGGACGTCGGTGGCGCAGGGGTAGGGGAGGGAGCGGGCGTCGCAGGCCCGGAGAGCACCTGGAATCCGAACCATACGGTTATCTCCGCATTCCAGGGCAGCCAGATCTCGCGCCGGGTGGGCCCGGAAGGCTGATATCCGGTCGGGTTCTCGGTGGCGATCACGTAATAGCCGGGCTCCAGATCCCGAACGCAGGCCGTCTGGCCCGCCTCCGAGATCAGGGTGGTTTTCCATCCGTGTCCATCGATCACATGGATCGCGACCCCTGCGATCCAGGGTTCTCCTTCCTCCTTCGTCTCATTTCCGTTCTGATCCTCAAAGGCTCCGGCGCACACCGCCCCCGGTCGTCGCTCCACGGATGGCGGAGTGGGAGTGGGCATTTCAGAACTTTGCTGGGGCGGTCGGATCAGGAGCTCCTGGCCCACCACCAGCAGGTCGGAATCCAGGCCGTTGAGCGCTTTGATCTCTTCCACGGTGGTTCCATAAAGCAAAGCCAGGCCGAAGAGCGTATCGCCCTCCTGCACCGTGTGGACGATAGAGCCATCCGGGCGGGGCGTGGCGGTGACCTGGGCCTGGGCCAGGACGCGAGGCTCGAGCCCCGCGAGGCCCCCCATCGCCATCCCAGCCAGGATCAGGCCGATCCATCCTCCCAGCAGCCAGCCATGGATTCTGTGCATGGGTCCTCCTTTTGAAGCTGCGAGATCTCGGGGCCGGGGCGGGCCTGAACAGCGCCTTTGCCCGGCCCTGAAAAGCCCCCGGGTGGGAATTCGGGATTTGCTGAAATCCCTTGCCGAATGAGGCAAGAGGGTATAAGCGCTTCCTGAGAGTTGCAGCAGGCATTTTAGCAAATATGAGGGCTGGGGGAGAAATTCTGGAGCAATCGTCAGAGGAGACGGAAAGTCATCCTCCATGACCAGGCCCTTTCATTTCCTGTCTCTCCATCCGCTCGGCCTTCATGAGCACATACCAGACGAAATTCAGCAGCTCCTCCCGGAAGATGGGAGGCAATTTTCGGATCGCTTGATAGAGCTTTCCGTCGATCATGGCATGTGTCCTCCAATGCAGGCCCGACTCGAATTCCAGCAAGTCGCGAAAGAGCTCGCGATCGAAGCGGAATGGGGTTAAGGGTCACGGGTGCTCCCAACTCATTTTCCAGGACCTGTGTGCGGAGGATCATTGCTCTTTTCAGCGGCGCCGTGATTACACTGCTTCCATTAATAGCGAAGTCATAACGAACATGGTGGCCGATGCTGCTGTCAACCAGCCTATGATTCGGCAGCCCGCCCCGGACGGAGCCGCTGGGGCGAGCGGTATCGGCTCGCGGAGCCTCTCTAAGATCGTGTCCGAATATTTGCTGGAGGCGGCTGAGCAGGGTTTTCCCTGTTCGTAGTCGGGCACGTCCGTGCCCGTTCTTTTTGGATAGGAGTTACGCAGTTGAAAGCTCTAAAGGTGGAACGGAATGGCCCCACCCCCCTTTCTCCCCCTCCCCACGGCCCAAGGGCCGTGGAGAGGGGGGAGAAAAATCCTTGCCCCATGGGAAACGAACTGCGTAAGTCCTATTTGGAAACGCTTAGACGGGCACTCCGCTTCGCTCCGTGCCCGACGACGAACAGCTGTCAGACGCCAGGCATACCTCCATATTCATAGCCCATAACAGAATTTCCGGACACGCTCTAAGCGCCTTTGGCCAGTTGGGTTATCATGCAGTTTGAACTCCGGGTGTTCTTTCTGGAGGAATCGATGCACTGGTCGATGGCGGAAGGAACCCCGCTGGGGACCCTCTGGGTGATCGCCAGCGCCCGGGGAGTCCGCCGGGTCCTTTTTGGGGAGAACGGGGAGCGCGAGTGGGCGAAGGTCCAGAGGGCCTATCCGGAGATGGAGCGTCGGGAAGATAGCCTGGCGGCGCAGGCCCTGGCTCAGATCCTGGAGTATCTGCGCGGGGGGCGGAAGACGTTCACCGTGCCGCTGGATCCCGAGGGCACTCCCTTTCAACGGAGGGTCTGGGCGGAGACCGCTCGCATCCCTTACGGGCAGACGGTGACCTATCGGGAGCTGGCCCGTCGCATTGGACAGCCCGGAGCCGCCCGGGCGGTGGGTCAGGCCCTGGGGGCCAATCCGCTGCCCATCCTGATCCCCTGTCATCGGGTGATCGCCGCCGATGGCCGCCTGGGCGGCTATACCGGGGGGCGCTATCTGAAGGAATGGTTGCTCCGTTTGGAGGGAGTGCGGCTTGCGGCTGAATGAGCTTTCGACGCCGCTGGCCGCCCTGTTGCGGCGCTGGCGGCAGGATCCTGCGTTCCGCCGGCGGGTCGCCTCCTGGGCCTGGGCGCCGGCCCGGGAGGCGCAATGGGCCCCGATTCCGGAGGACCTCCATCCGCGATGGCGGGAGGCCCTTCGGAAGGAAGGGATTTCCGCCCTCTACACCCATCAGGTCGAAGCGTATCGCGCCGCTCGCGCGGGCGCCCACGTCGCCCTGTTCACCGGCACCGCTTCGGGGAAGACTCTGGCCTTCCTCCTGCCGATCCTGCAGGCCCTCTGTGAGGATCCCCAGACCACGGCGCTTTTCCTGTATCCCACCAAAGCCCTGGCCCACGACCAGCTGGCCATCCTCCGGGCTTGGCTTTCCGCCCTGAGGCTCCCGGTCGCCGCGCTGCCCTACGATGGCGACACGCCGGGCGAGGTCCGACGGTTTGTGCGGGAGCGGGGGCGCCTGCTTCTGACCAACCCCGATATGCTGCATATGGGGATCCTTCCTCAGCATCCCCGCTGGGCGGCTTTCCTGAGCCGTTTGCGCTTCGTGGTGATCGATGAGGCCCATGTCTATCGAGGGGTGTTCGGCAGCCACATGGTCAACGTGCTGCGGCGATTGCGGCGCTTGGCCGCCGCCTACGGTGCGTCCCCCCAGTTCCTCCTGGCCTCCGCAACCGTCGCTAACGGCCCGGAGCTGGCCGAAGGGCTGGTGGAGGGGCCAGCCCACATCATTGAGGCCGATGGGGCTCCTTACGGCGAGCGTCATTTCATCCTGTACCGTCCGCCGCTGCTGGACGCGGCCACCGGGTTGCGCCAGAGCGCGCTGACCGCTGCCGCCGGCCTGATCCTCACCTTCCTGGAGCATGGGATCCCGACGATCGCCTTCGCCCGTTCCCGAATGGCGGTCGAGCGCCTGCTCCGCATGGTGCGATCGGCCTGGGTGGAGCGGGGCGGGGATCCGGAGGAGGTCCACGGGTATCGCGGGGGCTACCTGCCCGAGGAGCGCCGGGCGATCGAAAAAGGGTTGCGGGAAGGGCGGATCCGTGCGGTCATCGCCACCAACGCCCTGGAGCTGGGGGTGGATATCGGCACGCTGGAGGCCTGCGTGATGGTGGGATATCCAGGGACCATCGCCTCGGTCCGCCAGCAGGCCGGGCGGGCCGGCCGACGGGCGCCGCTGAGCGTGGCGATCCTCGTGCTCACCGCCACCCCGCTCGATGAGTATCTCGCGGGGCATCCCGAATTCCTGCTCCGGAACTCCCCCGAGGCGGCCCGCTTCGATCCGGACAACCTGGCCATCCTGGCCGACCATCTGCGTTGCGCCGCCTTCGAATGGCCGCTGAGCCCGGGCGAGCCCTTCGCCCGGACGCTGGATACGGACTGGATCGTGGAGCGGCTGATCGCCGAAGGGGAGCCGCTTTATCGAAACCCGACCGACGGGCGGGTGTATTTCGCGGCTGATCGCTATCCGGCTCAGGAGATCAGCCTGCGGACCAGCACGGGGGATCGGGTGAGGATCCGACTGGGCGGGGAGAAGGGGGGTCGGGTCATCGGCGAGGTGGATCGCCCCTCCGCGCCCCGGCTGGTTCATCCGGGCGCGGTGTATCTGCATGAGGGCCTGGCGTATCGGATCGTCTCGGTGGATTGGGAGCAGGGGGAAGCCATCGCGGAGCCCTTTGAGGGGGATGAGATCACCGAGCCCATCGTCGAGGCGCGGTGGCAGCTGGATCAGGAGCGGGATCGGCGGGCTGGGGCATGGGTGAGCGGCGCATGGGGGGAGGTGACCATCATCAGCCAGGTGGTGGGCTACCGGCGCCTGCGGTGGCCGGGAGGGGAGCTGCTGGGGTGGGAGGAGGTGGAAACCCCCGAGGTGACCCTTCCCACGACCGCCTGGTGGCTGACCCTGCAGCCAGCGCTCGTGGAGCGCCTGAAGGAAGAGGGCGTCCATATCGGCCCGCTCGATTACGGGCCGGAATGGGAGGCGATCCGCCGGAGGGTTCGGGCCCGGGATGGCTATCGCTGCCGCGTGTGCGGGGCTCCGGAGCCGCCGGGCCAGGCCCACGACGTCCATCACCTGCGGCCGCTTCGAACGTTCCAGGATCCGGCGGAGGCCCATTCCCCGGAGAACCTGATCACGGTCTGCCGGCGCTGTCATCGGCGCCTGGAGCAGATGCTGGGGACCCGCAGCGCCCTCTCCGGGCTGGCCCATCTGCTCCATGGCCTCGCCCCGATCTTCCTGATGAGCGACCCGGCGGACCTCGGCCTCCTGGTGGATCCGGAGAGCCGGGAGGCGGGTGGCCCCACGGTCCTGCTCTACGAGGGCGTTCCCGGCGGGGTGGGGTTCGCCGCCCATCTCTGGACGGTCCAGGAGGCCCTGTTAGAGGCAGCCCTGGAAGTGGTGCGCCGTTGCCCGTGCGAAAACGGATGCCCGGCCTGCGTGGGGCCTCCGGGGGAGATGCCGGATCTCAAGGGGGAAACCCGCCGGCTGCTGGAGGGCATTCTGGAGTGGGAGGGACGC
>JAEVEY010000192.1 GCA_016842045.1 Candidatus Thermoflexus sinensis | reverse complement strand
GGATCAGGGCTAACGTCTCCCCCAGCCAGATCAGGTTCACCTCCGGGAACGGCCCCAGGGCCATCCGGAACTCCCGGAACTGGGGGAAGAAGAAATTGATATAGCCCGCCGAGGCCATGGCGAACAGGGCCACGTCCACCGTGTAATCCAGCATCAGGGCCGCCCCCGCTACCAGCCCCCAGAAATCCCCCAAACCGCGCAGGGTAAAATAGTGCCCACCCCCGGCCACCGGATAGGCGGCGGCCATCTCCGTGTAGGCCAGGCCGACCATAATGTAAACGATCCCGGCGATGAGGAAGGCCAGGGGGGTGGCCCCCTGGGCGGCGGCCATCACCAAGCCGAGGGCGACATAAACATCCGCCCCCACATCCGCATACCCCCAGGTGAACGACCCCCAGACCGTCACCTCCCGCCGTAGCCCCACATGCCGGACAGGCGTCGTCTTCTCGGTCGTTGTCGTTGCCATCGGCCAGCTTCTCTCCAGTGAAGTGCCTCTCTGGATCTTCAATCGTTCCGGATGGAAAACCCCATGGCCCGCTGGCTGCTCGCCCATCCCTCGCGGGGGGATGTCCTCGCCGTCCGGCTCGCTGTTGGGATGATCCTTCTCCTCAGGAGGACGGTCCGGCGAAGATTTCCGGGCCCCTCTTTCACCTCCACCCGGAATGAAGCCGTTCATGCTTCCTGGTTGTCTCATCCAAGGCCAGATTCAACCGAAGAACGTTCACGCGCGGCTCGCCCAGCACACCGAACTGACGGCCCTCCGTATATTGCTCAACCAGGGCGCGCACCTGTTCTTCGGCCAGTCCACGCGCCCGCGCCACCCGCGACACCTGATATAGAGCCGCTGCAACCGAGATGTGTGGATCCAGCCCGCTGCCTGACGTGGTCACCAAATCGACGGGAACCGGCTGGGTATTCGCAGGATCGGCGGCTCGCAGCACCTCCAGGCGGACGCGCACCGCCTCTTCAAGAGCAGGGTTAGTCGGGCCCAGGTTGGATCCGGAGGAGGCTGCGGCGTTATAAGGGAATGAGGCGGTCGCCGAGGGACGTCCCCAAAAGTAGCGCGGGTCGTCAAAAGGCTGACCGATTAGCGCCGAGCCAATGACCTGACCGTCCCTCTCCAGGAGGCTACCGTTGGCCTGCCAGGGGAAGACCCATTGGGCGATGCCAGTGATCGCCATCGGGTAAAGCAAGCCTGTAATAAAGGTTAGCAAGCTTAGGATCACCAGCGTGGGTCGAATCTGTGTCCTCATCGTTTGGTTCCTCCTTATCATCCGTGCGCCCATCCCAGAGCTACCAGCACCAGGTCAATTGCCTTGATCCCGATAAAAGGCGCGATCAACCCGCCCAGGCCGTAAAGCAGCAGGTGGTCGCGCAGCAGCCGCGCCGCGCCGACAGGCCGATAGGGCACGCCGCGCAAGGCCAGTGGGATCAGGGCGGGGATGATGAGCGCGTTGAAGATCACCGCTGAGAGGATGGCACTCTCCGGAGTCGCCAGGCGCATAATGTTCAGCGCCTGCAGGGATGGATAGACGCTGACGAACGCGGCCGGGATGATGGCGAAATACTTGGCCACGTCGTTGGCGATGCTGAAGGTGGTCAGCGCGCCGCGCGTCATCAGCAGTTGCTTACCGATTTCCACGATGTCCAGCAGTTTTGTCGGGTTGCTGTCCAGATCAATCAGGTTGGCGGCCTCACGCGCCGGCTGGGTGCCGGTGTTCATAGCCACCGCCACATCGGCCTGGGCCAGAGCGGGGGCATCGTTCGTCCCATCCCCGGTCATGGCGACCACATGCCCTTTTGCCTGGTATTCGCGAATTAACTTGAGCTTGGTTTCCGGAGTCGCCTGAGCTAAGAAGTCATCTACCCCGGCTTCGGCGGCGATGGAAGCGGCAGTGAGGGGATTGTCGCCGGTGATCATAACGGTCTTGATGCCCATCCTCCGCAGCTGGGCAAAGCGTTCCCGGATTCCCCCTTTGACGATATCCTTTAGATGTATCACGCCCAGGACCTTCCCGTTCCTGGCAACGACCAACGGGGTGCCGCCATTACGGGCAATGGATTCCACGATGACGCGCACCTCCTGAGGCACGGATTCCCCCTGCTCTTGAATCCAGGCAAATATTGCGTCCGGCGCGCCCTTGCGGATGGCCACACCGTTATAGTCCACGCCGGACATGCGTGTCTGCGCGCTAAAGGGCACGAAACGGAAGCCGGCAGGAGCCTGTTCACCGGGTGTCAGGGTGCGCCCGCGCAGGCCGTATTTTTCCTTGGCCAATACGACGATCGAGCGCCCTTCCGGCGTCTCGTCCGCCAGGGAAGCCAGTTGGGCGGCTTCCGCCAGAGTGCGTTCGTCCACACCCGGAGCGGGAATCAACTCCACCGCCTGACGATTGCCCAGGGTGATGGTGCCGGTCTTATCCAGCAGCAGGACATCTACATCCCCCGCCGCCTCCACCGCCCGTCCCGACAAGGGGATGACATTTCGACGAATCACGCGGTCCATACCGGCAATGCCGATAGCTGGGAGCAAGCCGCCAATCGTGGTGGGGATCAGGCAGACCAGCAAAGCAACCAGGACGGTAATTGTGACTGGCCTTCCCTGTCCGGTGGCTTCTACACTGTAAAGCGAGAAGGGTAGCAGGGTGACCACGACCCCCAGGAAGATGATGGTGAAGGCCGCCAGCAGGATCGTCAGGGCAATCTCGTTGGGAGTTTTTTGACGTTTGGCCCCCTCGACCAGGTGGATCATGTGGTCCAGGAAACCCTCGCCGGGGTTGGCCGTCACGCGCACGATCAGCCAGTCGGAGAGCAATCGCGTTCCACCGGTCACCGCGGAGCGGTCGCCGCCGGACTCACGGATGACGGGTGCGCTTTCCCCGGTCACCGCGCTCTCATCCACCGAGGCGATGCCTTCGACCACTTCTCCGTCGGCGGGCAGGATATCGCCGGCTTCTACCAGATAAAAGTCTCCTTTACGCAGTTCGGAAGAGGATACGATCTCCATCGGCGCATCACGGCGAGGTTCTTTCAGACGTTTGGCATGCGTCTCCTGGCGCATGCGGCGCAGGGCTTCGGCCTGAGCCTTGCCCCTCCCTTCGGCCAGGGCTTCGGCGAAGTTGGCAAAGAGGACGGTGAACCACAGCCAGAGGCTGACCGCGCCGATGAAGCCGGGAGAGGCCTCGCCCTGCCCAGTCAGGGATTGCACCCACAAAAAGGTGGTGAGCACGGCGCCTATTTCCACCACGAACATGACCGGGTTGCGCACCATCCAGCGCGGGTTGAGCTTCTTGAAGGCGTCCAACACGGCGCGGCGGTACAGTGTCTTATAGTGATCTGGCAGGGCTTTTGTGGAATGGGCAGACATAGCCATCCACCTCCTAACGAAAGAGCAAGAAGTGTTCGGCGACCGGTCCCAGCGCCAGAGCCGGGAAGAAGTTCAGCGCGCCGACGATGAGGATGACCGAGAGTAGCCAGAGGATGAACAGCGGCGTATGCGTGGGCAGGGTGCCGGCGCTAGACGGGACCTTCTTCTTGCGTGCCAGCGAGCCCGCCAGCGCCAGTGCCGGCACAGCCGGCCAGAAGCGTCCGATCAGCATGACCAGCCCGCCGGTGATGTTATAAAAGGGTGTGTTGGCGTTCAGCCCACCGAAGGCGCTGCCGTTGTTGTTGGCCATCGAAGTAAAGGCGTAGAGGACCTCGCTGAAGCCATGTGGGCCGGGATTGAAGACCGAAGCCTTGCCCGCAGCGGTGACCACAGCCAGGGCCGTGAAGCTTAACACCACCATTGGCATGATCAGGATGATCAAAGAAGCCATCTTCATCTCGTAGACCTCGATCTTCTTGCCCAGGTATTCCGGCGTTCGCCCGACCATCAGCCCGGCGACGAACACAGCGACGATGGCAAAGACCAAGATGCCGTACAGCCCCGAGCCGACCCCTCCGGGGGCGATCTCGCCCAGCTGCATCAGCCATAGGAGCACTAGCCCACCTAAGGGGGTAAATGAGTCATGCATGGAATTGACCGCGCCGGTGCTGGTGCCTGTGGTTACGACGGCAAACAAAGCGGAATTGGCAATGCCAAAGCGTACTTCCTTGCCCTCCATATTCCCACCTGGGTTGAGCGAGGAGGCTGTCTGCTCAACTCCCAAAGCAGCCAGGCGCGGGTTGCCGGCGCTCTCGGACACATAAGCGACCAGGGTGGAGCCCACGAGGATAATCATCATCACCGCGAGCAGTGCCCAGCCCTGCCGTGTATCGCCGACCATCTTGCCAAAGGTGTAGGTCAGGGAGAATGCAATGACGGCTTCAGCCAGCATCTCCAGAAAATTGGTCAATGGCGTAGGGTTTTCAAAGGGATGCGCCGAGTTGGCGTTGAAAAAGCCGCCGCCATTGGTGCCCAGGTGCTTGATGGCGATTTGCGAAGCCGCTGGGCCAAGGGCCAGCGTTTGTTCCGTTACCGGTTGACCATCGGCATTGGTCGTGGGGTCCAGCAACGCGACGGTTTTGTAAGCGCTTAAGGTCTGGACAACGCCCTGCGAGACCAGAAGCAGGGCCAGGACAACCGCAAGCGGTAGCAGAATGTATAGCGTGCCGCGCACCAGGTCCACCCAGAAGTTGCCGATGGTGTTCGCCGTGTGCCGGGCCAGGCCACGAATGAAGGCAATCGCCACGGCCATCCCGGTGGCAGCGGAGAGAAAGTTCTGCGCCGTCAGCCCCAGCATCCGGGTCAGGTGACTCATCGTCGTCTCGCCGCCGTAGGCCTGCCAGTTGGTGTTGGTCACAAAACTCGCGGCTGTGTTGAAAGCCAGGTCGGGAGAGACCGCGACGAACCCCTGCGGGTTGAGCGGCAGAACACCCTGTAGCCGTTGGAGGGCATACAGGAATAGCAATCCTGCGGCGTTGAACAGCAACATCGCCACGGCATAGGTCTTCCAGCTCATTTCCTGAGAGGGCTCAACGCCTGCGAAGCGGTAGATCAGCCGCTCCACTGGCCCCAGGATGCGCTCCAGGAAGACTCGCTCGCCGGAGTACACCCGCATGATATAGGTGCCCAGAGGCTTCACCAGCGCCAGGAGCGCGAGGAAGAAGATCCCGATTTGCAAAACCCCAGTGACCGTCATGCGGACCTCCTCTACTGGAGCCTGGCGAAAATCGGTTTTGGGGCACCTTGGCTTAGTCTTTGCTCCACCAGACCCCATTTTTTGCGGATAATCTTCCACCGGAGGCATTAGAAAGCCACTTTTTTGAGCAGTGTCCTCCGCTTTTCAAAATTCGCCAGAGTCCAGCTCTATTCGAACCATTCCGGCTTCAATAGCGCTACAAACAGATAAGCCAGCAATCCAAAAGCGAGCAGACCGCTGAGAAGGTAAAGCATGGTCATTCTCCTTTGCTCTCCATCAGTTTTTCGCACAGCTTGAGCAGACCGCCGGTCAGGAGGAAGAACACAACGGTTAGTCCAACGTAGATCAGATCCATATCGCTGCCCTTTATGTGACCGGGGTTTCTCCACACAGATACTGTATGCAGGAGCGAATCAAAAAGGGGTTAAAAAAAGAGAAAGGGGGATCAAGAAGATGTCAATGTAACCGTATATGAGTAGAGGTGGGTTCCAGCGGATTGGGGAATTCGGGGGTCGAGGCGGGGGCCAAAGGCCCCCGCCCCGAAAGCCCTTTTTCGCCGCCCATAGCCCAGGGGGAGGAACGCTTACGGGGGGACTGCGTGGAGCAGAACGTTCAATCCGATCAGCCCCATCAGGATCGGAAGATTTACCAGGAGCACAGCCATTAGCAGGGGGGTGAGCCGGGCAAGGCTCTCGATCGCCAGGGCCATCAGGGTCTGGTGCCACGAGATCGGGCCGGCGAGCAGGAGGAGAAGGACGAGGAGGCCTCCGGTGATCCCGATTGCTGGCCATGCCGCCCGATCCGAGGGGCTGGGCCACATGGCGTTGCCCACGGTGAAGATCAGATAGAACCCCATCCAGCCCCACTCCCGCTGAGGGAGCGATCGCAGCATCTGCCACGCTGATCCCCATAGGGCGATGCCCGAGGCAGGCGCATCCGTCCATCGGCCGCCGATGAGCGCGATGACGATCAGCCCCACGATCAGCGGTGCGGCGCCGATCAGGCTCATCCGGAGGGGATCGGCCTCGGCCAGCTGAACCGCTCCCAGGCGGATCTGCCCTCCGGACCGCTGGGGCCACATCGCGAAGCGATAGCGGCGGACGCCCAGGAGCAGGGCGGCCAGCCAGTGGCTGAGTTCGTGGAGGAACACGCCGGGGAACAGCAGGGCCCAGTAGAGCATCACGGCCGCGTCCGGATGGCCGGTGAGGCGGTGCAGCGCGATCTGGAGGTTTCGATGCAGCGCCCGCTGGACCACGTAGAGCAGGATGCTGGTCGTGAGGAAGACCAGACCGGTCTCCAGGGCGAGCGCCGGATCCATCCCTTACGCCTCCCGGCCCAGGGTGGCTCCCAGAAAGTCCGGATGCCCGTTCAGGAAGGCCTCAATCGGCATCATCCGTTTGCCCTCCATCTGGACCTCCAGGAGCATCAAGGCGCCTTCCCCAGTGCCCACGGCGGCTCCGCGATCGATCGGTATCACCCGGCCTGGAGGGGCCTGGAGATCCGGACGAACCCGGACGCGGCCGATCTTCAGCAACCGGCCCTTCCAGAACGTGTAGCTCCCGGGCCATGGGGTGAAGGCCCGGATCTGTCGTTCGATCTGGATAGCCGGCCGCTGCCAGTCGATCTCCCCATCCGCCTTGGTGATCTGGCGGCAATAGGTCGCCTGGGAGGGATCCTGTGGCCGGGGCGTGATCTCCCCGGCCAGCCAGCGAGGGAGGGTCTCGCGCATCAGTCGGGCCCCGCGCTGGGCCAGACGTTCCCCCAGGGTTTCCGCCGTGTCTTCCGGGTAGATCGGCTCCCGTTCCATCGCCAGGATCGGCCCGGCATCCACCTCCTCGGTCATCAGCATCACGGTCACCCCCGTCTCGGGATCGCCGTTCAGGATCGCCGCCTGGATCGGCGCCGGGCCTCGATAGCGGGGGAGCAGGGAGGCGTGGAGGTTGAGGCACCCATAAGGGGGCAGCTGCAGGACCTCGGAGGGCAGGATCAGCCCGTAGGCCACCACGACGATGACGTCCGGACGGAGTTCCCGTAACCGGGCGACGGCCTCGGGGTCCCGGCGCAGGGAGCGGGGCTGGAAGACCGGGAACCCTCGCGCTTCCGCCCAGCGCTTGACCGGAGGCGGGGTCGGGCGCAATCCCCGGCCGGCCGGTCGATCGGGCTGGGTGAAGACCGCCGCGATCTCATGCTCCTCGGCGAGGGCCTCGAAGGTGGGCAACGCGAAAGCAGGGGATCCCATCAGGACCAGACGGGCCATAGGGAAGGTCTCCTCGTTTCACTCCGAATCGAGCTCGCGAAGATAACGCCACGTGTAGAGACCGGACGAATGACCATCCCCCCAGAAGAAGCGCACCGCATAATTGCCCACATAGGCGAAATCCACCAGCGTGTCATCGGGCTGGGGGCGCAGAAACAGCGGATCCTCCTGGGCCTGCTGGGCTTCCGCGCGACACAGCGCGCACGGACAGACAGCCCGCAATCGGGACCAGGGGAAGGTCCGGCGGAAGCCGTCCGGCCATTCGATCAAAACCGTGCGGGTTTCCGGATTCACTTGCACACGAGCGGGCATGTTCCCCCCAAATATCTTTCAGGGGATCCAGGATCCCGGGCGGCTCAGGGCCGCTGAGCCGCTGGTCGTTTGGAATTATAACATCCCGGTTGATCCTGCCCGTATAGGCCCTGGTTTTTGCATATGGGGTAATGAGCCTGACTCGCTCGCAGGGCTTTTCTGTCATCATCCCGTTCGGATTCAGTGGATCCCCCAACCCCTGGATCCCCTCTCCACGGCCCAAAGGGCCGTGGAGAGGGGGGATAAATATATTTTTTGGGGGGGAGTCGCGCGCCTTCGGCGCGCGATTCCCCCCAAACCCCCAGGAGAAAACCAACCGCGTAACTACATGATGAAAAAGTCCTGGTCACTTATGCTATCTCTCCCGGGTTTCTGGGGAGGGCCGTGATCCCGAAGGGGCCCGATCCAGCCCCCGGAAATTAAACCGGGAGGGGCTCCTCGAGGCCTCCTGGGTGGAGGCCAATTGCGCAGGTCCTATTCCGGATGGGAGATCGCCCGGGGTGCGATTGAGCTCCCCGGCCATACTAACCTGGATGCTATTCGAGGGAAATGTGAGAGCTTGATTCTTTAATAATTTGGGTTATTTTAGATATTATCGCTTCCTGTTTAGTAATTAGATTTCAAATTCGCCAATACTGCGTTGTTTGTGGTTTGGTTTAATGGGCGAATGTGGGTTGCGATGAGGGGGGATCGTTGAGGTAGAATTGCTCAATTAGAGGAACGTGTGACCTTCATCCCGGGAGGCCTGGATGTATCCGGAAAGTGAGATCCTGTTCCCCCCGCGTTGCATCCCTCTGTTGATGGAGACCCGGGGGAAAGCCTGGAAAGCGCTGGTGCGTCGGGTGATCGGCCTGCCGGAGGATCATCCGGACACCCTGGCCCTATCGCTGACGGTGATCCGGCTGGCGGGTTGTCTGACCTGTGATATGGACAGCTATCGAGCTTCCCTGGGTTGCGCTGCATGCTCCCAGCGTGCGGTGGCCGGGTTCAAAGGCACGGATGAGCAGCTGATCCGCCGCTTTGAGGAAGCCCGGGAGGAGATCGAGGCTTATCTGAATCGGGGAACGCCGCTCTCCGCAAAGCGGAAGACTGCGGCGCGCAAGGCCCAGGCTTCTAAGGCCACGGCTTCCTCCAGGAGCTCCAAATCGTCCCGGACCTCCAGGGGGCGGTAAGGTTTTCTCCTTCCGGCCTTTCGGGCTGTGGGGAGATTATGGATCGTGGGGCCTGTCCGGCTGTCGAGGCGATGCCGCTGGCCCTGATAAACTCTCTGCTGGCGCGCAGCCCATCCTGCAGGAGCGGATCGTCGAATGCATCAACGCCGGTTCGTCCTATGGTCTCTTGTGCTGCTGAGCCTCTCTGGAGCTCTGTGGGCTTCGCCTGCCGGAATGTCCTGGGCCTATGAGGTGACCGGGGAGGAAAATCCTCTGGCTCGCCTCCGCGGCGTTCTCCATTACCTCACGAACCCGCTGCGCCCGGCCCTGCAGCTGGCTTCTGAAGTGCCGATCGCCCACACAGATGATCCCCCTTTTGGCGTGAATACCTTCCTGGAGCAGGAGGTGGAACTGGAGAAGCGAGAGCGGACGGTGCGCATGATCGCTGAGGCGGGCTTCCGCTGGATTCGTCAGGAGTTCCCATGGGCGGATATTGAGATCCACGGAAAGGGGGATTTTGAAGACCGCCGGCATATCCCTTATCGCTCCGCCTGGGAGAAATACGATCACATCGTGGAGCTGGCGGAGCGCTATGGCCTGCGTCTGATCGTGCGCCTGACCAGCCCGCCGGCATGGTCACGCCACGATGGGGAGGCGCGGGGGGCCTTCGCCCCGCCCGATAACCCGGAGGATTTCGCCGATTTCGCGGAAGCGGTAGCCCGTCGCTATCGCGGGCGGATTTTCCACTATCAGATCTGGAACGAGCCGAACATCGCGCCCGAATGGGGATCCTGCCCAACCTGCGCGGTGGATCCCGAGGCCTATGCTGATTTGCTCTGCCGCGCCTACCGGCGGCTGAAAGCAGTGGATCCCCGGATTGTGGTGATCGCCGGGGCGCTGGCCCCCACGCTGTCCCTGAATCCATATCCGCCCAACGGGCTCAACGATGTGGTGTTCCTGGAGCGGATGTATCGAGCGGGGGCGGGGGCCTGCTTCGATGCCCTCTCCGTCCAGGGCTACGGATTGTGGTCCGGCCCCACGGATCGCCGCCTCCGGCCCTACGTGATCAACATCAACCGGGCGCTCTATATTCGCGATGTGATGGTCCGCCACGGCGACGCCCACAAACCCATTTACATCG
>JAEVEY010000021.1 GCA_016842045.1 Candidatus Thermoflexus sinensis | reverse complement strand
CCCGATATTCCAAAAATTCCTGGCGATGGGCCATGAACTCCTGACGAAGGGCCACAAACTCCTCATAGTGACGTCGCTGGGTCTTCGCCAGGACGACTACCGCATTCCGCATCGCCCGGAGGATCTTCTCTGCGTCCCCCATGCGCGTGTGGAGCTGCTGCAGCGTCTCGGGCGTTTTCAGCAGCTCCCGAGTCAGCAGGCGCTGGCGCAAGGTCTCCAGCCACTGAGGATGCTGATCCAGAAACTGGATAAGATCCTCAAAATCCTGAGCGGTAAATGCCATATAAACCTCCCTCCCGGAGGATTTTACCACAAAGGCCCGTTAGCTCTAACGCCCGCAGGCGGGGGCGACGGTAGCAACGTATTCAGGGTTGGAAGATCGTGAATGCCTCAATGGGCCGCCGCGGCTTCTCCCGGGGTGGTCCTGCTGGGAACCCGACCAGGATCATCCCCTGCGGCTCCCAGTCCGATGGCAGCCCCAGCGCTTCCCGCACGGCCTCCGGGCAGAACAGCGGGGCGCAGATCCAGCAGGCCCCCAGGCCCAGGGCATGAGCCATCAGCAACATGTTCTGCCCGGCCATCGCCACACTCTGGATCGCCATCGTCCGCTCGGCCGCCTGTCGCCGTTCATCGGGATACCGATCCATCTCGAGCATCGACAGGCAGACCACGATCGCCAGCGGGGCGGAAACGATCCGTTCGTAAGAGCGGGCGACGTCCTCCGCAATCCGCTCCTCAGGCACCCCATCCTGCCGCAGATCCGCCGCCAGGCGTTCGCCCATCGCCCGAGCCAGTCGGGCTTTCAGGCGAGGGTCCTCCACCACCGCGAATCGCCACGGCTGGCGATTGTGGGCAGAGGGCGCCCACCGGGCAGCCTCTAACAGCGCCCTCACCCATTCCCGGGGAATGGGATCCGGGCGATACCGCCGGATGGAGCGCCGGGAGCGGATGGAATCCAGCAGCGCCCGGGCGGGGGTCGGGAGGTTTTCCATCAGGGGATCCATGGGAGATCCTCAACGCCGTGGATTGCGTTGGCCCATCGGGCCAGCATGAAGAGGAGATCCGAAAGCCGGTTGAGATACGCCAGGATCCAGGGAGGCACCGGCTCATGTCGGTGGAGCGTCACCACCGCCCGTTCGGCCCGCCGACAGACGGTGCGGGCCACATGGAGGGCCGCGCTCAGCGGATGGCCGCCCGGGAGGATGAAGACCCGGGTGGGGCCGGCTACGGCTTCGCATTCATCGATCCATGCCTCCATCTCCGTGATGCGCCCTTCCGGGGGAGGGGGGAGCGCAGGCGCCCGATCGGCCATCGTGGGATCCAGGGCCAGGTAGCTTCCCATCACGAACAGGTCACGCTGGATCATCCGCACGCGCTCTGCCCATGGAGCCGGGATCCCCATCGCCCCCAGATAGCCCAGCCAGGCGTTGAGCTCGTCCACCGTCCCGTAGGCCGCCACCCGCGGATGATCCTTCGGGACCCGCGTGGGGCCCATCAGCTGCGTGGTGCCATCATCGCCGGTCCGCGTGTAGATCTTCATCGGGATCCCACTCCTGGTTAGAGTCGTGCCGGGGGATTGAAGGCCCCTGACAACAGCCGTTACGGCGCGAAATGCCACCAGAGCCATGCGATCCCCAGCCCCAGCACTGCGCCCACGAAGACCTCCATCGGCGTGTGGCCGATGAGCTCCTTCAGGCGCTGTTCGCTGAGCGGGCGGCCTGCGAACACTTCCTCCAGGATCTGGTTGAGGATACGGGCCTGAATGCTGGCCGCGCGACGAACTCCGGCTGCGTCATACATCACGATCAGGGCGACGATGGCGCTGATCGCGAAGGCCGTGGAGGCCAGGCCCTCCCGCAACCCAACCGCCGTCGCCATGGCGGAGACCAGCGCCGCATGGGAGCTGGGCATGCCACCGGCGCTGAACCACAACTCCAGGTTCAGCCGTCGCCGCCGGGCCCATTCCACTGGAACCTTGGAGGCCTGGGCCACCATCCAGGCCAGGAAGGCCGGCGCCAGGATCGGATTCTGAAAGAGATCGCTGACATTCATCTCTCATCCCTCGAAGGGGGTCAGGCGGATCGCCCCCGATTCATCGCGTTCAAGCAATTGAACCCGAAGCTGGGCCTCCTGCAATAATTGTTGACAGCGATCGGCCAGCGCGCGCCCCCGTTCATAAAGGGCTATCGCTTCCTCCAGGGGAAGCCCGCCGCCCTCCAGGGCGCGCACGATCTGTTCCAGTTCGGCCAGCGCTTCTTCAAAGGTTAGCTCCTGGATGGCTTTGCTCATCAGACCACCTCTGTGGATTTGGGATGCTGGAGCGGAGGCCCGGGCTCCGAAGAGATTTCTCCTTCAATCCGGAGTTGCTCTGGTGCGATCCTGGCGGTGCCCGCTCGGGTTCAGCGTTTGCCTCTCCCCATGCCACAAAGCGGCGGGGGGAAGAGGCACATAAGCTCTCGGTTTGCAACAGAGCAATCCTGAGTTATGATAGCGATCCGCGTTCAGAGTTAGAAAAATTCCCAGGCCCTGAAAAGCCCTCCTGCCGGAATGGCTGGACTTCGGACCGTACAGGCTGGACGATGGGCCGTCCGGGCCTTTCCCGGATGGGAGGCGCGCTCTTCCCTGCTTCTCTCCTCGCGGCCTTTTAGAGCGTGTCTGAGATTATAAGTGGTGTTCACACGATCTGTGTTCCGCTTTGATGCCTCTCCCCACGGCCCGAAGGGCCGCGGGGAGGAGGGAAGTTTCCGTTACCGTTGAGGAAGGATCCTTACCCGGGAGGGCGCCGTCCCATTTCGAACTCAGATGGTGGAGGAGAGGACCTGGAGCCCCGGCGTCGCCTCTTCGATCACGTGGGCAATGGCCTGCACGCCCATTTTGAGCGCCTCTGTCGGCCGCACCCCACCGATCTCTGCAGGCTTCAGGATCCAGGCTCCCGACCCGTGGGGCTGGAACCGCAGGGCCACCGTCTCCACCCACTGGCCTTCCGCCATCAACAGTTCAATCAACAGTCCATCCTCGTCCAACGGGCGATAGAGCCCCTTCACCCGCCAGACCGTTTCCCCATCCTGCCAGAGCCGCCCGCGCAGGGCCTCCACCACCTGGGGAAGTTCCGGCGAGCCTTTCCAGATCCGGTGAGGCATGGCTTCCTCCGAACGCATGATGCGAGGGAGCGAGGGCGCAGGGGCCGGCCCGACCCGTCGCCAGACAAAGTAAAAGCATGTCCGGCCGGCCGCGATGGCCTTCCGCTCATAGCGGGTCGGCTCCCGATCCGGGAGCGCGTGAACCCAAGGCGTCTCGAAGGCGCTCTCCAGCCCGGGCGTCTCCTTCAGTGCCTCGGCGATCCAGAGCGCATAATCGGCGTCATCGGTTGCGATCAGGATCGTCCCCTCCGGTTGCAGGCGGTGGGCCGCCAGCTGCAGGAAAGCCGGTGTCAGCAGCCGCCGATGGTGATGCCGGGCCTTGGGCCAGGGGTCGGGGAAGTTGATGTAAAGCCCGGCGATGGACCCTGGCGGGAAAAGGAAGGCAAGGGCGGCAAAGGCATCCCCCAGCACCAGGCGGACGTTCCTCAGCCCTTCCCGGCGCAGCCGCTTGAGCGCCCATCGCGTCGGCTCCAGGGCCCGTTCCACCCCCACGCAGTTGGCCTCCGGCATCCGACGGGCAAGCGCCGCCAGGAAGGCCCCATCCCCAAACCCGAGCTCCACATGGAGCGGCCCGTCCCGGCCGAAACCGGCCGCCCAATCCATGGGCCACGGCAGATGCCGGAGCTCCAGCAGCCATCGGGGATCCCCCAGCTGGAACCGCGCCGGGGGAATCCGGAGAGCATATGCTTCATGGAACGGATGAAGATCCGCCATGCCGGTCGCTCCGGAAGTCAGGCGGGCAGGGATACCCTTCGCAGTGAGAACCATGCCGGTCCTATTCATGATTCTGGTTCAAGCGCAGGAAGCAGGGACAGGATGACCCGTCTGTCCTTCACAGGACCTCATCCGGTGTGAAACCCGAACCATGATCAGGCAGGCGGGCCCTTTTTCCCAGGGGGATTATAAGGCAATTGAACGGGCCGTCCGTTTCCGGGGAAGGAAACCTGGAGTTTTCAAGGCAAGTGGTCCGATCGAAGGGATGGGCGGCGAAGCCGTTCGCCGTATTGCTTCGATCTCCTGGCGGACAACGGGGCCAGGGGAACCGGACGATCGCCATGAGGACAGAGAGAACGCTATAATCCTCTTCTGAGCCCTGGCGCAGGGAGAAAATGGAAGGGGGAAGAGGCGCCTGTGGCGCGTGCGATTCCTCCATGGGTCTTTCTACTCTTTCTGCTGATCGTCGCCTGCCGCCCCATCGACCGTGCTCGCTACGCGATCAATTTCGCCAGCGGTGCGCCCGGATGGTCCCTTCCCGCGGAGGCGCGCTTTGTCGCGTGGGTGGAGGATGGACATCTCATTTTGAGCCTGAAGCCGCCCCGCATGGTCGGTTGGGCCCTCTCCCCCTTCGCCTTCCGGGACGGGCAGGTGGAGGTAGAGGGGACGCTGCTGGAGGGGCCATCCTCCGCGGACTACGGCCTGATCCTCCAGGCCCGGGAGGGGCGCTTCTATCGCTTCGCCGTCAGCGCGGATGGTTATTATGGGATCTTTTTTTATGATCGGGGAAGCTGGCGCACCCTTGTGGATTGGACGACCCACCCGGCTATTCGAACCGGGCGGACCACCAATCACCTGCGGGTTCGGTGCGCGGGCACGGAGATGATCTTCTGGGTGAATGGCATAGAAGTCGCGCGCGTCCAGCGTAGCTCGAGCGAGGGAGGAGGACGGGTGGGCGTGAGCATCGGGACGATGGCCCGGGGTAATGCTCGGGTGGCCTTCGATCGGTTTACCGCGGTGCGGGATCGTTGAGATCGACGGGGCTGGGGGCCCCTTTGAAGGGGCCCCCAGCCCGTTCGGATCGGCTCAGCGGATCGCTCGCTCGGTCTCCGCGTCAAAGAGGTGCATCCGGTCCATATCGAAGAGCACGCGGATCGTGTTCCCCACCAGGGCCCGGGTCCGCGGATCCACCCGCGCGACAAAGGTCTGGCGATCGGCCACCAGGTGAAGATGGACCTCGCTTCCCATGAGCTCCCGCACATCCACCCGCGCCTGCACTTCCGCCGGATGATTAAGGGGTGGGGCGAATTCGGGATCGTAGATATGCTCCGGCCGCAGGCCGAAGACCACCCGCCGCCCCACATGGGGACGATACACCGGGATCCGATCGGGCGGGACCGGCACACGGAAGGCGCCGGTGTCAACCCACAGCCCATCCCCCTCGGGCACCAGGCGGGCCTCGAAGAAGTTCATCGGCGGCGAGCCGATGAACCCGGCCACGAAGAGGTTCTCCGGCCGTTCGTAGAGGTTCTGGGGCGTATCCACCTGCTGGAGCACCCCGTCCTTCATCACGGCGATGCGGGTGCCCATGGTCATCGCCTCGACCTGATCATGGGTCACGTAGACGAAGGTGGTTCCCAGACGCTGGTGAAGCTTGATCAGCTCCGCCCGCGTCTGCACCCGCAGCTTGGCGTCCAGGTTTGAGAGCGGCTCATCGAAGAGGAAGACCGCCGGATCACGGACGATGGCCCGGGCCACAGCTACCCGCTGGCGCTGGCCGCCCGACAGTTGCCGCGGCTTGCGGTCCAGCAGGTGCTCGATCTCCAGCATTCGCGCCGCCTCCCGCACCCGCCGGTCGATCTCCGCCTTGGGCACTTTACGCATGCGCAGGCCAAAGGCGATGTTGTCGTAGACGTTCATGTGGGGATAGAGGGCATAGGACTGAAAGACCATTGCGATGTTGCGATCCTTGGGGGGGATCTCTGTCACATCCCGTTCCCCGATGTAGATCCGCCCGCGGGTGACCTCTTCCAGACCCGCCAGGAGGCGCAGGGTAGTGGTCTTACCGCATCCCGAGGGACCGACCAGCACCAGGAATTCCCCATCGGGGATATACAGCGTGAGATCCTTTACGGCCACCACGTTTCCAAACTGCTTGGTCACATTTTCGAACGCCACGCTCGCCATGAGCCTTACCCCCGGATAGAGATCCACTCACGTTGGCATCAGCTGCAACGGCTCAGGGTCCTTTCATTCCATTGTAATCCGCCCCATTCATTCGGGCAACGACATGCCGCTTCGAAGGTGTATCTCAGTTTTATGGCGAGTTGGGGGAACGATTCCGCCATTCTCCCAACACGCCATCCGGATAAGGGGGTCACGCGGGCTTTCTCCTGGGGGCTTTGGGAGCCCTTCCGCCTCTTTGCAAGATCTCCGAACCGAATGGGGCCAGGCGGAATGGTTATCCGAACTCTATGCCTTGCCGTTAAACGGAAATGCACTCCGCTTCGAAGCAGGGCTTTTCAAAATTCTGATGTAACGATTCGGCCTGGTTATTCGGTTTAAAGCTCTTGTGAGAAGGCGGAAGGGCTCCTCCCCGCGGCCCGAAGAGCCGCGGGGAGGAGGGGAGGATGTTGACCCCATGGGAACGCCCGGATGATGAAAAAGCTCTGGGGATGTCGCCGGGCCCCTCGCGCCACCCGGTGACGCGGTGTGAGAGATGTTGCTTATAAAACGCGAGGTTCAATAAAATGGATATAATGTGCATCTTTGAAAAGATTTTTCGTCGCCGCGATCCGGGAGGTGAATGGGATGCGTTGCATTGGGGTGATGACGAGTGGCGGGGATGCACCGGGCATGAACGCCTGCATCCGGGCGGTGGTGCGCACCGCAGCTTATCACGGTGTGCGGGTGCTGGGGATCCGTCGAGGGTTTCAGGGCCTGATCGATGGAGAGATCATGGAGCTCCGCCCGCGGGATGTCGGCGGCATCATCCAGCGCGGGGGAACCATCCTTCAGACCGCCCGTTCGAAGGAGTTCATGACGGAAGAGGGACAGCGTAAGGCGTTGCGCCGTCTGAACCAGTATGGCATTGAGGGGCTGGTGGTCATCGGCGGCGATGGCTCCATGCGGGGGGCCCTGGCCCTTCATCAGCGCGGCTTCCCCGTGGTGGGGGTTCCCGCCAGCATCGATAACGACATCTGGGGCACCCACATGAGCATTGGGGTCGACACGGCCCTGAACACCATTATCGATGCCATTGATCGGCTGCGGGATACGGCCTCCTCCATTGGGCGGGCCTTCCTGGTGGAAACCATGGGGCGGGATTGCGGGTATCTGGCCCTGATTGCTGGGGTGATCGGTGGGGCGGAGATGGTGTTGATCCCGGAGCGGGAGACCAGCTTGGAGGAGGTCGCCCGGGCGGTGATGGACGCCTATGAGCGGGGGAAGACCCATGCGCTGATCGTGATCGCGGAGGGAGCCCCTTACCGGACGACGGAGGTAGCCAAGTTCCTGGAGAGCCATCCCATCGGCTTCGATGTGCGCATCACCATCCTGGGCCATATCCAGCGGGGAGGAAGCCCCACCGCCTTCGATCGTCTGCTGGCCACCCGCATGGGGGTGAAAGCGGTGGAGGCCCTGCTCGCCGGGGAACGCGGGGTGATGACCGCCCTGCAGGGGCGGGAGATCGTGACCATCCCGCTGGAGGAGGTGGTGCAGCGCCGGCGGGAGGCCAACCTCACCTACTATGATATGGTCCTCATGCTGGCCCGTTAAGCCATGCGCCTCCCGACGGAGGAGCCCTATTCATCCCCGGGGGTTCCGCTCAGGCGCGGGGGAAGTGCTCTGCCGCCGGGCCGGTTTCCCCACGTAATATCGCGATGGCATGGGGCAGCACCCGCCCCAGGAGATCCAGCGCATCCCGGACCGCTCGCGGGCTCCCGGGCAGGTTGATGATGAGGGTCCGCCCGCGGATCCCGGCAACGCCTCGGGAAAGCATCGCGAAGGGCGTTTGCTGGAGGCTATAGAAGCGCAGCGCCTCGGCGATCCCCGGAACCTCTCGTTCCAGTAGCGGCCGCGTGGCCTCCGGTGTGAGATCCCGGGGGCCCAGCCCGGTGCCCCCGGTCGTCAGGATCAGATCCAGGCCTTCCTCATCGCACCACGCCCGCAGGGTTCGCTGGATCGCCTCCATGTCATCGGGGATCACCGCATAGCGCGCCACCGTCCAGCCCATCTGCTCGACGACCCGCTGCCGGAGGATCGCCCCGCTCTCATCCGGGTAAACGCCCTGTGCTGCCCGATCGCTGATCGTCAGGATGCCAACTCGAACGGTTTCCATTCGTGTGGTTCCCCGCTTCATTGCCGTGGGTGGGAATGAGGGCAACAGGACGTCTGCAGGCGTCCTCATCCCCCGAACTCAGCGCCCCTCGGGGGTCTTCTCTGAACGGTCCCGGGCGGCCGCCTTCAATGCGGCCAGGATGGTGGGGATGACCTCCTCCAGAGGGCCGGGGAGCAGGCAGCCGGCCGCAGGAGGATGCCCGCCCCCGCCGAAGGCCAGGGCCACCCGGGCCACGTCGTAGCCAGGTCGGGCCCGCATGCTGACTTCCACTTTTCCATCGTCCCGTTCGGTGAACACCGCAGCGATCCGCGCCTCCTCAGCCCCAATGAGGAAGCTGGAGAGGCTGAGATCGTTCGCATGGGTCAGCCCGGAGGCCGCCCGCATCTCCCGGGTGATCACGGTCCAGACCACCCCATCCTCCATCCGGACCCCCGCGAGGGCCTGACCGAAGAGACGAATGGCCGCCAGGGGGCGGCGGTTAAAGAGCGCATCGACCAGAGCGGAAAGGGAGGCGCCTGCTTCCATCAACCGGGTCACCTCCTGCATGACCCGGGCGTTCACGTTGGCGGTGCGCAGGCCCAGGGTGTCTCCCACGATGCCCGCCAGCAGGATCGAGGCCAGCTCTGCATCCAGCGTCACGCCCAGATCCTCCGCCAGCCAGAACACCATTTCAGCCGTGGCCACCGCGGAGGGATCGATCCAGTTGATGGTTCCGAAATGGGTGTTGGTAATGTGGTGATCGATGTTCAGCAGGGGAACGCCCTGGAGCTCGGCGAAGGCTTTACCGAGACGACCCGGGTCGCTGGCGTCCAGGCTGACCAGGAGATCGAAGGAGCCCCGGGCAACCCGATCGATTTCCTCTGCGTGGGGGAGGGTCCTCAGGCGAGCGGGAAGATCGTCATCACAAAAGGCCTCCGCTGTTTTCCCCAGGCGCCGCAGGATCTGCACCAGACCGATCGCGCTGCTGATGGCGTCGGCGTCCGGCGAAACATGGGTCGCCACAGCCACCCGGCGCGCTTCTTTTAAGACCTGTTGGGCCTGCTCACGACTCATCCGGCGTCCGCTCCTTTCCATGGAGCTTTGACAGCAATCGTTCAATCCGGTCCGCCCGATCGAACGTATCATCCCATTTGAAAATGAGATCGGGGATCCGGCGCAGGATCACTCGCCCGGCCAGCTCATGCTTCAGGTAGCCTTTTGCGTGTTCCAGCCCCGCCAGCACTTCCTCTCGCCGCGTGGGATCCGTTGGCCATGCTGTCACGTAGACTTTGGCGATGGTGAGATCCGGCGCCGGCTCCACGGCGGTCACCGTCACCCCTGCGACCCGTGGATCCTTCAATTCGGCGATCAGGGCGCTCAATTCCTCTCGGAGCAATTCCCCAATCCGTCGTTGACGACGCTCTCCCATGGCGAACCTCCAAGTTGCTACATCCTAACACGGGAAAACGCTCTCGTCAACAGAAGGAAGAAGTTTGAGAACCGGACAGCCCGCCCGCTTCCCGAAAACCTCGCCCCGGAAGCCCTGATCCAGGAGAGATCGAAGACCCCCAAGCTCTCCCAATCGGAAGCGACCAGTCCTGAGGAACCGCGAGATGCCGATTCGATTTTCGTAGCCCTCCAGAGAGGGCTGCCCATAGCGCAGCCGTCTTTTAGATTTAGGAGTTATGCGGTTCGGGGCTCGCGAGAAGAGATAGAATGGCCCCACCCCCCTTTATCCCCCTCCCCACGGCCCTTTGGGCCGTGGGGAGGGGGATAAATATATACTTTGGGGGGAGTCGCGCGCCGAAGGCGCGCGACTCCCCCCCAAACCCCCAGGAGAAAACCC
>JAEVEY010000190.1 GCA_016842045.1 Candidatus Thermoflexus sinensis | reverse complement strand
AAACTGTCCGAGCTGGAGCACCTCCTTCACGATAGCTTTGATGCCTTTCTTGCTGATCGCCTATGTTCTCATCGCAATCCGTCGCTAACCGAGCTATCACCCTATACCCAGACCTGGTGATCCAGATCTCCAAAGGGAAGCTCTAAGGCCAGGAGCAGCTGGAGGCGCGCCGCTGGCGGAATCCAGAGGTCCAGGCCCTGCTGGACCGGGTTCGGCCGGGCTGGCGATGGGAGCCGATGCTCCTGGAGCAAGAAGGGGAGCGGGTGCGGGTCTATGCGGGCCCGGTGATGCGAGCGCGGTTGCTGGGGGGTGCTTGGGCTGCGCCGAGCGTTAAGGCTAACCAATCTGGCGAGTCGGCTCCGCATATCATTCGGAAAGTGCTGAGTTTCTCAACCTCCGGGCTGCTGTTCATGAGCCCAGTTCGATCAAAGATCCAAACAAGACAGGAGGCAAAGGATGAACATCAATCGTTATTCAAGACCTGTACGCGGACTCACCGTGATAGCATTACCTTTACCTGTACTTGCGTTGCTCACTGCAGCTATCATATCTCCAACAGCCGCCCCATCATCACAGAAGGCACCCCAGATATGCGATACAGCCTATGCCCTGGATGATGCTGATCCGAACGAGTCTTCGGAAGTTATCCAAGCATACTGGAGGGGTGTTGAGTTAATGCGTCAGGGGCGTTGGGATGAGGCCCGGGCTTGGTTTGCAGATCGCATAACACGCTATCCGGACAGTCGACATCTGCACTATGGACTGGCCCAGGTACTTTGGTACTTGGCAGTTAATGGGTCCAAAGATCCCGTCGCCCTGGAATATGCCGCCCGTGAAGTGGTGCGGGCTGTGGAGATTGGTCTCGAATTTGGCAAGGTGCGCCATACCTGGTTGGCGGCCCAAATCCTGGGTAGAACGGGTGATATCAATGCTTTGGATAGTCTTTTTGGAAGGGTCCTGATAATCGCCCCAACTTTATGAGACCTACCTGCACTACGCTCTTGGGCTCAGCCTGCTGGGCGATCCCAGAACTGAGGCGATCTATCATCGAGCCATTGAGTTGCAACCTGAAGGAAACGTGGACGCACTGGCGTTCTACGCCGAGTGGCTTCTCGATCAAAGACGTGAGCGCGAGGTGCTAGATCTACTTCCAGCAGACACACATTTTGAGTACCTTCACTTCTTACGCGGCGTAGCCTGGGAACGACTGGGATATCTGAAAAAAAGCAAAGGCTGAATACGCCTGGTTCGTTCCCTTCAGTCACGACTTTCCAGCACCAGAGCGCTATCGTATTCCCAACAGCCTGGCTCAAGTTGGCATCCGATTCGAGGGCGATGTGAGCATTACCACCACCGACAGTCAGGCCCGTGTTGGTCTTTCCACTCTGATCTACGGTGAGGCTGGTGGTGAATCCAGTGGCAGTCAGCGAGCAGTGGGATGGATTGTTCGAAATCGTGTCCTGCGGGGTTCTGTTGGCTCACCACCCTGTCCCTATGTGAATAATAGCGGAGCGACATTGGCGGATAAATACAAGTCGGTCATGTGTCAGGCTGGACAGTTCGCTGGCATGTGTTCTGCCTGGTGCAGTGACCCCTCAACTCCTTCGTGTCCGCGTAGTCCCACTACGGATCACAACGCCTATGATGTGTGGTATGGATATGCACCAGACCCCGTAAAGCCTGGAGGCTATTGTCCAGGCGGATACAATACGAGCACTTGTCCCGATGGTATTTGTGAACCTTGCTGGAGTGTGGTTCACTGTTGGGGTGGAACGTATGGGTACAGCGCTCAAGGCGGCCTCTTCAACATCGGCACAAGCGGCTCTTGTCCGACACATTCTTGCGCTCCCACCTCTAGGGGAAAAGTGTGCGGTGATGGGGGCTCGGACAACTGCTTCTACACGAACCCTTAATACAGACAATGAAGCGACACCCGCGGATGTTTTGTATACTGCCTCTTGTGGAGGTTGTGGTGGTGAAACCGATTTGCTTCATTCTGAGAGCCTGGTTAGCCATAGTAATAGTCCTTGGGTTATTGGCTTGTCAGGGATCCATTTCGCAACCTGCCCCCTCTCTCTCGGGTGAGCCAACGGTTACAACCCCACCGGCTGGCACAACCCCGCCAACCACTCCCCCGCACAGGATACCGTCTACCTTTATTAGCCCCCATACAATTCCCCCTCAAGCTTGCCTGTTGGCCGATCTTCCGATTATTAATGGGACGCTCTCCCAACTGCATCGTTTTGCATGGTCGCCGACGGGAGACGGGTTGGCTTATGTGGGACCAGCCGAGCCAGCTGACTCCCTCACGGGCCCTCTAATGCTCGTCGCTGCTCCCCGCTTCGACACTCCGCAGCCCCTTGCCTCGAGCGCCGCAGGTGACCCAACCTGGTCCCCCGATGGCTCTCAAATCGCTTTCGTTGCTTTCCGATCCAACGACCAACTGAGCACCATCATAACTATAACCGTCAACGGGGGTCCTGACTTGCATGACTTGCTACCTGGCGATATGGCTCGCACCGATCCAGGTACGGGCTATAAAGCCATCGACGGCTGGTTGGACGAACGCCTGGTGGTCCTGACAAATTGTGGAACAGGGTGTCGCCGGCCCTGGTATCTCGATTTTAGGAAGAGCACCATGGAGCTGATTTTCCCGCTCAGCCTGCAAGGGGTCAGTTATGCTTGGAGCCCTGATCGAACTGCTGTGGTTGTCACGAGCGGTGCAAATCATCAAATTGGGGTCATCTCAGACATGGGCAGGGAGATTTCCTGGCTCTCCGGACATGGAGCCCCGGATCCGGCTTGGACGCCCTTCTGGACATTCTTTGCAGATTGGTCTCCCGACAGCTCTCGTTTCCTGTTCTTGCGTCAACCTGACAATGCATCGGAGCCCCCGGAACTATGGGTATGGAACATAAGAACGGGAGAGGGCTCTCCACTGCTATCTGGAGTCATTGCCGCGCGCTGGTCGCCCCGAGGTGATTCAATCGCTTTTCTAACATTGGGACAACCGCGCTTGACTCCTGACGGGAGTTGGCAGGGTGTCGTAACTACCCCCCAAGGCCCCAATCCTTTAGGATTGGGACTATATCAATATCCTGAAGGAAAAATTATTACCCTCTTTGAAATCGGCAAGGTGGATTTAGATTACAACTTTTTGGTGGAATCAATACAATCGTTCGCCCCTTTGTGGTCGCCAGATGGGAGGCAACTGGTATACTACGATGGGATGGGGCGGGCTTGGATCCTCCTTGTGGATGAATTGTCCCAATATGAATTGCTCACCCGGAGGTCTTCGACAGATGAGGCGAAATGGTCACCTGATGGGAGGAAGCTAGCCATAGCAACGTCTGGCCGTTTGCGGATATTCGCCATTCCATGTTCACCGTGAAATTACGAGGCAGTACCGAGCCACCATCAGCAATCAGCGGTCCAACCAGTGCGTGAAGCTGACACGCTTCGCTCGGTCACTGCGCTCCCTCGCTTTGCGTGCGGCTCACGCGCCATCGTTGGCTGGTGTGGGTTCTTGTTGATCGAGAACCAGAGAATAACTTCTTGCTGACCCTTTAGTGGTGTGGGGATCATAACCATACTGCCGTGAGGGGGCGGGGTGGAAAGGGCCCTGTGCTTCTTGCCTTGGCTTTGCTTGTCTTTGTGCCTTCGCCAAAGCACTACCCGTGCTGAAGCACCCCATTGGGTTGCGCGCCATCCTCCTGGCCATCTTCTGGTCGACTTTGTTCTGCCAGATGCTTCTGGTCTGCGCTGGCTGGCAGCCTTCCGCCCGGCTCATTCGGATTTGGTGGCGGTCCTTCTGGCGGAGGACCTTCATCCAGCGGTTCTGGCCTTAGCGGCGCGGGCAGGCGCCTGTGCGGCGTTGTGCACCCTCCTTCCCCAGGCCACCCCACGGGCCCGCCTGCAGGCCTTCCTGGCGGGCGATCGGACCTGGACCCCGGCGGAGCAGCAGTGAGTGGAGAGATGGTGGGCGCGACGGGGAAGGCCTTGGGCGGGGTTGTCGCCCCGGCAGCGGGCGGTGGGCCCTGGGGGTTGTGTGTCCAGGGTGCACCGCCCTGGCGCGGGAGGTAGAGGCTCGCGGCGAAGGGGTTGCAGGTACGAGATCTCCGAGAACCGGAGGTGCAGGCGCTGCTGGACCGATCCCGACCGGGGCGGGAGTCGATGCCTCTGGAGATGGAAGGGGAGCGGGTGCGAATCTCCGCCGGCCTGGCGATGCGGATGCGGTTGGTCCGGATCCTGGGCCCGGCGCGGGCCCTGCGGGTGGCGCAGCTTGTGGCCCGCTTTGGAGGGCCGGTGCTGGGGGTGGACTAGGGACGGCGGGATTTCCTCCGCCGCGCCATCGGAGCCCTGGCCGGATGGATCGCCCTGCGGGGCCTGGGCCAGCCCCAGCGGCCGCTGCGCCCCCCACGCCCCCTGCTCCTGGCCTCCCACCGATCCGCCGGAGTCGTCTGTTAGCGGGCGGGGAGCGCGCCGCCCTCCTGCAAAGGTTCCAGGACCATCAGGACCTCCAGGCCCTGGGGCCCGTCCGCCCCGGGGCCGGACAGCGAGGTCATCGCCGTCCTTCCCGAGCGGGCCGATGGCAACCACGGCTTCTCACAACAGCTTCAGGAAATCCTCGACGCTCAACCGCGCCTGCTTCAAAATATGCGCCAGCGTGGATCGCTTGACCGGACGGTGTGCCGGCACCGTGATCTTCAGCACCTCCTCCCCAACTCGCTTCTGCAGCCGGATATGGCTCCCCCGCTGGCGCACCACCACCCATCCATCCCGTTGCAACGCACGAACGATCTGCTCATAGGACAGACTGGGCACCTTGCTCACAGCTCGATCTCCTGCACCACCGCCGCCTCGGTCAGCAGCGGGATCAGCTCATCCTCCACCGGCTCCAGATACAGCTCAATCGCCTCCCGAATGTTCCTCAGAGCTTCCTCCACCGTCTCTCCCTCACTGATACAGCCCGGCAATGAGGGCACATAAACCGTATATCCTCCCTCCTCGCTCGGCTCCAGCACCACTTTGAATCGCATCGGCACCTCCCCAATGCTGCCCTAAAAACCTGCTCCTGTCTTAGAACATTATACCTCTCCGCCTTCCCTTGAGGGCGATATCATCTCTGGACCTGCGTCGTTTCCGGCGCTTCCCCATGGGTTCACGAAGTGAACGCCCCGTGAACCCAGAGGGCGGCCGGGAGCGCCCACCACCCTCTGCCCCCATCGGGGGAACGGAAGCCGTTTGAAGCACACCAGGCCCTCCTCCGGCCTCCCCCCTTCCTTCAGGGGGAAGTTTCATTTGCCCCCGCCGGGCGATGTTCCACGCCGCCAGGAGAGGGCGGCCCATCGTGAGGCCACAAGAAGGGCACGAATGTAGAGTGTAGGGGCAGGCACAAAGCCTGCCCCTACATTACTTGTATTTCCCTCGGGCCCAGGCCTTCATCAGGCGCTTGTATTTTCCGCGAGGACGGAACTGGAAAACAATGGGGTTTTCAGCACGGGATCGGACGGCAATGCGGATGGTTAAAATCATCCCATCCCACTCCCATCGCAAGGCCTGCTTGTCCGCATAGACCCAGATCCGGCGGATCTCGGGTCTTTCCTTCGGCTCCAACCCCGTTGCTTCCACCGTCGGACGGCGTGGACGATGGCCGCCGCTGTCCGGGCGCATTTCGGAATCCAGATTAAATGAAGCTGGGGATAGCGCTTACACAAGGAAGGTCGGATAGAGCTCCCGGACGATAGGATGGGTCGCCCTCTGGTGGTGATCTATAGCCCGGGCGAGGGCCTCCCGGACCATCTCGCCGCACGGGTCCAGCAGGGCGTCGACCTCGGGTGCAAACCGGAACTTCAAACACAAGGTGGGCCCGGCCTCGTTCTCGCCACAGGTTTCCTTTCCCTGATCGCGCTCATGATCGTGCATCCGGACTCCCGGTCGCCCGCGGCTGGAGCGACAAAGAAATCGCCCAGGCCCTCCGCCTCCGCCCCGCCTCCCTCCGCACCCACCTCCGCCGCCTCCTCCATCGCCTCAACCTCCCCGACCGGCTCGCCCTCCGCTCGTGGGTGCGAATGGGCTGCCTGGACCATCCCCTCATCGCCCCCCTCCTGAACCGGGAAGACCCCCCACCCCTGGGGGAGGAGCAAACCCTCTAACCCGCCTTCCTCAAAAAATGGGGACAGGAAAGTCCCCTCATGTCCTCAAAAAATGGGGACGCGGGCTGAGGCCGAAGGCGATAAGATGAGAAGATAAGATGGAAGTAGAAACTTCGTAGATGGAGGTGGGTGAGGGCACGTGATCTGCTTGATGATGCGGGATGTTCCCTTTGCGCCGCCCTGGCGCAGGAGGTGGAGGCCCTGAGCGAAGGGCGGCTGCGGGTGCGAAGTCTCCGGGAACCGGAGGTCCAGACCCGGCTGGACCGCGTCCGGCCGGGCTGGCGATGGGAGCCAATGCTCCTGGAGCAAGAAGGGGAGCGGGTGCGGGTCTATACGGGCCTGGCGATGCGGATGCGGTTGATCCGGATCCTGGGCCCGGCGCGAGCGTGGCGGGTGGCGCAGCTTGTGGCCCGCTTCGGAGGGCCGGTGCTGGGGGTGGACTGGGGGCGGCGCGAAATGCTCCGAAAGCTCGGGGGTGGGATTCTGATCGCCTTCCTTCTCCCCCGCTCCCTGGGACTCTACAGGAAAGAAGAGGTGAATTTCCCCGCAACGCCCCCTCAACCCACCGCGGTTTGTGATTGCGCAGTCTACCAGAGCGGTGCATGCTCGGATTGTCGCCCGGATCCCAGCGGCGGGCGAGTGCTCTGGATCGGGGATCTCTTGCGTCAGTGGTGCTGCAGCGGGAACAACTGCTGGTGGGGGAATTTCTGCGGCTGCGGGAACTGGCGTCGGACGGGCATCCCATGTTAAGCAGCCCATCCGGGGGCAAGCGGGGAAGCGGACTGATCTTCCGGAAGGCAGGAGGGCCAGGATGATCGGGTGGCTTCTGATCCGCCTCGGACGATGGGGAGCCCCGCGGGGCCCGGGCGTCCTGGGGCTGCCGCTGATCGCGGTCAGCCTGGTCCTCTTTCTCTCCGCCTCCAACACCCTGCAGGTCACCAGCAACCGGATCCTGGCCTATTACTGGCGTTCCTCATATGATATCCTGGTTCGCCCCCCAGGGTCTCGCCTGCCGCTGGAGGAGAAATACAACCTCGTGCACGCTAACTTCCTCAGCGGGGCAGTAGGCGGCATCACCCGGGCCCAGTATGAAGTCATCCGCTCCATCCCCGGCGTGGCCCTCGCGGCGCCGGTGGCCATGGTCGGCTACCGCACCACCACCCCATTGATTGTCGATATGCTCTACATGGCTCAACCGCGTTACCACCCGGAGCAATACTTCGGACGATATCGCATTGAGCGAACCCAGCGCCTGTTCGACGGAATTCAGGAGCATATTTATATGGATACCCTTGCCGGGGAAGTCCGGCCGGATCCGAACATGTGGGCGGATTTCCAACTGGCTTATTCCTTTGTTTTCCCCATCGCCCCAAAGGAAACCTGGATCCTCTTCCTGGCAGGGGTGGATCCGAAGCCGGAGGCTGAGCTGACCGGCCTCGACGCAGCCATCAAGCTCGGCGGCAGCTATCTGGAGGACACAGCAGCCATCTCGAAGCTCCTCTCCCGCGTTCCCGAACGACGGGAGTATTTCTCCACGGGTCTTCAAAAGGGCACTGTGAAGGCCTTCCCGATGCTGCTCAATCGGTCCTCGGCCTTTGTGATCACCCGAACGGTCGAGATCTATCGGGAGGAGACAAACACCCGGGTATGGGCGCGCACCTTCCGGGAGCGGGACCCCGACCTGCTCCCGGGTCACATCCTGCAGGTGATCTCCCCCGGCGGGGCCACACGGCTGGAGTACGCGCCGAACCCCGAACCCTGCTTCTTCCACCTGCCGGCCCCAGTTCAGTATCGGGAGATTTCACCTCCCGCCTTCCTGCCTCCAGAGACGATCGCTATCGAGGCGGTTCCCATCGGGGTCCATGAAAAGGAACTCATCTTCCGGGATTCCCCAGAGCACATGACCCCATACTGCATGCAGCCGGAGTTCAACGAGATGTATCTGGTCCCCGTCGGGGAGTTCAACAGCGAGGAGCTGTTCTACGCGACCCCACGTATTCTCCGGAATATCCCGATCGGCACCACTTACCCGCTCTCTCCTCAGGAGCTGGAGGAGCACATCCGCTCCACCCTGAACCGCCTGCCTTTTGAGACCTACTTCCTGCCTCCGGTGACCCTGAAATACCGTGAGGACGGGACGCCCGTGCATCCCCCACGGACCCTCCGGCCGACCCTCACCATGCAGGGCTATCTCACCACCCCGCCCACGGCCCTGACCACGCTGGAGGGTGCCTGCTTCCTGCTCGGCCGTGAGGATTGCATCAGCGCCATCCGGGTGGTGGTGGACGTGGAGGGGCTGGATCCCCAGGCCCAGGCTCGTATTCAGCAGGTGGCCGAGGAGATCGTGCGGCGCACCGGCCTGGAGGTGGACATCATGGTGGGGACCTCGCCCCGCCGCGTGTTTGTGCATATCCCCGGGATCGGATGGGCGGAGGAGCTCTGGGTGCAGAAGGGCGTCACGACGAGGATCTCCCGGGGGTTCCGTCGGGCAGATCTGCTCCTATCAGGGGCCGTGTTCCTGGTGGCATGGCTGTTCCTTCTGATCAGCCAGATGCTCACGGTGCTGGGGCGCACCCGGGAGCTGGGGATCCTGCGGGCCGTGGGTTGGCGGACCCGCACGGTGTTCCGGCTGGTGCTGGGAACGGCTCTCATGCAGGGCCTGGCGGCCGGCGGGCTGGGGCTCGGGCTCACATTACTGGCCGTGAAGGTCTTGCGGATGGATGTGCCCATGGAGCGCAGCGGGCTGGCGCTGTTGCTGGGCCTCCTGCTCTATTTGAGCGGAGGGGTGTATCCAGCCTGGCGGGCCGCCCACCTGCCCCCTGTTACGACCATGCAGCTGGGGGAGGTCAGCGGCCGGGGACTGGCCCTTGGCCCTCTTTCCCTCTGGGGCTACGGGCTACGCCATCTGCTGCGACGGCCGTTGCGAACCGTGGGAGTCCTGGCCGTGCTGGCCATATCCACCGCACTGGCCACGCTTCTTCTGGCAGTCCGCTTCGCTATGCAGGGAGAGCTATATGGAATCCTGCTTGGGGAGTATGTGTATACCCGGATCCGCGGGTTCCACTACGGGATGGTCGGGATCGGCCTCATGCTCAGTGGGTTATCTATCGCCGAGGTGATGCAAGTCGGAGTGGCCGAGCGTCGCCGGGAGATCGGGCTGCTGAAGGCCACGGGCTGGCACAATGGAGCTGTGTTCCAGGCGATCGTGCGTGAAGCGATCCTTGTGGGCGGACCCGGAGGTGCCCTGGGTGCTCTGGGAGGCGCTCTGGTGTTCCGAACTCTCTATCGTGTCCTCTCCCCCCTCTGGCTCCCGATTGGTCTGGCGGGGATCGGGCTGGCGATCGGGATCAGCATCCTCGCCGCTCTCCCTCCCGCCGCTCAGGCCGCCCAGATCCCGCCGGCGGAGGCGATGCGTGGGGAGTGAAGGAAGGGCATCCCGGAGCCATTCCCAGGCGCACCTCCTGCTTCCCTGAGGAGAACATCCCTCTCCCCCCAACACAATTGAAGAAAGCGAGGGGCAGATGACGGAGCCGCTGGTGCGGATGGAGGACGTCACCAAGGAATATCCCCTGGGCGCGGCGCGAGTGGTCGCCCTGCGAGGGGTTTCCCTTACCGTAGCGCCCGGGGAGTTCCTGGCTGTCGTCGGCCCATCCGGGTCGGGCAAGACCACCCTGCTCAACCTGATGGGGGCGCTGGATCTTCCCACCCGGGGGCGGGTGGTGGTCGATGGGGTTGACCTGGGAACGTTAAAAGGGGACCGCCTGGCGGATTTCCGGCGGGAGCGAATCGGATTTGTCTTCCAGTTGTTCCATCTGATCCCGGACCTGACCGCGCTGGAGAACGTGATGGTGCCGCTGATCCCCTACCGGCATCGATTGAAGTTCAACCTGGAGCGAAGGGCGCGGGAGCTGCTGGAGGCGGTCGGGTTGGGGGACCGGTGGCGTCACCTGCCCGGGCAGCTCTCCGGCGGGGAGCAGCAGCGGGTGGCGATTGCCCGGGCGTTGATCGGAAACCCCAGGCTGCTGCTGGCGGACGAGCCCACGGGGAACCTGGATTCAAGGACCGGCGGGGAGATCATGGATCTGCTACGGCGACTGAACCGAGAGCACGGGCTGACATTGGTGGTGGCCACCCATAACCCGGACATCGTCGCCCAGGCGGATCGGGTGATCCGCTTGCGGGACGGTCAGATTGTGGCGAAGTGAGGAGGTGCCAGTTTTCTCTACCCTCCCCGCGGCCCTCCGGAGGAAGACACAGGCGATGCGGTTGCGAGGCACGGGGGAAACCATACGGCCCGTCGCCCTGAGTGTGAATGGGAAACTTGTGGCTCTGACCCACCCTGAGGCCATCCTCCTACAACAAACCTGCCCCGGGTGTGCCGTCTCATGGGAACAGGTAGTCTGCGAGTGCACC
>JAEVEY010000019.1 GCA_016842045.1 Candidatus Thermoflexus sinensis | reverse complement strand
CAGGGTGGTCGGAGGAGGACCCGGAAGAGTGGTGGCAGGGAGTGATTTCCGTTTGCCGGCAGCTTCTTAAGGGTCGGGATCCCCGGGAGGTAGCAGCTGTTGGATGCAGCGGCATGGTGCCTGCTTTGGTTCTGCTGGACGAAATGGGGAATCCGCTGCGCCCCGCCATCCTTCAGAACGACGCGCGGGCGATTGAGGAGATCGAATGGCTTCGGCAGCATTTAGATCAGGATCAGCTCTTCGCCCGAACCGGCGGCTACACGAATCAGCAGCATGTGGGGCCGCGCCTGATGTGGATTCAGCGGCATGAGCCGGATGTCTGGCGCCGCACTCGCCGGGTTGTGGGCTCGTATGATTATATCGCTTATCGATTGAGTGGGGCCTGGTCTCTGGAAATCAATTGGGCTGTGGAGAGCGGATTGTTTAACATCTACCAGCGGATTTGGGATGAGACCTTCTTAAAATCCAGCAATTTGCATGAAGAATTGTTTCCGCCTGTGAGGTTCCCCACGGAGATCGTGGGCGAGGTGACCCGGAAAGCGGCGGAGGTGACAGGATTAGCACCCGGAACCCCTGTGGTCGCGGGAAGCGCAGACCACGTGGCTTCCGCACTAGCCGCTGGCCTGCGGGAGCATGGGGATCTGCTCATTAAGTTCGGAGCGGCCGGGGATATCCTTTATTGTATGGATCGCCTGGAGACCCATCCGCGACTTTACATTGACTATCACGACATCCCGGGACGCTATCTGCTGAACGGTTGTATGGCCGCCTCTGGCTCCCTGGTGAAGTGGTTTGTAACCCGGGTGCTGGGGGAAGAGGGGGGATCGGCTACCTATCGCCGTCTGGATGCGGAGGCCGCAGGGGTGCCACCTGCCTCAGATGGTGTGATTGTGCTGCCCTATTTTCTGGGAGAAAAGACCCCCCTCTTTGATCCAGAAGCCCGCGGGGTTTTCTTTGGGCTCACCCTGAGCCATGGCCGCGGGCATATGTTTCGCGCCATCCTGGAGGCGGTGATCTATGGATTCCAGCATCATCTGGAGATCCTCCGGGAACGAGGCTATCCCATTCGGCGAGTCCTGGCGACGGATGGAGGAGTGCGCAGTGAGCTGTGGCGGCAAATCGCTGCCGATGTGCTGGGACTGCCGGTCGAGGCTCACCCCGGGCATCCTGGCTCGGCCCTGGGGGTGGCCTTCGTCGCTGGAATGGGGGTGGGTCTTTTCCGGGATTGGGCGGAGATCGAGGCCTTTGCGGGCCCCGCTTACTGGAACCAGCCCGATCCAGAAGCTCATCAGCGTTATCAGGAGGCATATCGTCTTTATCGGGATCTCTACGAAACGCTAAAGGCTCTCTTTCCACGAGCGGGCCGGTTGTCGCGCTCTGTAACCACTTCCTGAATTCATCAACACACTGATCCTTGCCCGCTAAGGCAACTGCTTCCAATGTCCAGAAACTCAGGGGCAAAGATCAACAGCATAGCTCCTAAATCGAACCAAAGGAGGTCAACCATGGGGCGCCTGGATGGACTGGTGGCGGTTGTAACCGGTGCCGGCACGGGGATTGGGGCAGCCATTGCTCGCACCCTGGCCCGGGAAGGAGCTTTTGTGGCTGTCACAGACATCAATGAAGATTGGGCCCGACAGGTTGCTGAAGAGATTCGGCAATCCGGTGGGGTGGCTGAAGCATGGCGGCTCGATGTCACCAAGAAAGCTGAGAATGTGGCGGTCATGGACGCCGTGGTCGCGAAGTGGGGACGCCTCGACATTGTTTGTCCTAACGCCGGGGTTTCCACCATGAACTGGGCGAAGGATCTCACAGAGGAGGAATGGGATTATAACTTCAACGTAAACGCCAAAGGCGTGTTTTTCACATGCCAGGCCGCCATTCCCCACATGATCCGCCAGGGTGGGGGGCGCATCATCATCACCGCCTCAATGGCCGGTCATCGGGCCGTCCCCCTCCTGGCTCACTATGCCGCTTCCAAGTGGGCGGTGATCGGCTTTGGCTTGAGCCTGGCTGTGGAAGTCGGCAAGTATAATATTAAGGTCAACCTGATTTGCCCGGGTTTCGTGCGCACATCGATGCAGGAGCGAGAGATTGTTTGGGAAGGACAGTTGCGGGGCATGGATCCGGAGGCGGTGCGCGCGGAGTATGTCAGCAAAACCCCGCTCGGGCGGATTGAGGAGCCCCAGGACGTAGCGAACGCGGTGCTTCTCCTGTGTCTGCCGGAAGCAGACTTCATTACAGGAGCGGTCCTGGATGTCACCGGTGGGGCTCATCTCACTTAAAGGGTCCGTCACCTGCGGAGCTCACCTGTTCACAACCGGCGGGCCGATTCGGCCTGACAGAGGGACTTCTCCCCGCGGCCCAAAAGGCCGCGGGGGATTTTCGTTCTTGGGGTGATTTGGAATGGGGGATTTTCGAGGTTACATTGAACCGATTGGGATCTCGCTGGGGATCGGGTTGCTGATCGGGCTGGAGCGGGAGTGGGCGCATAAGGATGTGGGGTTGCGCACTTTTGCGCTGGCCGCGCTGGCCGGGTGCCTGTCCTGGCTGATTCATCCTGTGGCTGCCTTCCTCGTCCTGGCGGCAGCGATTTCCCTGGTGAGCATCCTCAACATCCGTAGCATGCTGGTGGACCACTCCCTGGAGATGACGACCTCGGTGGCCCTGCTGGTGACGCTGCTCCTCGGCATGGTCGTCGCCCAGGGATATGCCCTGGTCGCCGCGGCCACCGCCGTGCTGGTGACCATGCTCCTTGCCTGGAAGGCCGAGCTGGTCCGTTTCACCGTTGGTCTCTCGCTGGAGGAACTGCGCTCTATTGTGCTTTTCGGGGTGCTGACCTTAGTGGTCTACCCCCTGCTGCCAGAGGGCCTGCCCCCTGAGATCGACCCGATGGGCCTGGTGAACTTGCGAGCCGCATGGCTGGTGGTGGTGATCCTCTCCGCCATCGGTCTGGTGAACTATGCGCTGCTCCGGCTTTATGGAGCGCGGGGGATCCATTTCACCGGGATCCTGGGCGGACTGGTCAACAGCACGGCCACGGTTTCAGAACTGGCCCGACGGTGTCGGGGCCACGAGGCGCAGGCGCTGGATCTGGCCCTGGAAGGGATGTTGCTGGCGAACATCGCCATGATGGCCCGCAACGGTCTGATCCTGGGGATCTTCGCCCCAGCGGCGCTGCTGCACGGCTGGCTGGCAGTGGGATTGATGGCGGGCATCACGGGATGGATGGTCCTCCGGATCCTGCGACGGAACCAGGCCTCCTCGGCGCCATCGATCCGGCTGGCCTTCCCCTTCTCTCTCCGCCATAGCCTGCTCTTCGGAACATTCTATCTGGTGATCCGGGCGGCGGTGGTGCTGGCGGACCGCTTTCTGGGACCCGGCGGCTTTATGATTGTGACCTTCATGGGAGGGCTGGTGAGTAGCGCTTCAACAGCTGCGGCCGCCGCGACCCTGGCCGCCCAGGGTCGGATTCCCACGGAAGCGGCGGGGCTGGGGGTGGTGCTGGCCTCCATGGCCAGTCTGCTGTTCCACGTGCCCATGGCCCGTCTGGGCGGGTTGCAGGGTCCCTGGCTGCGCCGGCTCGGGATCGCCTCTGTCCTCACGGTTATGGTTGGCATCATCGGCTTGGTGATAGAGGGCTGGAAGTAGAAACGGGATGAGTGATGAAGGTCAACCCGTATGAGGAGGGACAGCCCGGTGGGCCTTCAACAGGGCGAAATGATCCATCGGACCGTAAGCGCCCTGCCCGAGCTTGAAGGCCCGGGAGGCCTGGAGCAAGGCAGTGAGATACTCCTTCGCCTGTCGGATGGCTTCCAGGGGCGGGAGACCCTTGGCCAGCCCCGCGGCGATGGCCGAGGCGAAGGTGCAGCCCGTTCCATGGGTGTTCACCGTATCTACCCGTGGGGCGCTGAGCTCGTAGAAATCCCGTCCGTCGAAGATCACATCCACGCTATGATCGTCCCCCTCCAGATGACCACCCTTTACGACGACCCAGCGCGGCCCCATCCCATGGATGATCCGCGCCGCCTCCCGCATATCCGCCCGGCTCCGCAGATCACGGCCGACCAGTGCGCGGGCCTCATGGAGGTTTGGGGTGACGACCATGGCGAGGGGGAAGAGGCGTCGGATCAGCGCCTCCTGCGCCTCTGGGCGGAGCAAGGGATCCCCGCTCTTGGCCCGCATCACCGGATCGACCACCAGGCGCTCCACGCGGTATTCCTGCAGCTTCTCGGCCACGACTTCAATGATGGCCGCATTGGCCAGCATCCCGGTTTTCACCGCATCGGCGCCGATATCGCCCAGCACAGAGTCGATCTGGGCGGCGACGAACTCAGGCGGGAGCTCGAAGACCGCCTGGACCCCCCGGGTGTTCTGGGCCGTGAGCGCAGTGAGCACGCTCATGCCGTAAACCCCCAGGGCACCAAAGGTCTTCAGATCCGCCTGGATGCCGGCTCCCCCACCGGAGTCAGAGCCGGCGATGGTCAGGGCCCGAGGAAGCGTATTCATGGAAGCCCTCCTGAGCTGGGGATCAGCCAACGCACCATCCGGGTGCTTTTTCAGGATTCGTGTATTCGTGCCTCCATTCGAGGACGGCCCCTCCCCGCCACCAGCGGTGTCTCGGGATACGCACTCTCCGAACATCCCTGGCGGGTCAGGCAAGCGCCTCTCAGAGGGGGGCCGGAGGGCAGGCCTCCCGGCCCCTCAGATTCGTGTATTCGTGCCTCCATTCGAGGACGGTCCTCCCGCCAGCGCCTCCTCAACGGCCTGTCGCAGGGCGCGCGCGGCGGCCTCAGGGTCAGGTGCCTGGGTGATGGCCGAGATCACGGCAACTCCGGCAGCGCCGGCGCGGATGCACGCAGCAGCGTTTTCCGGATTCACCCCGCCAATGGCCACCACGGGAAGCCGCGTGGAGCGGACAACCGCGGCCAGCCCCTCCAGCCCAATCAGCGTGGGGTTGGCTTTGGAAGCGGTGGGGAAGACCGAGCCCGTTCCCAGGTAATCGGCGCCGGCGGCTTCCGCCGCCCGGGCCTGCTCCGGCGTGCGCGCGGAAACCCCGATGAGGGCCTGAGGGCCCAGAAGGCGCCGGGCGACCTCCGGTGGCAAATCCTCCTGGCCCAGATGGACGCCATCGGCGTGCAAAGCCAGGGCGACATCGACGCGATCGTTGATTAGGAAGGGAACCTCATACCGTCGGCAGAGTTCCCGCAGGGCTTCCCCCAGCCGGAGCATCTCCCGCAACGGCCCGGACTTCCAGCGCAATTGCAGGACGGTAACTCCTCCTCGAAGGGCCGCTTCCGCGATCTCCAGCGGCGATCGCCCGGAGGTGAGGGTCGGATCCAGGACAAGGTAAACTCGCAGGTCGGGCGGCATCATGCTGGCTCCCTGAGGGGCAACCTTCCGCGGGGAGGGATGGAGAAGCGTATGGAGGAAACGTGTGGCGACCGTCCCTCCGCCGGCATGACCCGGATCAGGTTCGATGGGTCGGCGCCAGGGCCGGCATCCCGCCGGCAGGGCGCCCTCTCAGCCCGCTTCCCCGCGGACTCCCCACGTCGCCCCGAAGTTTCGGAGTTACTGTAATGCGGAAGGGGGCGATCTGTCAAGTTGGCAAGCTGATCGTTTATCCCTCCCGGTCTTAATCCTCCACCTCGCATCGGGCGCTGGGGCTGGGTGGGGAACAGGTGCCGTCCGCCCGGTGCCTGCTCGTGATTCCAGAAGCCAGAAAACGTCGGATGGAGCGCATGGTCCTCCTCCTTTTTCTCCCAGAGTTATGGACAGGGGTTGAAATCCGGTCCGATCCAGATGCGGTAGGGAATCGTGGCCTCCGGTTCCGGCGCGGCTTCAAAGCGGCTCGCAGGCAGCCGTAAGGCCCGCAGCAGCCGCCCTCGCTCTGTTCCGCTCTCACCTCGCAACCCGATCACCCGGGTGGGCACATTCTCCGCTGGCACATCCGCCCGTCGCGTTACCCGGAATCCGGCCTCTGCCAGCACCTCCTCCGCGATATCCCCGCGGTCCGGATTCCCTGTGGCATTGATCAGCTCAATGGATGTCCATGCCTGCTCCGTGATCGGCTCGGTCAGAAAGCGCCGGAGATACGGAATCGTTGCCTCTGTGGCCACATAGATCGATAGCTCCATCGGCTCCGTGATCCCGGTGGTAGGGGGTGGCAGATATAGGGTCCGGGAGGAGACCATGGTGGCGTGCAGATAGGCGTGGGCGATGCGATCCTCCGACAGACGACGGCCGATCATCCCCAGCCACACGGCTTCCCCCAGCGAGAGGTTAGTCTGAACGGTTTGCTGGATGGCCGGCCAGAGCTCGGGGATGCGCCAGATCCAGTCGCCGGACCGCAGCTTGCGGAACATCGCCCGCAGGACCTGATGCTGGCGGCGGGCGCGGTGGTAGTCGCTGGTGGACAGCCGCGAGCGCATATACCAGAGAGCCTGAAGGCCGTCCAGATGATACCAGCCGGGGGTTCGCAGATCCAGGGTGCCGGTCATGGAGGGGCGATCCGGAAGCGGGAAGACATCGTAGAGGGGGCAACGCACCAGCACGTCCACACCGCCGAGGGCATCGATGAGGCGGCGCATGCCATCGAAATCGATGGCTGCGTAGCGATCTACAGAGAGGCCCAGGTTCATGCGGAGCGTGGCGCGCAGGAACTCGAAGCCGCCCGTCGGGTAAGCGGTGTTGAGCTTGTGTTCGCTACCGTTGGGAAGGCGAACCCACCAGTCACGCGGGAGACTGACCATGCGAACGGAGGGCTCCTCAGGGTCAATGGAAACCAGGATCATCGTGTCGGTGCGGCCGCGGCGGTCAATGCCCCGGCGGTCCATCCCTAACAGCAGGAGGTTCACCCGGTTCGGGGGGAGGGCGAAGGCCCCGGGAGCCAGCGGCGCGATCGGGGTGATCGGCAATGGAGTCGGCGTTGCCGTGGGTTCGGGGGAAGGGGTAGGTGAGGCTGTCGCGGTCGGTGCTGGGGAAGGGAGGGATGTCACTGTCTCGATGGGCGAAGCAATGGGTGCAGGAGAGGGCGTGATGGAAGCCGTGGGCATCCGGGCAAACGTCCATCTCCCGGCATGGGCCAGACTCTCCGCCCCCAGGAGCATTGTCAGGAGAACAAGGAGGTGAGGAATTCGGGAACGAGCCATCAACAAGGCCCCCCTCTCTCCCCTCCCGTTGCCCGAAGGGCCGCGAGAGGGGAGACAACATCTTTCGGGAGCTGAGTCGAGTGGAGAAGACCCCAGCCCAGCTCACCAGCCCTAAGAATTGATTTTTCGAAACTAATCTTTTTGAGCAATGGGAAAAAAGTCAGAACCAGGGCTTTTCAGTCCTCAGCCCATTCGGGTCCAGCGGATGGCCTCACCGCCTGGAATTCTCCTTCCCACGGCCCTTTGGGCCGTGGGAAGGAGAATGTTGTTTGTCAAGCCCCCTGAAGGGCCCTTAAGCCCCACAGGGATCGCCTCCGGGGCCTCCTCCCCTCATCCCTCCCGCACCATCGCATTCCAGATCCCCCGCATCTTCCGCGCCACCTTCCCCCGCCTCCGCAGCTTATAAAAAGCCTTCCGCACCGGATTGCAGCGCACCGCCGCCAGATATCCATACCGCCGCACCCGCTTCCGTCCCCCCGAACAGGTCGAGGCCCTTCCTGATCCCCGCTTTCCCGGGCGTCAGGTGCCAGCCCCGCCCACGCCGCCACACTTCCTGATATCGCTCGCTCACCGGGGTAATCGGAGATCGAGAGACGGAGCGCCAGATGACCCAGGGAGAGGTTCCCCACACCCTCGAAGGGTTGGCGGTCCTGGTGAAGGCCCGGGAAGCGGAGCAATGACGGGGGATTGTTGAGGGAAGGAAATCGGGCTTCCTATCGCGGTGACATCCTCGCCCGGGAGGATCGCTCTCCCCTCCTATAAGTATGGGCAAACGCGGAACTCGGCAGGCACCGCCAAGATCGCAACAGAGCAGATGAGACGCTAATTTCCACGGGATCGCGAGATGATCAACGGTAAAAGCCCCGAAACCATTACGTTATTGGGTTATAACATCATAACCTGTGTATGAAACTCGTTAAATCGCATCTTTTGAGGCTGGATTTCGGTATGATTAAATGGAAGATGCTTCTTCCGAATTGGAGGGGAAGATGAAGCGACAGGGACAGGGGCTGGTGGAGTTTGCGCTGGCGTTGCCATTGGTGCTCTTCCTGGTGATGGCCATTGCGGACTTCGGACGGATCCTGCTGATCTACGCGGAGCTGGCCGGCGGGGTGCGTGAGGCTTTGCGATATGCCATGGTGAATGCGCCATCGGGCACCCTGAAACAGGATCAATGGAACGCATTTTGCTATGGGGCCATGCTGGATCAGCTGAAGGCCACCCTGGTGTTGAGCCCGAAGAGCGCCCTGATCCCTCAGCAGACCTACTTCGTCTATTTTGAGCCCTTCCGGTATGACACCAACCGGTTCGACACCCCTGTTCTCTGCCCGCCCACCGGGAAGAACTTCGTCCTGAAGCGGGAGGATCGGATCGTGGTGGAGGTTCGGGTCCGGACCTCGCCGGTGACCCCGTTGATCCAGGCGATCCTGCCGCAAGTCCAGATCCAGTATCGAGCGGGTCGGACGTTGTTCCCGCCGGATGGGGTATATTTCGGCCCGAGTCAGTTGCCAAATCCATAAAGGCAAGGAAGGGAGGCGGTCAATGGGACGGGCACGTTCTGGGCAAACGTTGGTGCTGGTAGCCCTCATGCTAACTGCTCTGATCGGGCTGGCGGCCCTGGCGATCGATGGCAACAACGCCTACGCCCAGCGGCGGCGGGCCCAGAACGCCGCCGACGCGGGCGCCCTGGCCGGGACCCGGGCCCTGTGGCTCGCCCAGCATGGCGCGGGGAATGAGTCAACGATCCTGCAGGCGATCCATCAGATTGCGGAGGCTCAGGGGATTCCGGACACAGACGGCCGACCCGGGAACGAGTTCAACGGGAACATCCAGGCTTTCTATTACATCTCGGACACCGTTCAGATTTCCATCCCGGCGGGGGCGATTCCCCCGAACGCCCGTGGGGTGCGGGTGGTCGTTCAAAACCCCTTCCGCTCCTTCCTGGCGGCGGTCATCGGTCATACCGTGCTGCGAGTGTCTGCCCAGGCCCTCGCGATTTATTTTCCGGGCTGGAGCTCTGGTGAATATGCCCTGACGGCGCTCTGTAAAAATGAGAACACGAATGGCCCGTGCTATCAAAACGCACTGAACCTGACCGGCAGCGATATTTACATCAACGGCGGGGTCCACTCCAACTCCGGCCTGAACCTGACCAACGCCGACCCCAGCAGGGCCCCTCACGTGGTCCTGGAGAATGGGGTGTGCGAATACGGCGGGGAAGCCTATAAGTTAAACGATGCAGGACTGGGTTGCGTAGGGGCATATCCCATCACGCTGGAATGGCTGTATTCGATCTCCGAGTTCCGGCAGGGCGGATCACACTGGAGTGAGGCGGGCAAGAAATTCTGCCTGCAGCCTTCCTCGAATCAGGGGGTCACCCTGGATCCAACGGCCCCCTACACGCCTACGCATGGGATGTGCGGTCCCAACACTCTCAGCACCTATCGTCTGGTGAACGAAGCCCTGTATTACGTGGAAGGGGATGTCACCCTGAGGATCCCTAGCGGCTGGAGCACGCCGATCACCATCACCATCGCCGCGACCGGGCGGATCAATGTGGACATGAAGAACTGTCCGGATATCAATGGGGATGGCCAGCCGGATTGCTCCCGGCTCTATCCTTACACAGCGAAAAACCTTCTGTTTTTCAGTCCGGTGAAGGACGCGACAAGCCCGGTGATCCAGGTCAGCGCCCCCAACATCTACTGGAACGGCCTGATCTACGCGCCCGTCGGGCTGGTCCGCATGTCCAGTGCCGGGAACATCGTGACGGATGCGGGGGCCATCCTGGCGTGGCGGATCGATCTCTCGGGATCCTCGATCTCGATCACTGCGAAGCAGGATCTCGGCCCTCTCGGTCGGCCGCGGATGAAGCTGATTCGTTGACTTCTCCATGGAGAAGCAGTTGGATCTTCCCTTCCCACGGCCCTCCGGGCAGGGAGAGGGGTGGTGCTCTCATGAGGAGGAGGATCTCAAGCTCTTTCACCCCAATGGAAACAGAACTGAAGGATCGCCGACATGGTTTTATCGAACACTGGAGTTCTTTGAGGAGACAGGAGGGATCTGTGATGCGGCGTGGGCAGGGATTGGTAGAGCTGGCGCTGAGCCTCACGGTGCTCTTATTGCTGGCGATGGGCCTCATCGATCTGGGGCGAGCCTTTGTGGTCTGGCTGGCCATCCATGACGCGGCCGCCGAGGGGGCTTTATACGCGGCTGTGAACCCGTATTGTCTCAATCCGAGCAGCCCATTACCTCTGGATGCTGATCCGGATGTCAAATGCGATGATCCCAACAACGTCCAGTATCGCGCCTACACCCGCGCCCTGAGCGAGACCCGCTGGATTCCTTTCTCCCTGGTCGATCCCAGCCGCATCGCGGTAATCGTAGAGCCAAACCAGTCCTCTTCCACTCCCACGATTTACGAGGGGGATCCCATCACGGTGACGGTTATTTACACCATGCCGGTCATCACCCCGATCATGCAGGCCATGCTGGGCCCTGAGCTGATCGTCCGGGCCCAGGCCATCCAGATCGCCCTCGAGGCCAAGCCGAGGAACCCCTAA
>JAEVEY010000008.1 GCA_016842045.1 Candidatus Thermoflexus sinensis | reverse complement strand
CCCAAATCCTTCAACTTCCCCCCTCCCCGCGGCCCAAAGGGCCGCGGGGAGGGGGGAAGGGGGGAGGGGCTTGCCTCGCGCAAGGGAAGGGCCTGAACGAGAAATCAGACGGCCCGTTTGTCCAAAGTCCAACTATTCAAAAATCCAGGATGGCTTGTGATGTCATCCTATAGACCGAGCGTTCCCTTCGTGGAAGGGATATCGTGTCGACGCGGATCCAGGCGCACGGCCATATCCAGAGCCCGACCCAGGGCTTTGAAAAGCGCCTCTGCCCGATGGTGATCATCCCGCCCATAGAGCAGCCGGGCATGCAGGTTCATCCGGGCGTGGACCGCCAGGGTTTCCAGGAAATGGGGGATCAGAGAGGTGGGCAGGGCCCCGATGGCCGGGCTGTTGAAGCCCAGATCCAGCACTGCGTAAGGCCGCCCGGAGAGATCCACGGCCACAAAGGCCAGGGCCTCATCCATCGGCACCCACGCATGCCCCATCCGCACGATCCCCCTTCGATCCCCCAGTGCCTCGTCCAGGGTCTGCCCCAGCACGATTGCGACATCCTCTACAGTGTGATGCGGGTCGATATGCAGATCCCCGCGGGCCTGAACCTCCAGATCGAATAGCCCGTGGACAGCCAGGTGATGCAGCAAATGGTCCAGAAAGCCAATGCCGGTTTCCACCCGTGCTGTTCCCTGTCCGTCCAGCCGCAGGAAGATCACGACCTCGGTTTCCGCGGTGCGCCGCTGGCGTCGCGCTTCACGAGCGGACATGGGATGCCTCCCGGTGGATTTCCGCCAGGGCGTGAAGCAAGGCCTCCGTATGCTCCGGCCGTCCGACGGAGACGCGGAGGTAATTCCGCAGATCCGGCGATGTATAACGGCGGATCAGGATCCCCCGACGCAGGAGTTCCTCCCAGAGGCGATGGGCATCCCAGCCGATCACCCGGCACAGGATGAAGTTGGTCTGACTGGGGAGCGGCTGGAGGAAGGGGAACTCCTGCAGCGCCTGATAAAGCCGTTCCCGCTCCGCCACCAGCCGCGCGACGTTCGCCAGCAGATAATCCCGATCCTCCAGGGAGGCCAGGGCAGCCTGCTGGGCGGCCAGGTTCACGTTGAACGGCGGCCGAACCTCATCGTAAGCCCGGACCAGATCCGGGTGCATGAGCGCGTAACCCAGGCGGAGGGCCGCCAGCCCCGCCCACTTACTGAAGGTCCGCACAATCGCCAGATTGGGATGCTGGGGAAGCCAGCCGGCGAAGGTGTGGCCAGAGAACTCAAAGTAGGCCTCATCCACGATCACCATCACATCCTCTGCGAGCAGGGCTCGAAGGATCTCTTCGGGAAGCAGGTGACCATCTGGGTTGTTTGGGGAAGCCAGAAAGACCGCGGCCGGACGATGGCGGCGGACGGCTTCGAGGAGCTCCGCAAGGGGGATCCGAAAGGCTTCATCCCGGCGGATGGTGAGAAGCCTTCCGCCATGCCAGCGGACGGAGAGGGCATACATTTCGAAGGTGGGCTCCACAATTAGCGCGACGCGCCCGGGCCCGACCAGGAGGCGGGCCAGGAGGTCGATGACATCATCGGCGCCGTTCCCGAGGGCGATCCAATCCGGGCTTAGCCCGGTATATTCCGCCAGCGCCCGACGCAAAGTCCTGCCCTGGGGGTCCGGATACTGATGCCATGCCCCATGGGTCAGGGCGGCATATACCCGTGGGGAAGGACCGTAGACGTTCTCATTCGCATGAAGCCGGATCAATCGCTCTGGCGATACCCCATAAGCAGCCGCCAGGTCCTCGGGTGAGAGCGACATACTGTAAGTCAACAGATCCCGGAGGTCCGGTCGCAACCAGCGTTCGATCACGGACGCGCCTCCTTCAGGTGTGTTTGCAGGACAACTGTGAGCAGTTGTCCTACAGCTGTTGTAACACTTGCTGCCATCGAGGGGGCTCTTCCTCAAAGATATAGGTCACCGGGGCGATCACCACCCCGCTGCCTCCGATAGTCCGTAGCTGCTGGATCGCTTCGTTCAGACGATCCTTCCGCACGATGATGTGAACAGCGAACCATCCAGGATCCCCTTCGCGAACGTAGACACGGGAAATGGTGGGTCCCTGGAGCCCCCCCAGATCAGTCTGTGTGAAGAGGCGATGGGCGATGGCCTCGGCGGATTCCCCCCGCATGTTTGCGAAAAGCATGTAGTGGCCTTCCGCCCGCAGGTGGGCCTCGAAGAACTCCACCAGCTGGCGGGCCACTGTCAGGACCTCCGGCCGGGACTTCAGCGCATCGCGGTTGGCGATCAGGCAGGCTTGGGCGTGAAGGATCACACCGTCGCGTAACGGCTTCAGCCGGTTGTCGTGTAACGTCGTCCCGGTGGTGGTCAGATCCGCGATGAGATCCGCATAGCCAATGCTGGGGGCCACCTCCAGGGTGCCCTCCGAGATCACCAGGCGGAATTCAGCGATCCCGCGTTCCCTCAGGAAGCGGCTCACCAGGTTCGTGAAGCGGGTGGCGATCCGAAGGGGGTGCCCTTCCCGGGCGCGGGATCGGGCCAGGGCGGCCAGCTCATCGACCGTCTCAATCGGCCAGGCCTCCGGGACCGCCAGGACGAGATCGCAATGGCCGTAGTTGAGCGCCTCATGCAGGATCAGAACCCGTGGGTCGTGGTCCAGACGTTCCATCACCACGTCATAGCCCGTGATGCCGAAATCCACCCCGCCGTCCCGCACGCTCAGGGGGATATCCCCGGCCCGCTGAAAGAGCACGGTGACCCCGGGCAAGGCTGGGATCCGGGCGACATACTGGCGGGGATTGGCTTTCTCCACCGCCAGGCCGCAAGCAGCGAGAAAAGCCAGCGTGGGTTCCTCCAGACGCCCTTTGCTGGGTAGAGCCAGCCGGATCTCCTCCGGACTCCTTCCGGTGGATCGCAAAAGGTTTAAAGCAGACAAACTTCCCTCCTCGCGCCGGATGTTCGGGTTGTGGCTGGAGTCTGGCAGCAAGTCTAAGATAGAGTAGGCCGTAAAGCCGGCCGCTTCACCGCCCCCATTTCCCTTATCTGCTGACAGGTAGCAGCAGACCGTTGTAGTTTTAATTCTACATCCTGGTTGTAAGACAGCTGCCTGCAGTTGTCCTACCTGGAAGGGCCGGGGCTTATGAGCACGCTGTTAGAGACCTTGCGATCGGTTTCCCTCTTCAGCGATCTGGATGAGGAGGCCTATCATGAGATCGGCCACTGGACGGAGATCCTCTCCTTTCCAGCGGAGCATTACATTTTCTATCAGGGAGAGGAAGCGGATGCGGTATGGATCGTGGCGAAGGGGCGAGTGCGCATGCTCCGGCATGCGTCCCCGGGAAAGGAGGTGATTCTGGAGCTTCTGGGCCCGGGCGAGGTGTTCGGAGGGGCAACCCTCCTGCTGAGTCGCAATCCCGCTACCGCTCAGGCCGCCACCCCTGTTACGGTCCTGCGTATCCCCCGGTCCGCTTATCTGGAACTCCTGGAGCGTTACCCGCGGGTTGCCGTTCGCTTGCTGCAGATGCTGGGCCGGCGGCTGGAACACGCCATGTCGATTCGTTCCCTGATCCTCGAGAAAGTGGAGAATCGCATCGCTTATGTGCTGTTGACCCTGGCGGAGCGAGCCGGGCATCATGACCCTCAGGGCATTCGGATCGCCATCCCGCTCTCGCGGGAGGATATCGCCCGTATGGCGGGGACCACGCTGGAGACAGCGATCCGCATCCTGAGCCGGTGGACTCGCGCAGGGTGGATCCGCACCGAACGGGGCGGGTATATTCTGATCCGCGAGCGGAAGGCATTGCAGGATCTCGCCCGTCAGGAGGAGCCTTGAGAGGACTCGATAACTGTTTCGCTCCGCGCCCGACTACGAACAGATGGTCAGATGCCTGGCACGCCTCCATATTCATAACCCATAACGGAATTTCCAGACACCCTCTCAAGGGGGAAGTTGCTCCCAGGGGACGGGTGATTCGGAGGGCTCCTAACAGAGGCCTGACGGAGACCCGTGTCTCACTCCGGGCTGACCGACGGGAGGTTTAAAATGCGGCGACCACCTGGTGTTCTGAGGGGCCCTCCAGTGTGGGGCGCTCTCGTTCTCGTGGCGGCCTGCGCGCGGGGGATAAGCGCTCCTCCCACGCAGACGCTTCCGGTCGAAGTTCCCGCCTCTCCTTCTCCATCTTCCCCGCCGATTCTGGAGACGAGCACGGTGCCGGCAACCCCAAATCCGGAGGTCACGCCGATCTATGGCACCGTGCCCCCGGAGGCTTTCCCCACGCCTCTCGCTTCACCTGCAACCTCTGGTCCGGCGATTCTATCCTTCCAGGCGGATCGTGAGGCGATCATGCCAGGGGAGGTTTTCACGTTGACATGGAAATCCACCGGAGCCGTTCAGGCCTGGCTGTATCTGCTGGCGGAGGGCCGGTTGCTCCAGGGCGTTCCAGTTCCTCCTGCTGGCTCCCGAACCCTGACCGCCCCAGCGGATCTGCGTCAACCGCTGGAATACATGCTGTTCGTTTTCGACGCCTCCGGTGTTTATGCATCCCGTAGCCTGCGCCTGCCCCTTCGGCAATGTCCGGAGTCGTGGTTTTTCCCGCACGCTCCAGCGGAATGCCCATCCGGCCCCCCTGTCATCTCCTTTGCCGCGTATCAACCCTTTGAGCGCGGCCACATGATCTGGATCCAGGCCCGTGATGAGATCTTCGTGCTCTTTGCCGACGATCAGGTGCGCCGCTGGCAGGTATTTGCCGACTTATTTGAGGAGGGGATGCCGGAGTATGATCCGACGCTGATGCCTCCACCGGGTCGGCTCCAGCCGATTCGAGGGTTTGGTCTGGTATGGCGGAACGATGCGGAGGTCCGATCTCGTCTGGGCTGGGCGCTCCGGCCGGAACAGGGATTCACGACCCGAATTCAGGCGACCGCCCGGGAACGGTATAATGTGCTGTTCATCCAGGCGCCGGATGGAGGGATCTGGCAGCTGGATCCGGAGGGCTCAGGATGGGCTTATCATCCCCCTCCATAGGGATCGAACCTTAACGTGTTCTCCGGGTGTCTTTCTATTGCCCTGTCCTTTTCCTCCGGGCCTTTCGAGGGTTGGGTCGGGGGTTAGAGGCTCCCGTCCCAATCCCTGAAAGATACGTTCCCTGTGGCCTCTCAGGAATAGAGACCAACGGCACAGGTCCTCTCTCGGATTAATGGCCGGTGTTCTGGTCCAGCTGATCCCGGCCTCCCTGGTGGACCCTATCGCCGTGGCGATCGCGGTGGCCAGCCTGGCGATCCTGATCCGCTTCCCGATCCACACGACCTGGCTGGTGCTGGCCGGGGCGGGAGTGGGGTTGTTGAAAGGGATAGGAGGATGATGAATAAGGATGGACGACCTTACTGCCTGCTCCTATTCTACCCATATGCAGCTGACTTTTGTCGGAGGGGAATTCATAGTCTCCCCCCGCCACTGGGTCGTGCCGGGGAAATGAAAGGTTTGCTTTTGGGTGTGGACAGTTGCCTTCAGTGCTCAGGCAGGCCCCAAAAACATGGTCTCTTTTATTTCCTGCGGTCTGGGGAGCTCTGGGGGATTAAAGCAGTTAACCAGAGCCTTCGAAAACCAACGGAAAGCGTGCGAGGATCTGGATTTCTCCCCTGAGTGAGGAGGGCTGGAGCGAATGCATGGGCAAATCGAAAGCGAATCACATTCGTCCCCCGACGGATCAGGGACTGTGGAATCCTCCAATGGATATGGATCTCATCGCAGGAGGAGAATTGATGTTCCCCTATTTTGGCTTCATTTACTCGGACTTCTATTCGCTGGGGGACTTCAGCCGGACACAGAGGAAAAGCTTGGAGATCCAGACGGGCCGGGTAGGAATCCGAAGTGATCCAGAGGGCTTCCGCTTCCAGATCATCTCCCCATACGCCCCATGATTCGGTTCCGGACCAGCCGGCAGTTAAAAGGACATTCGTAACCCGATCCAGTCCCTGGGAGCGAACATGATAAATGCAAATTCTATGATTCCAGGGAGAAGGTTGAGCGGGAGGGTCAAAGCATCCGATGCGCTCCAATCGATCTCCCGGCCAGAGGTTCTCCTGCCAATCCGAAGCCAGGATGTGCAGGAGTATGTATCGAACGCCAATCGCGCTTAAGCGCTCTGGATGGGCGATCACTTCGGGTCCATAGCGAGTGGTCAACCATTTGGCCCAGAGGGGATCGACGGCCTCAAAGCCGGAAAGGGTTGGCCAGTTGTGAAATAGGGGAGCGAGAAGAACCGAGCCGGAAGACCATATCCGGACTTGTGGAGTGGCCACCATATCAACGATCAGCCCATCCGGGGGCTGAGCATGCAGCCAGTCGAAGGCAGGATGGACCGCCGGAGGCCATGGAATCCATTCCCCTTGTCCCGTGGCGGCCTCCAGCAACCACAGGATAAAGATCCCATTCCGAACAGGATGTCTGAGACCTCGAACCCAGGATTCAGCGCCACAGACATAAAGACCTAACCCCAGAAGAGCCAGGTAGCGATAAGGGAAAATCACCATCTCCCATAAAGGCATGAACATCCATAGAAGGAAAGCCGGTGAGACGAACAGGTCCTTCCAGCTCTTGGGCAAGGTTGGGTTCTCAAAAAAGAAAGGTTTAAGGTGATATCCGATTCGCCAGAGAAACTGGAAGAGATCGCTCCACCACGAGGGCCACTCCGTGCGGAGAGGGCTTCCCCACTTCAGGAAGGCACCTGTTGCGAGGCATGCAGCGATTCCGGCTATAACCAGGAGCGCCTGGCTGGCAAGCCCCTGGCGTCGAAGATAAGCCATTATAATGCCTATGAGACTGGTGACCACGAGTGTGAACCCAAGGGAGGGGAAGAAACCTCTGTAGAGCGGGTCGCTGTTCCACCACAAATGGTAAGGGTTCCAGCGAATGACCTCCTTCCAATCCGTGCTGGTCCAGAACAACCAGGAGACCGGTCGGCCTTCCAGTTGATCGATATGTTTAATGTAAAGAAAGGCGCCTGCCCATGGGCTGACAAGCAGGAGGGCAACCCCCATGGTTTGTAGCACCATCTTCTTTAGAGCTCCAGCTCTGCATGCAATCCAGAGGTAAACAAGGAAGGCAGGTATGGCAAGCAGAGGAATATAAAAACTGCCTGAGGATGCCAGTCCCCACCAGAGCCCAGCTCGTATCAAGGGCCCGGATTTCCACCCGGTTCGGCGACTGCGTTCAAGCTCATACAGAATCCATGGAATCCACCCCAACCCCCAGGCAAGGTTGACATGATCGCCGAAGGCTCGCATGCCGAAATAGGCAGGACTTAGTAATGAGTAGGCGATCCCTGCAGACGTTGCGGCGACCGAGCTTTGGGTGAACAGATAAGTCAATCGAAAGGTGCCGAGAAAGGATAGCGTGAGGGCGATCCAGCCAAGCAGGTTGTAGGCGAAAGCCGGCCCGCTGATCCATGACCAGGGTAGCATGAGCCCGATCAGGAAGGGATTGTAATGCAAGCTAATGGTATGAAGCCCTTGAGGCGCGAAAGCCAGAGGATAAAAGAAAGGCGAGCCCTGTCTTTCCTGAAGCGTTCGCGTATACCAGAGTAACATTGCGATGGCCTGCCAGGTATCTTCACCTGCCGGCACGCCATGAAATAATGATGGAACCGGCCATGCCCAGCGTAACCAGATCGTCCAGAGCATGGGAGGCCAGAGGAGGGACCACCAGCGTTTGGACCCCATGTTTGAGACTCTCCTGGGTGGTGCTGACATTGTAAGTGATTTGTTCTTTTGCCCCCTGGACGGCTTGAAGCGTTTGGAGGGCAAACAAAGGAAAAAGGAATTTATGGGGTGAGGGGGGCGCGCCTTCGGCGCGCCCCCCTCACCCCATAATGCTTGGCTTCACTTACAAGGTAAACACGATCCTCTCCTGTTTTCCTGGGGTTGACTGACGGATAGATTCCGCTACCTTGCGGGAGGAAGGAACTGAATTTCTAGTCGAGTAAACCCCACGGAGAGCAATCGGGCATCTGGATTCTGACCGCCAGTGATCTCCACAGGTCGAACGGCATAACCATACTGAAAGAGGATTTCATTGACTCCTCGTTGAACTATTGCCGCTGGGATCTCGAGCGCAAATTTGCGCTGATCACAGGCGCTCCACTCATAGGTTGAGATGGTGTGCCCATTGATTACTATCTTCATTCGTTGTCGTTTCCCTGGGACACAATAAGGGAAAGCCTCGATCGAAAGTCGAAGGCCCGTTTTCTGGGAGGCAAGCCAGAACGATCGGGATTCCGTTCCTTCCGCCCATATCCCCCACGATTCAAGGCCTGACCAGCCGGATATTAAGGGGAGAGCAATCTTTCCCACCTCTGCCCGGATCTCCGCAATACATATCGGGTAGTTCCAGAGGGAGGGCGGTGGAGGCGGATCAAAGCATCTCACGACCTGTATCAGGGAGTTCTTCGAAAGGCGAGCCCATAATTCCTTCTCTTGTTCTCCGACGATATGCAGAAAGATATAGCGGACCCTGAAGGCTCTAAAAATAAGGGCCACCCGTTGATCTCCCCAGTCATATATGGCCAGGGCATGAGCGAGATAGCGGATCTGCCTGGGCAGAAAGGGCCTTGAAATCGAAGCAGTGGGTTTATGATGAAATAGCGTAGACCACAAGATCCCCAAATCAGTCGATAAATCAGGGGCTGGAAGTGGGAGATCCATGATCCCCTCTCCGGGCCCCAGAATTTGCATGGAAAGCCACTCGTAAGCCGGGTGCAGAGCAAAAGGGAAAGGCTGCCAGTGGATTGGCGCTGGGAGAGCTTCGATCAACCACAGGATCATGACGAGGATCCGCAGTTTCCCCGGAAGGGCTTCCCAGGCCCGGGCGGCCAGCCCAAACAAGCCGATCGCGCTGACCATTAAGCTGCGGGAGATTACTCGCCATCCTTCCGAGAAAGGGAAGAAGATGAGGAGCCACATCGCCGGCATCGGAATCTGCCCTACGAGGTAAGACGGCGGTTCCGCTATGGGGAAAAGCTCAGGTTTCCTCTGATGCCCGATTCTCCATAGGGCAATATGCAGCGTTTGGAGAAAGGACCAGTGTGCATTCAGGGGATTGCCATCCCATTTCAGGTATGGTCCAAGCGCCAGAAGCCCGCTAATCAGCATCGAAACAACTAAGCGCCGAGGGATCCGGGAGCCGTTCACTCCCCTCGATTGAATCATGCCGAAGAGCATCAGTCCGGTGGGAACAAATCCCAAATTCCAGATCCCGGACTCATCTGGGGATCCCCCGTAAACTGCCCGTGCGATCCTCCGCAGCGGCTCGATCGGATGAAAGATGGAGGGAATTGGAAGCTCGTTGAGACTCGACCCCCAGTGATCAATGTGCCAGATTTCAAAATAAGTGATCCCATCTGATGTGGCGGCGATCACCTGAAGAATGATTACCGGTGCACCGACGGTCAAGGCGATACCCACAAGAGCGATTGTCCAACGCCATCGCAAGACAAGCAACCATCCCATGAGAATGAGGCCGCCGAGAAGGATTCCATATAACGAGAAATTAATCATGAGCCCCCATAATATTCCAGAAAGTATCCAAAGAGTTTTGCGTTTCTCTCTTTGTTGAAGCCCTTTCTCCAGACTCCAGATCATCCATGGGAGCAGACTGGTCATCCACGCGATATTCAAATGGCCTTCACTGATTTGGTACCATCGAAAACCCCCAAAGGTGTAAACCAGCGCAGCTAATATGGCAGCTGTCCATCCAATGAAACGACGGAATGCCAGAAAAGCGCCAGAAAAACAAACATAAAGAGAAACGAGTGTGAGGAAATTATAAGCAAATGCGGGACCTCCAATTTGGTGGAACAATAATCCGACAAGGATAAGAAAGGGGGTGTGAGCCAGGTTTGCAGTATGCCATCCCAGAGGATGGGCAAGATATGGTGTGAAAAGTGGATTCCCCTGCCCCTGAAGAAGAGTCCTTTCATACCAGATAAATCCCCACATGCTCTCTAAAGCATCATTATAGGCAGGAATATGCCGAAATAAGTTCTTAAATTGATAACTAAAAAGTAGAAATAAATGAAAAAGAACCCACGGAAAAATAATTTTGACAATTCTGTAGAGAAGATAACGATACATAACGATCTCTCCTTTACTTGCTGGGCTTATGAAGTTCTGCGATGAGAAAGAGACGCCTAAGAGCGATGGATGCGGGAGCAAGGCCCTCTCCCGAAATATTTTTTCCCTACCCACGGCCCAAGGGGCCATGGGTAGGGGCTCCCATTTCCTTGATGGAGCACCCGATTAGCTTCAGATCGTTATCTTGGCAAGACAAGGTTCAATAAGACTAGGACTTACACAGTTGACCTCTAGCCAGGGGGAGTTGAGGGGCCCCTTCCCCTTTAAAGGATTTTTGGGGGCTGGGACAGGTGCCTTCGGCGCCCGCCCCAGCCTCCAAAACCTGGTGGAAGAGAGTCAGCTGCGTAGCTCCTAAAATACTAAAGGCATCAGCAAAAGGCGGATCGTCGCAGATGGCCGGCTTTGCTTAGACCTTTCCTGGGTTTTTTCATGGGTTTTTTCATGGCGCGGTTCGATACGCTATGAGACGGGCTGGGATGCTCCTATCACCCGCCGGATAGCAATCCGCCACACCCGGCGGGAATCGGCTCCGGGGCGGATGAAAGCCGCGGGCCGCACCCCGGCGACCCACAGGATCTCATCCCGCTCGTTGACCAGTAACGGCCATCGATCGCGCCAGACCTGAGGGATCT
>JAEVEY010000065.1:7154-10884 GCA_016842045.1 Candidatus Thermoflexus sinensis | reverse complement strand
CCCGCCCGCGACCTATTACGGCCTGGTGTTCGTCGGCCCCGCAGTCGCCCCAACGGCGATTCAGATCCCGGTCACGGTGCACTTCGTGCCCACCGTGTCCACGATCTACCTGCCGCTGGTGATGAAGAACGCGCCATAGAAGGCGCTTCCTCTCCACAGCAACAAGGGGGGCAGCGGAAACCGCTGCCCCCCTTGCTTTTTCAGCGCACGGAAGTCCCTTCTTACATAGATTCCACCACCTCCCGGGGCACCAGATAGCGCTCGACTGGCTCTCCGCCCGGGAGATGGGCGGCCAGGGTTTGCCAGAGACGGCGGGCCTCCTCACGAACGATCTCCAGTGCGCGGGGATCCCTGGCGGCGCGGAGCACTTTCCCCAGCGCGATCCGGGCCGTCAGGGCCGCCGGATGGAAGCCGGCGGCGTCGGCCCAGCGGCTGGCTTCCTCCAGGATCGAACGGGCTTCCTCCGCTCGTCCCACCGCCCGGGCCCAGCGGCCGGCCTCGACCGCGGCGTGCACAAACTCCACCACCAGCCCCCGGTGTCCGGTGTAGCTCAGGGCCTGATTTAGCAACGCCCGCGCTTCCTCCCAGTGTCCACGCATGCGGGCCAGACGGGCCTCTCCCACCAGCCCCACGCTCCGGGCCACGGCATCCACCGCCCGTCCCTGGGCCAGGGCCTCGTCCAACAGCGCGGTCGCCCGCTCCAGATCCCCCCGGGCTAAAAAGACCATCCCCAGGCCGATCTGGGCGCTCAGACGGTGGGCCCGCAGGGCCGACCGATCCTTCAGGAGCGTCAGCACGCTCCGGAACTGGGCGTGCGCTTCCTCCAGCTGGCGGGCCCGCAGGGCCAGATACCCCTGGAAGATCCGCGCCCAGATGGTGCTCCAGTCCATCTCCGGAACCCGCCGGGCCAGCTGCAACCCCTTGTTCAGCCAGGCCTGGGCCCCGTTGAAATCCCCGCGCAGATCCAGCAAATACGCCATCAGGTTGCAGCTCATCACGACATGAGGCCATTGCGCGGTGGCCTCCGCGATCGTCAGCGCCTGATGGAGGCAGGCCTCCGCCGCCTCCGGCATCCCCTGCAGGGTGAGGATCCAGCCATACAGGTTCAACAGCAGCGGCGCCTGCTCCGGCGCCAGGGCTTCCGCCAGATCGATCCAGGGGCGCCCCCATAGAGGCGGAGCCGGGTGGAAGAACCCCTCCCCAATAGGAGAGGCCGTGGATTCCTCCCCGAAGACCAGCTCCAGGCGATCGAGGAGATCCGCCTCCGCCGGACTGAGCTCGGCGGCGAATTGCGTCCGGATCTCCCCGGCCAGATCCCCCGCTTCCTCCAGTCGGCCCAGCATGGTGAGTGTGGTCATAAGCCGGCGCGCGGCATTCAGGGCATGGGTCCGGTCTCCATGGGTTTCGGCCCACTCGCGGAATCGGGTGTAAGTTTCGACAATGCCCTCCCAATCCCCCAGCGCCTCCAGGGCCATCCCTCGCCCCAGGTAGGCCCGACGGATCCATTCCGCCAGCCCCTCGCCGCCTGCAACGGTCGCCGCGGACAACGCCTCGTCGTAATGGCGCACCGCCTGACGGAATCCATAGGCATGGCGGGCATGGTCGCCGGCCTCCACAGCGTAGCGCACCATCGCCGGGAGGGCGGAGCGGCCGGCTCGCTGGAAGTGGTAAGCGATCTCCGCGCTGTATGGACCCGGATACGGCCCGTACAGGGCGACGAGGGCCTCGGCCAGACGCTGATGCTGGCGCCGCCGGACCACAGGAGGGATGGCTTCGTAGATGACCCGACGAACCACGTCATGCACAAAGGAAAGACGTTCCTCCGCGTCCTCCTGAAGGAAGTGGCGTTCGATCAGGATCCGGAGATAGGGTTCCGGATCCGGCGGGCCAACCAGATCCAGCCAGCGGATCGGGAAAGCCCTCCCGATGACCGCAGCGATCTCCAGGATCTCCCGCGCGCCCTCGGGCAGGCGCGCGAGGCGATCGGTGATCAGCCCTCGCAGGGAGGAAACCGCCGCAGGGCCCTCCAGATACCGCTCCAGGGTCTCCCGCCGGACGGGCTCGCCTGTCGCAAGAGCCGCCCGCAGGAGCTCGGCGGTGAAGAGGGCGTTCCCGTCCGTAAGGCTATACAGGCGGCGGGCCAGATCTTTCATGGACTCCACCGGCTCCCCGCTCCACCGGGCCAGCCACTGGGCGATCGCTTCCTCGGGGAGGCGCCCTACCCGAACCCAGCGGCCGATCCCCTCCCGACGCAGAGACTCCAGCAGGTGGCTGACCTCCCGCCCTTCCGGCTCCTCCTCCGGCGTATGGACCAGCAGCAGCGCCAGAGAATGGCGAGTGGCGCGCCGGGCCAGGCGGCCCACCACCGTTAGGGTCGCCTCATCGGCCCAGTGCAGATCGTCCACAAACACCACCAGGGGGCGCTGATCGGCCAGAGCGATGATCAGATTGGAGAAGCCGTCGATCAAACGGTGCCGGTTTTCCTCCGGCGTGGTATCGGGGACGGCCGGCAGGTTCGGATAGAGGAGATGTAGCGAAGGAATCAGACGGGCTACCTGAGCGAGGGCAAAGACGGGCAATTCAGCCCGTCGGTCCTCCGGCAACTGGCTCAGCAATCGACGCAATCCTTCCGCCAGGCACGAGAACGGAAGGGTGCGTTCGATGAAGAGGCCGCGGACGTAAAGCACATCCGCATCACGGGCAAACTGGCGGATCGCCTCCACCGCCAGGCGGGTCTTGCCGGCCCCCGGTTCCCCGACCAGGATGCCTACGCCTCCTCGCCCCCGGGGAAGCCCCGCGAAGACCTCCCGCAGCCGTTCCAGTTCCGCCTCCCGCCCCACGAAGATCTTTTCCATCTCCCTATCCGGGATGGGAAGGTCCTGCACCGGGCGTGGGGTTGCCGGACGGACCGGCTGGAGCTCCCCGCGAAGGAGCGCTTCGTAAAGGGCCCGGGTGGGTGGGGAAGGCTCCACCCCAAAGGCTTCGATCAATACCTGACGGCAGCGCTCATAGGTGCTCAGGGCTCCCGCCACATCCCCGGCTGCGATCTGATAGCGCATTAAGGCCCGATAGGCGGGCTCCCGGAATTCATCCAGGGTGAGCACCCGCCGACAGAGCGGGATGGCCTTCTCCGGCATCCCGGCCGTGGCCAGGAGCTCCGCCAGATCCAGCGCCGCCTCGACGAATCGCTCGCGGAGCCGCTCCCGTTCCATCAGCACCCACTCCGCATACGGATCTTCGATGAGAAGATCATCCCGATACAGAGCCAGCGCTTCCATCAGGCGGGTGCGTCGTTCCTCAGGAGTGACTGCCCGCCCTGCCGCTTCCAGAAGGTCTTCAAAGGCCCAGACGTCCACCCAGAGGGGAGCATCCCGGGCCACCGCATAACCGGGCGGCTGAGAGAGGATGTATTGCGAAGCCCGAGGCGGGCGATCCGGTTCCAGCGCGCGACGCAAGGCGTGGACAGTGCTGCGCAGCGTGATCGCGGCCCGCTGGGGATCCGAATGGGGCCAGAGCCAGTCCAGCAGTTGATCCGAAGGCACGGGCTTCCCCCGGGCCAGCAGCAGGATCTTGAAGAGCTGCTTGGCCCGCCGGGTGAACCATGCGGATTCCGGAATCGGGGATTCCCCTCGCCACACCTCGAAACGGCCAAACATCCGCACGCGTAACATCGGATCGATCCTTCCGACTGGCTGTGCTTGACATAGAGGACATGAGAGCCCGAGGACAC
>JAEVEY010000065.1:0-6612 GCA_016842045.1 Candidatus Thermoflexus sinensis | reverse complement strand
ATATAACAAACAAAAAAGGGCCGGCGTTCATACCGGCCCACTGCGCCCCCTCCGGGATTCGAACCCGGACTCTGCCGCTTAGAAGGCGGCTGCTCTTTCCCTTTGAGCTAAGGGGGCTGGAATACCTAATAATAATTCGTGAGAATACCCGGGATCCAGAACATAGGGAAAAAGTCGCAGGGGAAAATCCAATTGGTTGCTCAGCGAGCGATAGATCGCTTGAGCGCTCTCAAAAAGGAGACCGAGGAAATGAAGAGGGAGGATACGCCCGGGTGAGGGACACCTGAGCGTGTCACATCCTGCCCGGATGGCGGATGTTTCGCTCCGATCATTCGCGATACCTGCTGTAAAACGAGTTCACAAGGCTCTTGAAAAAGCTGGCTCTACAGTAACATAATCTGGCAGAGCTGTCAAGGCCCATCTTTTCTCAAGCTACTTTCTTCCAGCGGGCCTGACTCCTGAATAACAATTCGGCCTGGTCCCATTCGATTCGAAGCTCTCGCAAGGAGATAGAAGGACCCCACCCTCTTTCACGGAGTTGTGTCAGGGGCTGGAGGTCCCCGCCCCCTTAAAATCCCCTGGATGCGAAGGCCCGAATGTTTGTCTAAAGCCCATCCTCAGATAAGAATGGAAAAAGCATCAGGTGCCGAGAATGTATGGCTTTCAAAATTCAAACAGGAGGCCAGCGATGCGCATCGGACGGATCCTTACCGAAAACGGCCCGCAGTTCGTGATCGTCGAAGGGGATCAGCTCTATGCGCTTTCCGGTGATCCGTTCCAGGGGAAGTTTTCGCCAGGGGATCCGCTGGGCTCTATGGCCACTGCAACCTGGCTGGCGCCATGTGTCCCCTCCAAGATTATCGCGGTAGGCCGGAATTATGTGGAGCATGCCCGTGAGCATGGAGCGGAAGTCCCATCTGAACCCCTGATTTTCCTCAAACCGCCCAGCGCGGTGATCGGACCCGGGAGCCCAATCCGGCTTCCCCCGCAATCCCGGCAGGTGGAGCATGAGGCGGAGCTGGCGGTCGTGATCGGACGCCGGGGGAAAGATATCCCGGAGCGCGAGGCATGGGCTTATGTGCTCGGCGTGACATGTGGGAACGATGTGACGGCCCGGGACCTGCAGCGACGGGACGGCCAGTGGACCCGAAGCAAGGGCTTCGATACGTTCTGTCCCCTGGGGCCCTGGATCGTCACCCATCTTTCCCCGGAGGAGATCAGCAACGCAGAGATCCTCTGCCGGGTGAACGGAGAAATCCGCCAGCGCGGAAACACACGGGAGATGGTCTTCCCGATCCCCGCGCTGATCGCTTACATCTCATCGGTGATGACGCTGGAGCCCGGCGATGTGATTCTGACGGGAACCCCGGCCGGGGTTGGGCCGCTCCGCCCCGGGGATTGGGTGGAGGTGGAGATCCAGGGCATCGGGGTGCTGCGGAATCCGGTTGAGTGACACGAAAGGGAAAGCAAGCCGACGGCTTCCCTGTCTCCTGCTATCTCTTTCCTGGGAGACTTTTAAGAGCTGGGGCGGCAGCCTTCGGCCGCCGCCCCAGCTCTTAAAAAGCCTGGCCCATGTCGGCTTTGCAGTGAAGGGGAGGCATCCACGTCCCTGACTTCCGAACGACCGGATCCCTGGAGCTGGATTCCAGGTCCAGCATCCCTGGAATTCGAGGGGATGCCCTTTCGCCCGAGAACCGATAGGAGCCCGAAGCCTTTCTCCACGCCCACCCCGGCGAAGGGTTAGACAACGGTTTGACATCGGGGGCTGATGGTATTACCCTTGGGTGGGAGAGCGCCGTCATTCCCGGACACGCTCGCTCAGCCATGGAGAGGCCTGTGAATCGACAGCGAACCGACTCCATCCGCGTGCTGATCGTTGGGGATTCGCCCGCCCTGGCTCAAGCACTGGCCGCGGCGGAAAGAGACCCGCGATCCCTCGACGTGCGCATGGTCCCCTCCATCCCGGAAGCGGAAGCGCTGCTGGAGCCGTTTCCGCCCGATCTGGTTTTTGTGGACTGGAGGTTATCCGACCTGGAGGGCTTCCTGGAGCGCATTCGACCCCGGCCAATCGGTCGGGTGATCATCGGCCCACCCCTATCCGCCTCGGAGGTGGTGCGCCTGGTGCGCCTGGGAGCCCATGATTTCCTGCTTGCCCCTCATCATCCGGATGAAGTCCTGGAATGCCTTCGACGGACCATGGCGCTGGTCCGCGAGCATCGTCGAGTGGCCGGGATGGCGGAGCGGTTGCAGCGGCAGCTCCAGCAGCTCAGTGTTCTCTATGAGGTCGGTCAGACGCTGACGGCCTCCCTTCGCCTGGAGGAGATCCTTCCATCTATCGTGGATGTAGCGATTCACCTGACCCACGCCGAGGAAGGGGGCGTATGGTTGCTGGATGAGACCAGCGAGGCGCTTCATCTGCGCGTTCATCGAAGCCGGGATGCAGAGGCTTCCTCCGCGATTTCAACCCCGCCTCTGACTATGCCCGTCGCCGATAGCCTGCTGGGGCGGGCAGTCCGTACTGGCCGCCCTATCCTGCTGGGCCCTGGGGTTCATCAGCTGGATACCGGGATCCTGGTGCGATCGCTCCTGTATGTGCCCCTCCGGGCCCATGGCCGCATCCTGGGGGTTCTGGGGGTGCTGAACCGCCTGCAGGAGGCAGCCTTCTCAGAATCCGATGTCCACTTCCTCACGATGCTGGGCGATTACGCGGCGGTGGCCATCGAGAAGGCCCGGCTCTTCGAAGCCATCCAGGCGGAGAAAAGCAAACTGGAAGCCATCCTCCAGGGGATCGAACAGCCCGTCCTGGTGCTGGATTCCCAGGAAACGCTGATCCTGATGAACCAGGCGGCCCAGCAACATCTCGGCCTACCTCCCCAGGCGCAGGGCCAGCCGTTCCGCTCGATGGTCAGCCATCCGGAGCTCCTCTCCCTGATCGACCGGAAACCCTCCACAGGCCAGACCGTTCGCCAGGAGGTCACCCTGCCCCATCACCTGACTTTTCAGGCCAGCCTGACGGCTGTGGAAGGAGTGGGGTATGTGATCGTGATGCAGGACATCACGTATTTGAAAGAGCTGGATCGCATTAAATCGGAATTCGTCTCCATCGTCTCCCATGATGTTCGCACCCCGCTGACCACCATCCGGGGCTATGTCAGCCTGCTGCCCCGGGTGGGCCCGCTGAATCCCCGCCAGCAGGAGTTCGTGGAGAAAGTGGAACGGGCGATGCAGACCATCGTGGAGTTGCTGAACAACCTCCTGGATCTCTCCCGCCTGGAGTCCGGATATGCCCTGTCTATGGAGACCTGCTCACTGACCGGGATCCTGAACGAGGCGGTCCAGATCATCCGTCCACAGGCGGAGGGAAAGCAGCATACCCTGATCCTGGAGCTTCCCGCCGATCTCCCGCCCATTCAGGGGGATCCCCGGCGCCTGGAGCAGGTGTTCCTCAACCTGCTGAGCAATGCGGTGAAATATACGCCTCCGGGCGGGCGTATCACCGTGCGTGCCCGAGAGCAGGAAGGCTACATCGCAGTGCAGGTCAGCGATACGGGGGTGGGGATCCCTCCAGCCGATCTTCCCCATATTTTCAGCAAGTTCTATCGCGTCCGGCGGGAAGGAGAGGCGGCGGAGGGAACAGGCCTGGGCCTGGCCATCGTGAAATCGATCGTCGAGCGCCATGGGGGCCGGGTGTGGGCGGAGAGCGAGGTCGGGAAGGGAAGCACTTTCACCGTCTTGCTTCCCCGTCATCCAATCCATCCGACTCTTCCTTCGATGCCACGCGTTCGGGGCGATTCAGCGCAGGATCCCGAGCCATCGCCATACAAGCAACACTCCCAGCCAGACGGCATAGCCTCCCACCAGGCTCCATCCAAAGGGAACGCGACGGGCGAGCAGTAGCCAGGCGGCAAGGACGAAGCCGAGCGAGGGGATCAGGGCCAGGAAGGTGGCCCGTGTGAAATGAGCGGTCTGTTCCAGATCCCGGGTTTCCGCGTAGACGATCCACATGGCCAGCGGGATGCTCAACGGCATGGCGGCCAGGATCCCCGCCAGGACGCGGGAGCGCTCCTGGATGAAGGCCACCGCGGCGATGATCAACCAGGCGATCCCGATGTTTACCCAGCGATCCATTTACAGCCTCCGATAGCGGATCGGCACCTCGGGTTCCTTCTCCAGCTGGTCCAGGTTTGCCACCTGCAGATAACCCCGGTCGTAAAGATACTCCACATGGGCTCCCGCCTCGAGGAGGGCCAGGAGCACCCCGTAGCCGTACTGTCGGCCAAAGAGCGCCCGGGAGATCTCCACGATGGTGCGGGGTTCCTGGCAGATCTCCAGGACCCGTTCCAGGCGCTGATGATGGAAGGCCTCGATCGCCGCGATCCGCCCATACGGGTCCAGGATGGGATCCTCATGTCCGCCGAACGCCAGGGCGATGCCCGGAATCGCCGCCACCCGACGCAGGGACTCCAGGTAATGCCCCAGGCCAGTATAACGGGTGATCCGCTCCGGGGCCTGATGGGGCGTGGTGTGCGCCAGAACGTGGTCGGAAGTCAGTAGCACTTCATCGACCTGGATGCAGACCTGGCCCGGGCAATGCCCGGGGGTATGATGCACCCGGAGGATTCCGAAAAGCAGCTCCCCATCCCCTAACAGGCCCTCCACGGAGGTGGACTGGAACATCGTTTTCATGCTGAGATAGAGGTTGAGAAGGGCGGCCTGCCGCTCAGGGGAGACGCCGGCCTGGCTCAAGAAATGCCGCAGCTCCTGGGCCGCGGTGATCAGCCGTTCGGGATAGTTCACCAGCACCCGGCGATCCAGCTCATGGGCGAACACCGGCGCCGGGCTCTGCTGACGGACGAAGGTCAACCCCCCGAAATGGTCGATGTGGCCATGGGTGATCACGATCGCGGTCAGGCTGGAAAGATCCACCGGGCATCCATAGCGAGCCCGCACGATTTCAAGGCCCCGCTGAAGATCCTCCCAGCTTTCCGGCAATCCGGAGCCCGCATCCACCAGAATGCGATGGCTGTCGGTCAGGATCAGATATACATATCCATCCAGCTCCGGGAAAAGGCGCATCGGGAGGCGGTAAATCTCCACCCCGCCCCGCGTGCGGTAGCGCAATACCCCGTCCCGTTCTTCCCACGGTCCCTGCATCGTCGCCCTCACTCAGCGCAGGTTTGAGGGGCCGGATCCCGCTCCTTCGGCGCCTGATCCGGCACCCACATAAGCCCATCTCCTCTCTCCCTGGGCAGAGGAAGTAGGACAACTGCAAGCAGTTGTCCTACGGCAACAGGTCCCGGATCACCCGCAGGATCCCCTGATCCCATGCCACCCGATGGGTGACGCCCACCTTGCCCGCGAGCTCCATCTTGTGAGCCAGGTACCATTCGTAAGTTCGGATCAGGGATTCGGCGTTGCTGTAGCGAGGACGCCATCCCAGTTTGGCCTTCGCCCGATCAATGCTGACGAAAGAATCCTTATCCGCCGTTCCGTAGACCCATCGATAAAGCGGAGAGAGGCGCAGCGCTTCGAAGAGGGCCAGGGCTGCCTTGACCGGTCGGGCAGGCAGAGGCCAGACCCGCGCCCCTGTGCCCGCGTGGTCGCAAAGCGCCTGCACATCCTCCCGGACCGTGCCGAAGCGCTCGGCGCCGATGTTAAACGTATCGTTCGCCCGATCCGCATCCACGGTAAGAGCCAGCACGATGGCATCGGTCAGATCATCCACATCCAGCAACTGATAGCGGTTTCTGCCGCTGCCGATGATCGGGATCGGCTTCCCGCGTTCCACCCAATCGAACAGGATCTGGAAAACCCCCAGACGGCCGGGCCCGATGAAGGTCTTGGGCCGGATAATGGTCACCACCAGCCCGCGTTCTCGGAAAGACTGACAGACCTGCTCGGCCAGGATCTTGCTCTGGCCGTAAGGCCCAACGCCATGGAGGGGATCATCCTCCATGATCGGATGCTTCTTTGGAATGCCGTAAACCGCTGTGGAGGAGATGAAAACCACCCGCTGGACGCCCTGAGCCAGGGCGCTCTCCAGCACCGTTCGAGTGCCCTCCACGTTCACGGAGAAGATCTCCCGGCGGGGCCACAAAGGCAGCGCCGCCGCGGCGTGGATCACCGCATCAATGCCTTGCATCACCCAATCCACGGTCGCCCGATCCCGCACGTCCCCTCGATGGAACGAAACCGGCCCGATGTAATCCTCCTCGATGTAATCCGCGATATCCAGCAAGACCACCTCATGGCCGCACTGGAGCAGCTTATTGGCCATATGGAAGCCGAAGAACCCCGCACCGCCGGTGATCAAAACACGCATCGTGCCTCCTCGAGTGAAGAGAGATTCCAGGGTGGGGCGCCTTCGCCGCCCACTCCTATATCCCCCGGACTTACGCAGTTGACCTCTGGCGAAAGGGAGTGAAGGGGCCCCTCCCCCCTCCCCCTCCCCGTGGCCCGAAAGGCCGTGGGGAGGAGGAATAATGATTTTTGAGGCTGGGGGGGGGCGCCTTCGGTGCCCGCCCCAGCCCAAAAAACCTAGAAGTTACGCAGTTGGTTTTCTCCTGGGGGTTTGGGGGGAGTCGCGCGCCTTCGGCGCGCGACTCCCCCAAA
>JAEVEY010000009.1 GCA_016842045.1 Candidatus Thermoflexus sinensis | reverse complement strand
CTCAGGCATAGTCAGTTCGTGGATGAGAAAATCTCCATGCTTTAAACGTAACGTATTGCTTCTTCCACCTGGGAGTCTTCGGATGGTGGGGTGTCCAGTGAAGCTGGATACCCCACCCCATGCCGCTTCGCGGCGCGGGGTGAGGTAAATGTTGAACCCAAGCGGACACTGCCAGGATCGCAACAGAACAAACGTGCTTTCCTGAGGCTTGGTGCGAGTAGTTCATACTGTGGAGGGGATCGAGCGCATCCGCTTCCTGACCTCCCATCCCAGCTTTATGACCGATGCGATCATCGACGCCGTAGCCGAGCTGCGGCTACGGATTGTGGTCCGGCCCCACGGATCGCCGCCTCCGGCCCTACGTGATCAACATCAACCGGGCGCTCTATATTCGCGATGTGATGGTCCGCCACGGCGACGCCCACAAACCCATTTACATCGCGGAGATGGGCTGGAACGCCGTGCCCGATTGGGTTGGCGACAAGCGGTTCGGCCAGGTGACGGAGGAGCAGAAAGCCCGGTATCTGGTGGAGGCCTTTGAGCGGATCCAGCGGGAATGGCCGTGGGTGGCGGTGGCCAGCGTATGGTTTTTCAAGCGCGCCTCGGATCGAGAGCGGGATCAATCGTTTTATTACTTCAGCATCGTGGAGCCGGACTTCACCCCGCTCCCCGCCTACCAGGCTCTGCGGACTTATCTGAACCAGCCCCCGCGGATGTATCCGGGAACGCACACGGCAGACCACTGGGCATTGCAATGGGAAGGGGGATGGGAGCGGATCGAGGACGGGAGGCGCCGGGGATCCCCGGGGGCGCGGGTGAGCTGGACCTTCTATGGGGGCCCGTTGCGGTTATGGGGGGAAAGCGAGACGGGGGGACGGATCCGGGTGGAGCTGGATGGGGACCTCCCGCGAGAGTTCGCCCTTCGCCCGGGAACCTGGGAGGTCGTTCTGCCGGGCCGGACGGGCTGGCATACTGTTCGGCTGGAGGTCGAAGCCGGCTCCATCACGCTCTCCCGGATCCAGGTGGCGCGTTCGGACGGCCGGGAGGGTCTGGTTCTGGGCCTGGGATGGCTGGTGCTGGTCCTCGGGATCACCGCGCGTCTTGGATCGTTCCGCTGATCGTCTTCTAAGAGCGCATGAGACAGGCGACGTGGTGACCCGCTTCCACCTCTACCAGCTCCGGCGCGCGCCGGGCGCAGATTTCCTGGGCGATCGGACATCGGCTATAGTAAACACATCCCGATGATCCATAAGAAGTAGTCCTCTCGATGCGGGTATGCTGCCCGGGCCATTTCTGATCCAGGCGTGGGATAGAGGCCATCAACATTTCTGTATAGGGATGGAGAGGCCGGGCATATACCCTCTCCGTGGGCCCCATCTCCACAATGCGTCCCTTATAGAGGACGATCGACCGATCGCTGATGTAGTGCCCCAGGGAGAGATCGTGGGTGATGAAAAGGATGGAGAGGCCCCGATCCCGGAGATCCGCCAGCAGGTTGAGCACATCGACGCGGGTGGAGGCATCCAGCATGCTGATGATCTCGTCGGCCACCAGCAGACGGATATCCAGCAACAGAGCGCGAGCGATGAGGAAGCGCTGGAGTTGTCCACCACTCAGCTGATGGGGATATTTGCCCAGGACATCGGGTGGGTTCAGGCCGACAGCCCTTAGCGCCTCTTCCACTTTATGCTCCCATTGAGAGCGGCTGATGCCCGGGAAAAACTCCTCCCGGATCATGGTAAAGATGCGGTCAGCCTTAAAGATCGGATTATAGGAAGCGAAGGGATCCTGAAACACCCCCTGAACCTTCCGGTAGTAGTCTTTGACAGCCTGGCCTTTCAGCAAGAAAATGTCTATGCCTTCGAAACGGATCGTCCCGGATGTGGGTGGGATCAACCGGAGGATCATCTTGCCGATTGTGCTTTTGCCGCTTCCGCTTTCCCCGATCAGAGCGACAATCTCTTTATCGCCGATCTCAAAACTCACCTCAAACACCGCGGTGAGCTTCCGCATGCCCAGGGCACCGGTCCGGTAAATTTTGGTCACCTTTTCCAGGCTCAGCATGTCAGATCTCCTGCCAGCAGGCCACGAAATGTCCTGGCTCTATTTCAACAAAGGGAGGGACCTCTGCGCAGCGCGCAAAGGCGACCGGGCAGCGATCCCGGAAACGACACCCGGGCAGGGGATCCAGAAGCCGGGGCGGGGCGCCGGGGATCCCCTGCAGGCGCTCCTGGCGATGGCGCACGCCAACCCGGGGCAGGGAAGCGATCAGCATCCGGGTATAAGGATGATGGGGAGAGCGGAGGATTACCTCGGTGGGGGCTTTCTCTACCAGCTGCCCTGCATACATCACCATGATCGTATCCGCAATTTGATAGAGGATCGACATATCGTGGGTGATGAAAATCGTGCTGCGAACAAATCCGCGGTTCCGGAACTCTACGATCATCTCACAAACAGCCCTCTGAGTGGAGACATCAAGGGCGGAGGTGATCTCATCAGCAATAAGCAGTGCGGGGTTGAGCAGGGTGGAGATCACCATGACGACCCGTTGCCGCATCCCGCCGGACAGCTCAATAGGATACATATTCAGCACTTCGTGGGAAAGTTGAACCAGATCCAGCCTCCGTTTCAGCTCCGGAAGGATTTCACGGAAATCTACGCCGTGGGCAGCAAGCAGATCGGCGATCATCCGACCTATCTTCCGGGTAGGGTTCAGGGCATTCATTGCATATTGGGGGATGAGGGAGATCCGCCGGAAGCGGAATTCGCTCATCCGCTTCATATCCCAGATCGGAACCTCCTGTCCGTCCAGGAGCACCCGTCCCTCCATGTAGGTCATTGGCGGCTTCAGATAGATCAGGCTGTGGCCGAGGGTGGTTTTCCCACAGCCAGACTCTCCAGCCAGCCCCATGATCTCGCCGTCCGAGACAGCGAATGTGGCTCCTTCAAGCGCCCGGACATATCCACTCAGTGTGCGATAGTAGACGCGGAGGTTCTCTACCCGCAAACCCATAGGTGCCTCACAGCTCCCGAAGTTTAGGATTAAACACTTCATCCAGCCCAACATTCATCACGTATAGTGCGCCGACGATGGCCGTGATCGCCGCGCCGGGAGGGATCAGCCACCACCACATTCCCAACTGAAGGGCTGCCCACAGGACGGCATTGTTCATCATCAGGCCGAGGGACATCCCCTGCGTAGGGCCGAGGCCGATGAAATCCAGGGTGGCTGCATTCAAGATAGCTCCGCCAAATTGGAGGATGAATGTCATAAAAAGGTAAGACATCATATTGGGGGCGATCTCGGTGAGCATGATCTTCAGCGGGCTCCTCCCGCTCATCCGGGCCAGATCGACGAACTCCCGGACGCGCAGAGAGAAGGTTTGCGCGCGAATGGCTCGCGCGGCCCATGGCCAGGCAGTGCATCCGATGAAAATGCTTTCCACCAGGATGCCCCGCACTGTGAGATAGGCGGCGATGATGATCAGGATGGCCAGGGTTGGCAAGATGAGGACGATGTTGGTGAACATGTTCAGGATCTCGTCCAGGAGGCCTCCGCGATAGCCGGCGACAAGGCCGATCAGGACGCCCAGCATGGTGCCAATCCCACCGCCGATCAGGCCCACGACGAGTGTCGAGCGGAGACCATGAGCGAACTGGGAATACACATCCTGGCCGAACGTCGTCGTCCCAAACCAATACTCCGGTGAGGGGGGATGGGCGGGTGGCCCCACGTAAGCATTCGGGTCGTATCGGGCGAACATAGGGCCGACCAGGGCAGCAGCGGCGAAGAGGAGCAGGATGGAGAGCCCAATCCGCAGTTTGGCGTTTCGCAGGGCAAAATAAAGAAACTCATGGCGGATCTTGGCGCGCATCGCTATTCCCCTGTCATCCCCAATCGGGTGCGTGGATCGACCAGCGCGTAAATGATGTCGATGGTGAAGTTAGCCAGCAGCACGCCAGTGATGATGAACAGGAAGCACCCTTGCAGCAGAAAGTAATCTTGATTCTGAACTGCCTGCAGGATCAGATATCCGGTCCCGGGGTAGGCGAAGACGATCTCGGTCGCCAGGGTGCCGGCAACGATGGCTCCCAACTGGAGAGCCAGTCCGGTGATCTGAGGAAGCATGGCGTTGCGGAACGCATATTTTCGGATCAGACGCTGAGGGGCTCCCAGGGCCTCCAGGTAGCGGGAATAATCCGCTTCCAGCTCGTAGATGATCATGTTCCGCATGCCGATGGCCCATCCCCCGAACATGACCAGGAACAGGGAGGTGAAGGGGAGGAACCAGTGCCAGAGGAGATCCCTGATGAACAGCCAGGAAAGGTGGGGGCGGATGTTGAAGCTGTAAGCGCCAGCGATGGGGAAGAGCCCGGCGACATGCCCCAGGGCCCAGGCCAGCAGCAGCGCAAGCCACATATACGGGGTGGCAGTCAGGATGTAGCTAAGAGGAAGGAGGGTGTTATCCAGCCAGCGCACGCGCGCAGCCATCGCACCTGCCTGATTGCCGGCGATCCAGCTCAGGAGGATCGCGGGGAGCAGCAGGAGTAGATCATAAGGCACGGCCCGGTAAATGATCGCAATCACCGGTTGGGGAAACAGCCAGGTGCTGATGCCCAGATCGCCCCGCGACAGCGCGATCCAGAAGTTAAGATACTGCTGCCAGAGGGGAAGGTCCAGCTGGAAAGCCCGGATATAGTAACTTCGCAGCACCTCCGCGACATCGGCCCGCAAGGCCATGCGGGCGACCATGGTATCCACCGGGTTTCCTGGCATCAGGCGGGGGATCAGCCAGTCAATGGTGACGGCGAAGAAGAAGGTCAACAGGTAGATCGCCAGCTTGCGCCCCAGGTAGCGCCCCACGTCTGTTCCTCAGGATCGTCAGGATTTCCCTCTCTGGCGGCCCGCATCCCTCCTTGTCCGGAGGAAGCGATTGGCCGTAAGCTTTCGATGGGCGGATGCGAAGAGGTGGCCGGAGCTGGTTTTTGAAGGGAAGTTGAGGGTTGTGCGGGGGCTTTCGACCCCCTCCAACCCCCAGCCAGGGCACTATGTTTGCTCCCTCCTCCCCGCGGCCTTTTAAGCCACGGGGAGGAGGATCAGGCCTTCCCTAATGGGCGGTTCCATCCGCCAGCACATCCGGGGGCTTCGCCATCCGCTTCGCTTTCAATCTTGGGGAGGATCTGTCCATCAATTCACCGATTGAGGAAGGAAAGACGCAGAAACATCATGAGCGCGAAAGCAACCCCAAAGCTAATCGCCCCCGCTAATACCGGAACCATCGACTCGATGAGTGTCTTGCCGAGAAAACGCACGTTCATCACCATCCCTGAGATAAAGTAGAGCGCCGCGCCAATCGCGGTAGGGATGAGGATGATCAGGACCTGAAATAGAAGATCAGAGCCTGGCATGGTTTCCTCCTTTCCGTCTGGATTGGTTTGGGGCAGGACCGGCTATCAAAGCGCCCGGCCCAGCCCCCATTATCCGCCTGGATCGAGCCTTCTAACTCGGCGGCGAACTCATTTACTTCTTGGCCGGCTTCAGCTCGGTGAGCATCAGGAGGGCGGTCATATTCCAGTAGCCCCGCCAGGTGCACGGCAGATACTTGGGCGCGCCCTCCGCCGCCGATGGCCAGTTGGTCCAGTAGGCCTCGTTCCACTGGCTCCACAGACCGTTATACCAGAGCGGAATAGCCGGCATATCGGTCAGCTGGATCCGCTGGATCTGGGAGATCACCTTCTTCATGCCCTCGGTATCACCCACCGGGACTTTATCCAGCTGGACCACCAGGTCGAAGACCTGCGGGTTATTATAGCGGCCGTAGTTCCCGTCGTTCATCTTAGGGGTGATCGGGTTCCGGAACAACCAGAAGTAGAAGGTCCACGGCGTGTTGCTCATCTGGGATCCGAAGTTATTGATGGCCATGTCGAAGGTGCCGCCGGTCAGCTGGTCCCAGTATCCTCCGAAGTCCGGAAAGTCCGCCTGGAGGTTGATCCCGACAGCCTGGGCGCTGCTGGCGATCACCTTCGCGGCCTCCATCCAGTCGGTCCATCCGAAGGGAACCATGATCTTCAGCTGGATCGGAGAGCCATCCGGGGCCTCGACGAACCCATCCCCGTTGCGGTCCCGATATCCGGCCTGGCTCAGAATTTGCTTGGCGCGGTTCGGATCGTAGGAGAAGCCTAGCTCCTTCACTACATCCGGATCCACAAACCGCTCCCAGACGGGCAGCAATCCGGTAGGGTTGGCCTTCTGAACGATGTTGCCGTAGACCCGGGTGACGATCTCGTCCACGTTGATGGCATAAGCCATCGCCTTCCGGAAGTTCGGATCGTCCATCGGCTTCTTGGTAAGGTTCATGAACAGGAAGGCCGTGTTGGCGGCCAACATGTAAGGCACATCCTCATACCAAGTCTTGAGGCCATAGCCTCCCTTCACCAGTGTGGCGACGCCGGGAAGGAAGTTGTTGCTTAGATCCACCTCGCCCTTGAGCACCAGCCCGAGGGCGACGTTGTTGCTGGGGTTGACGACATCGACGATATAGCGGGGGGCTACGGATTTGCCCAGGACCTTGATCGCCCACCAGTTGTCATTGCGCTTCCAGACCACACGGTCCTCCGAGTGGGCCTCATAGACGTAGGCGCCGGAGCAGAGTGGGGGCAGATTCTGGCCGTTGACGATCTCGTTCTGAGAGCGGCCCTCCCATGCGTGCTTAGGGACAATAGCCACAGAGTAGAGGGTGTTGCCCCACTCCTGATGACGGACCTCCTTGAAAGTGAATCGGACGGTGAGGTTGTCTACCGCCTCCACCTTCTCAAGCCAGTCCCAGAGAGGCCGGTAGTAGACCCCTTCCAGCTTGCCCAGCTCAAATGTATAAACCACATCGGCGCTGGTCATGGGCTGGCCATCCGCCCAGGTGATTCCCTGGCGGAGCTTCACCTCATAGACATTATCGCTCGCCCAGCGCCCGCTCTCCGCCAGCCAGGGGATGTATTCGTCCTTCAGGGGATCATAGAGGAAGAGGGTTTCATAGCAAAGGCCGATGGTTCCCATCGCATAGGTGCCGACCTGGATGGGATTCCAGTTAGATGGGGGCCCCCACTGAGTGCCGCTGGTATAGAGGGTCTCCTCACGCGGGTAGACGACCACAGCGGGAGTTGGAGTGACCGGAGGCGGCGTTGCGGTAGGGGCTGGTCCAGGGGGCTGCGTCACGGGTGCTGCGGTGGGGGAGGGTGTGGGGGTAGGCTGGCAGGCGCTGAGTAGCAGGACGACAATAACCACTAGATGGACGAGCAGCAGGCTGAGGCGCTTCATGGGTGTTCCTCCTGAACCAGGGTAGGAAGATCCTCTTCCTGTGGTGGGGGATGGGTCAATGAAAGCCGTCCGTATCCCTCGACATTTCCTTCGGCTGCACTTTTTGGGAGCGCTCCCAAATAAATTTATAGCACGAGATGATAGTCTTGTCAATAGGCAACCCTGGCGAGATTTTGGGATGGCAGGGTGCATTCCTGATATTCCTTGACAAATAAAGCCAGGCATGGTAAAATCACGACGTTGAATGGAGGGATTTCCCGCGCCATCCTCCATTTTAATTGGAAAGATTTTAATAAAATTAGCTTGTTAATTTTCGGTTGTTTGTGGGGCATTCGGTCTAATAGATGCGAGGAGAAAGTCCATCATATTTGAGAGCGCTCTCAAAGGAGAGAAAATGAGCTATACCCTGGAAGAGATTGCCCGGCTGGCGGGGGTATCCCGATCGACGGTGTCCCGGGTGATTAATCATCATCCGAGCGTGCGGCCGGAGGTGCGGGAGCGGGTCTGGCGGATCATCCGGGAGGTCGGATATCAGCCGCACGCGGCTGCCCGAAACTTGGCCACGCGGCGCAGCCAGATCGTGGGGGTTGTGATCCCTGAAACCCTCCCGAAGGTCTTCAGCGATCCTTATTTCCCAGCTGTGTTGCGGGGGATCTCGGATGCGCTGATAGAGCGGGGTTATCATCTGATGCTCTCCCTCCTTTCTCCTCAGCAGGAGGAGGATTTCTATCAGCGGGCCCTTCGGGGGCGCGTCGTGGATGGAATCATCGTTCTTTCCGCCCGGATTACGGATCCGTTGATCCGCCGGGCGTATCAGGAAGGCCTCCCGGTGGTTAGCATCGGCCGTTATCCCCAGGAACCGGGGGTCACTTATGTGGATGTGGACAATGTGGGGGGAGGGCGGATGGCGACGGAACATCTGTTGCGGCTGGGGCGGCGTCGGGTGGCCACTATCGCCGGCCCTCAGACGATGGCCCCGGGAATCGATCGCCTGGAGGGCTATTGTGCTGCCCTTCAAGCGTGGGGGCTGAGCCCACTGCCGGAGTGGATCGCGGAGGGCGATTTCACGGAGGCTGGAGGCTATATGGCCATGCATCGCCTGCTCCCAGCCCGACCGGACGCCGTGTTTGTGGCCAGTGATCTAATGGCAGTGGGGGCACTGAAAGCCCTTCGAGAGGCCGGCCTGCGGGTCCCAGATGATATCGCTATCGTGGGCTATGACGATGTGGAGCTGGCTCGATTCACCGATCCGCCGTTGACCACGGTGCGCCAGCCAATCTACGAGCTCGGCCGCGTGGCGGTTCATCTCCTTCTGCGTCAGCTGGAGGAGGGAACCCGCGAACCTCAACGGGTGATTCTGCCCGTTGAACTGGTGATTCGCTCCTCCTGTGGGGCACTGCGGGAGTTCGGCGCGCATGAGTTGTCCAGCGAGTCCTTCATCGGGAGTTGAGGGCTGGGCTTGTAAGCCTCATTTCCTCTATCTATCAGGAGGTCAGGATGGTTTCAATCGCCCTGGAGATCCCGCGAGGCGCGTGGCGTCGCCCAATCGGTCTGCATCTTGAGAATCCTGGCCGTTCGCTCGTGGAGCCGCATGTCAGTATCGACGATGGTTACTGGCAGGGCGCTCCACTGGGAGGAATTGGGGCGGGGACGATCGGTCGCACTTATCGAGGGGATTTCGCCCGTTGGCATCTGGATCCCGGCCGTCATCGCTATGAGCCATTGCCAGCTTGCATGTTCTCCATCTTTGTGGAAGGTCCGGATGGGCGTCTGGCCCAGGCCTTGTGGACGGAGGCGCCGCAACGCGAGCTGGCCGCGTGGCAATGGCGGTATCCGATAGGTGCCGGGATCTATGCCGCTCTATATCCTCGTTCATGGTTTGTCTACCAATGGGAACGCCTCCCGGTGCGCTTGGCGGTGGAACAGTTCTCACCGGTGATCCCCCACAACTATCGAGAGAGCAGCTACCCCGTGGCGGTGTTTTTGTGGTTCGTTGAAAATCCGACCTCCCATCCCCTCACATTGGGGATTCTGTTCACCTGGCAAAACCTCCTCGGACACGAAGGGGATCGGCCGGCTATGGGCCGAGGGTTCCATCGGCCCAGGGAGGAAGATCTGACCAGTGGCCGGATGATCGGGGTGGAGATGGTGGGAGGGGAAGGGCCGGTGCAGGAGCCCTGGGATGGATCCTGGGCACTGGCGGCGCTGGAGACGCCCGGGGTGGAAGTCAGTTATCGAACCTGGTTTCGAGCGGATGGGGATGGAGCGGAGATCTGGGAGGACTTCGCCGTCGATGGCCGTTTGGAGAGCGATGCGGGAGCCACCTTCTTCCCGGAAGGAGGGCAAGCCGGAGCCGGGCTGGCGGTCACCCTCCGACTGGGGCCTGGCGAAGGACAGGTCGTGCCCATAGCCCTGGCCTGGGATCGGCCTATTGTAGCATTCGGAGCGGGAGATCGATGGTATCGCCGTTACACTCTTTTCTTTGGGAGCTCCGGGCGAAACGCATGGAGGATCGCGCGGGAGGCGCTGGAGCGATATACTGTCTGGCGGAAGCAGATCCAGGACTGGCAGCATTCCATTTTGTCAGATCCCACCGTCCCGGACTGGTATCTCACGGCGCTGTTCAACGAGCTGTATTTCATTGCGGACGGGGCCACTGCGTGGGTGGTAGATCCTGAGGATCCGGAAGGGATCGGTCATTTCGCCCAGATCGAGTGTTATGATTATCCATTTTATGAGACCCTGGACGTTCGTTTCTACGGCTCGTTCCCGCTCCTGATGCTCTGGCCGGAGCTAGAGAAGGCGGTGATGCGGAACTTTATCGCCACGGTGCCGCAGGCGGATCTCACGCTTCGAACCATCGAATCGAGCGGCGATCGCGCGCCTCGGAAACTCCCCGGCGCGTTGCCTCATGATTTGGGATCCCCTCTGGAAGCCCCATGGCGGTTGCCGAACGCTTATTGTTTTCAGGATCCCAACATCTGGAAGGATTTAAACAGCAAGTTCGTCCTGCTGCTTTATCGGGATTATGTATTCACTGGGGATCGAACGCTGGTGGAATCCGGATGGCCGGCGGTCCGCATGGCGCTGGAATATCTAAAGCTCTTCGACCGAGATGCGGATGGATTGCCGGAGAACGAGGGGCTTCCGGATCAAACATATGATACATGGCCGATGCGAGGGCCGAGCGCTTACTGCGGGGGGCTCTGGCTGGCAGCGCTGGAAGCAGCTATCCGGATGGCTGATCTGGTAGGGGATCTGGAAGCCAGATCGCGATATGAGAATTGGCTCCGGCGGGCCCGCGAATCCTTTGAGGCGTCGCTCTGGAATGGTCAGTATTACCAGTATGATGTGCTCAGCCCGCATCGAGATAGCATCATGGCCGATCAGCTGGCGGGCCAGTGGTATGCGGATCTGGTGGGGCTCCCCCCTGTTGTCCCCGAGTCCCATCTCCTCCAGGCCCTCCGCACAATCTATGCCTATAATGTCTGTCGTTTTGCCGATGGCCAGCTGGGAGCGGTGAACGGAATGCGCCCGGATGGGACTGTGGATCATTCCAGCAATCAATCTGCGGAGGTGTGGACCGGGGTGACTTATGCTCTGGCCTCCGCTATGCTGGCCCGGGGCCTGGAAGAGGAAGCATGGCGAACCGCATGGGGGATCTATCATATAACT
>JAEVEY010000172.1 GCA_016842045.1 Candidatus Thermoflexus sinensis | reverse complement strand
CGCCATCAATCCTCCCGACGGATCCGCTCCGCGACCAGGGTGCCATCCGGCTGGCGCCTCGCCCGGACCTCCACCCGATCGCCGATTCGAGGATTCCCACGGATCTCGGTGCTCTCCGTGACCTGCACCGCCCGGCCATCGATGATCCAGGTGGACCCGGAGATCGCCTGAAGGATCCCTTTCCACTCAATGGTTTCCCTATCCTCATGATCCTCCGGGGTTCGGGTAGGCCGGGGCGTCTGGGTCGGCTCCCAGGTCCTCTCTGGAGCCGGGGTTGGCGTTGCCGTCGCCGGCGGCAACGGAGTAACAGCGGGAACCGGCGTGGCGGTGGGCAACGGCGGTGGAACAGTCGGCGAAGGCACGGGCGTTGGCCGGGGCGTCCGCGTCGGAGGAACCGTAACGGTTTCCATCGGCGTCCGGGTCGGTTCAACCGTCGGCGTAGGGGTTTCCAGGATCGCCCGAATCCGCGCCGCGATGAATTGCCCTTCCGGACCCAGAAAAGCCGTCACCGAGGCCCTTTGATCCAGGGCGACTGGCCCCAGGATCTCCGTCTCCGGGAAGATCTCCACCGGGACCCCTCCGATGCGCCAGGTGGTTCCTTCGATCGCTTCGATCCGGCCTTCCCAGGTCACCGTCCCGGAGCCCCGACGCTGGGCAAGGGCGCGGTATTCCTCCCAGCGGCGGGCCGTTAGCGTTTCCTCCACCAGGCGTCGCTCCACCGGGTCCAGCGTCAGGGCCAACCAGACCTGTTCCTCCATCCGTTTGAGTCCATACAGGGGATCCCCGGGCAAGCTCCGCTGGGCCAGGACATGGAGCATCCCCGCGATGAGGATCAGGCTGGCAATCACGGCTCCCGCTGGCGCATACCGCAACCATCCGAACAGCATCGCGGTCCACGGGCGGCGGGAGGATCGGAGGGCCTCCGCGCGCTGGAGAAAAGCCGTTCGGGAGGCCAGCTCCGCCCGCAGAGACGGCGCGGGCGGACGCGCGGCTTCCAGAATCCGGGCCATACGCAGAACCGGAGCCAGGTCCGGATAGCGGGCCAGGACCTCCTCCAGTGGGACCCCGGTCCGGATGAGCTGCAACGCTTCTTCCAGAACGTCTTCACGCTTGGCCATGGTCGTTCCTGAGATCCCGTAATCGTTTCGCGAGGGCCGCCAGGGCCCGATGCTGAAGCAATTTCACCGCTCCCACGCTCTTCCCCAGCTCCTGGGCAATGCGGGCTAAGGGAAGATCCATCCAGAAGCGCATCAGGATTACCGCCCGCTGGTCGGGGGTGAGATGGTTAAGGGCTTCGCGCACCCGTTCCTGCAGCACCACATCCTCCCATTCCTCTTCCCTCGGGCTGCCCCACTCTTCCTCCAGCGGGACCTCGGGATGCCGGTAACGGGCCCGATGGTGATCCGCCACCAGATGATCAGCGGTCCGGAACAGCCAGGCCGCCAGGTGGCGCTCCGGCCCGCGTCCTTGATGGAAAGCTTCCAGGAGGCGAATGAAGGCCTCCGCGGTTACATCCTCCGCAACCGCTCGTTCTCCCACCCGGCCGAGCACGTAGAAATACAGCATCCGGTAATACCGTTCATGCAACTCGGCCAGGGCATCGGGGTCCAGGGAGCGCGCGCGCGCCAGCAGGATCTGTTCGTCTGCCACCGTTCCAGGCCGCTCAAGAAGGGTTTCCACCGTCGATCGCCCTCATCGTATCCGCTCTGGCGGAAAGACGCCACCGGAAAGCAGATTCTTTGCCGGGCCGGGCACTTAAGGTGCCCGGCCCGGCTCCAAACGTTTAGGAAGGGGGATTGAGGTGATGAAGCGGATGGGCTTTAATCATCGTCCTCGTGATCCTTGTGATCTTCTTCCTTAGATTTCCCGTGATCGTCTTTCTTACCGTCATTGCCTTTCTTGCTGTCATCATCCTTCTTCCCATCATCGCCTTTCTTACCATCCCCCATCTTCCCATCGCCACTCTGATGCTCATCCTCAAGATGGATGCGGACGGCCCGGATAGAGCCATCATCCTGAACAAATCCCTTTACCTCCACAAAGGCACCGACAGTGATCGCTCCATCGATCTGCGTGCTTGCATCCACCCGAACGATCCGGCCGGCGATCCGATAGCCATCGGGCAGGATCTCCCCCACAACGCCCTTGAACTCCACCTCACCCTTCGCCTTATCCTCGTCCTCCACGTGAATCCGGAGCGCCAGGATGGTGCCATCCGGCTGCAGGATCCCCTTGACCTCCACGAAAGTCCCAACCATGATCGGGCCATCCACCCGGGTCGTGGCGGTGACCACTACCGTGCGCCCGCTCACCCGATAGCCGTTCGGGAGGATCTCCTCGACCGTTCCCTTGAACTCCATCTCCGCCTTCTCCCGCTCTGGCCGCTCCACATGGATGAGAAGGGCCAACACCGACCCGTCAGGCTGGAAGACTCCCTTCACTTCCACAAAGGTCCCTACCGCGATCGGACCATCGACCCGGGTCGTGGTGGTCACAACAACCGTGATCCCGGCAACACGGTAGCCATTCGGAAGGATCTCCTCCACCGTTCCCTTGAATTCCACCTGTATGGATTTGGGGGCCTTCTTCACCTTGATCTCACGGGCCAGGATACTGCCATCTCCCTGGAGGAAGCCCTTTACCTCTACCCAGTCCCCCACAGCAACCGGATCCTTCACCTTGGTGAGATCCGTGACCACCACCGTGCGTCCGCTGACCTGGTAGCCGTTCGAGAGGATGGCCTCCACCATACCTGTGAACTTGACCTCCTCCCGCAGGCGAATATGGGTTGCCAGGATCGTCCCATCCGGCTGGGGGATTCCCTCCACTTTCACGAAAGCACCCACGGTGATGGAACCTTCTATGCGAGTGGTGGTTGTCACGATCACCGTGTAGCCGGCGATCCGATAGCCATTCGGGAGGATCTCTTCCACCATCCCCTGGAACTCGATCTCCGGCCGCTCTTCCTCTTCCCGCTGGATCCGGGAGGCCAGGATGCTCCCATCCGGCTGGAGGATCCCCTTGACCTCTACAAAAGTCCCTACCGCGATCGGACCCTCGATCCGGGTCGTGGTGGTCACGATCACGGTCCGCCCGGCAATCTGGTAGCCATCGGGCAGGATGGCCTCCACCATGCCCTTCAACTCGATCTCCGCCTCCGGAGCTTCCACCTTGATTTGAAGGGCCAGGACGGAGCCATCCGCCAGAAGGATCCCCTTCACTTTCACGAAGGCTCCCACCGCCACCAGGCCCTCGATCCGGGTTGTGGCGGTCACGATCACCGTCTGGCCGCTGACCCGATACCCGTTCGGAAGGGCAGCCTCGACCACACCCCGGAACTCGATTTGAGAGGTTGGAGTGGGGAGCGGGGAAACAAAGGTCCCCGCTGTCGTCTCGCCCATCGCCACCGCCGACCCGCTGGAAGATTGAACCCGGATCACCGTGGCGTTCAGGGCCTCACCAGTCGAGACTCCTTCCACCTCGACTCGAGAACCCACGTGGATCTCCCCCATGATCTGGGTCTGGCCGGTCCAGCGAACCAGCCGGCCGGAGACCTGGAGGCCATCCGGGAGAACCGCTTCGACCGTTCCTTCCCAGCGCGCTGCGGTTCCTTCCCCGGACGCGGGAGCGGTTGTGCAGGCCGCCAGCGCGAGCCCCAGCCACGCTAAGAGGAAGATTCCAAACCAGATGTTCCTTTTCACACTCATAGGGTCACCTCCGCTGAGAATTGGGGAATCGTCGATCACCCTCTCCGATTCTGAACCCGGGTTCGCTTATCATGTCGGAAACCACGGAGGAAAGGTTACGGGACGAGGATCCAGTTTCCCCTTCCCCAATGTTGCCCTGCAGCGCGGAGCAGGAAGGATCCGGTCGGCCTGAGATACAAGGCGCACTCCTGGAAACATCGCGGGGCGACCGCCCTGACTCGAGATTTTTCAATAATCTGACCGTTTCCATCGGCTCGGCAGCCCCCTTCCCCTTTCCCGATGAAACACGCATCCCGACCCGTCCGCATCACCCGGGGGAGAAATCCCCCTCTTCCCCCTCTTGCTGGAAGTCGACTGGAACGACGCCCATTTGCTCCTTTCCACCCCCGCCCACGGGATCCGTTCCCGCTTCAGCTCCCGCACTCCGGAAACCCCTCCCTCCGAAGGATCTGCGAAGGGTGAGCTCCGAAGGCACCGGCTCCACCCCTCCCACAACAGCGGCCGTTCCCTATGCTCAAAGGCTTTGACCCAGCGCATCACCGTCCAGACACTGCTATTAACAGACCTGCGTTAGGTGACATGGGGGCCCTCAGCTCCGTCCCTCGAATCTCCAGATATCCGCAACAGCGTTGTGATGGGGGCATGGGGATGGTATGGGGGATCCCTTCGCGCAGCCTTGCTGTCCGGTGGGGGAGGAAACCAAAACTTTCGCGGAACAGGCGGCTTCGCTGTCCGATCTCCACTTCTATCCTCAAGCTTGCGGCAGGACCAGAGAACGTTATAATTTGATCTGCGGGTTTAGTTGCGGCTAAAATTTATTGCTGCTTTCCCATCGCTGAGAGCAGGCGGAGCGAAAAAGATCTCGAGGGCCTCTCCCTCACAGACCTTTGAGGAGCCAGGGGAATGGATTCGGATCCTGTTCGATCACTGGAGAACAGGGGGATGGCCAGGGGCTTAAAGGCTTTGAAACCCTATTCGCTGAAGGAACGGTTCCGACGCCTCCTCAGCGACAAGGCGACCCTACAGCTGGCAGAGGCCACGCTATCCGGCGAGACCCCGCTGCCCTTCTGGAAGCGGATCGTGGCTTTCCTCGGGCCCGCCTTCGTCGCCTCCGTGGCCTACATGGACCCCGGCAATTTCGCCACGAACATCTCCGGAGGAGCCCGTTACGGCTATATGCTCCTCTGGGTCATCCTGCTGAGCAATCTGATCGCCATGCTCATCCAGGCCCTGTCGGCCAAACTGGGGATCGCCACCGGCCGCAGCCTGCCGGAGCTCATCCGGGATGAGTTCCCGAAGCCGCTGGTGATCTTCTTCTGGATCCAGGCCGAGGTGATCGCGATGGCGACTGACCTGGCCGAGTTCCTGGGGGCAGCTCTGGGGTTGAACCTCCTCCTCGGCATCCCCCTGCTCCCGGCCGCCATGATCACCGGGGTTCTCGCCTTCCTGATCCTGGACCTCGAACGCTATGGCTTCCGCCCCCTGGAGATCGCGATCACCATGTTCATCGGCATCATCGCCTTTTGCTATCTGATCGAAATATGGCTGGCGCGCCCGAACGGAATGGAGCTGGTCATGGCCATGGTTCCGCCTCGCCTGACGGATACGGAAAGCGTGCTGCTGGCCGTTGGGATCCTGGGGGCGACCGTCATGCCCCATGTCATCTATCTGCACTCCGCCCTGACTCAGGGGCGCATCGTGGCGCAAAGCCCTGAGAGGAGGCGCCGCATCTTTCGCTTCGAGCTCTACGATGTGATCCTGGCCCTGGGAACAGCCGGCCTGATCAACGCGGCGATGCTGATCATGGCGGCCGCCACCTTCCACCGCAGCGGCTATCGCGAGTTCCTTCAACTCACGGATGCTTATGTGACCCTGCAACCCCTCCTCGGCCCATTCGCCGCCACCGCTTTCGCCATCGCCCTGCTGGCATCCGGTCTATCCTCCTCCACGGTGGGGACGATGGCCGGCCAGATCATCATGCAGGGGTTCGTGCACTGGCGGATCCCAATTGGGATCCGCCGGGCAGTCACCATGATCCCGGCGATCATCGTTATCGGCGCGGGTTTCGACCCCACCCGGGCGCTGGTTCTGAGCCAGGTGACCCTTTCCTTCGGGATCCCCTTCGCCCTGATCCCGCTGATCTGGTTCACCCAGCGTCGAGATTTAATGGGACCTCTTGCGAACAACCGGCTCACAACGATCGTCGCCAGCATCGTCGCTGCTTTCATTATCGTCCTCAACCTGTTCCTCCTTTACCGGACATTTGTGGGATGATGCTGCCCGGTTGCGATCCAGCAGTGCCCGCTCGGGTTTCCCGTTCGCCTCTTCCCCCTACCCCCCTCCCACGCTGCTTCGCAGCGCGGGGATGGAGGTAAATCAAGCCCCGTGTTTTCAACATGATGCTGCTTCGTCGCAAAATGAAAAAGAGGGGAAAATTATAGGGGAAATTTTCTATCCGGGCGGGCCGCCTGCGCGGTCCGCCCGGATAGAAAATCCATTCGGATCCACTACCTTTAACGGGGGGCCTGTGATTTCGATCCGCAATTTGTTAGTGCCCCTGGATGGTTCGCGAGCGGCGGAGGCGGCGATCCCGCTGGCCGCCTTCCTCGGCCAGCATCTGGGGGCGACGATCACGCTGCTCCACATCGTGGAATACACGCCGCCTCCAAAAGTCCATGGGGAGCCCCATCTGCAAACGGCAGCCCAGGCTGAGGACTATCTGGAAGAAGTAGCCAGCACCCTGACCGGCCGGGGGGTGAGGATCCAGATCCACGTTCACTCCGATCCGGAAACGGATGTGGCGGCAAGCATCGTGGCCCATCGGGTCGAACAGGCGGCCGATCTGGTGGTGATGAGCACCCACGGCCGCGGGGGGATGCGCAACTGGGTGCTCGGGAGCATCGCCCAGCGAGTCGTCCAGCAAGGAAGTCCGGTGCTGCTGGTTCGATCGGATTTGCCCGGCGGACCGCCGGAACGCATCCAGCGGGTGCGGGTGGCCCTGGATGGGACGGTTAGCAGCGAGGCCTCGCTGCCAATGGCAGCGGCGATCGCCGTGGGATGCCGCGTTCCGATGGACCTGATGATTGTGGTTCCGACCGTGGCCACGCTCCGCTCCGAGCAGCGATCAGTCGCCGCCTTCCTGCCCAGCACGGTGGCTGCTCTACTGGATCTGGAAGCGGAGGCGGCAGCGGAATACCTCCAGGCGGTGGGTCAGCGGCTGGAGAAAGAATACGGGTTGAGGATCGCGCTGGAAATCCGGCGGGGCGACCCATCCACGGAAATCATCCGCGCTACCCATCGAGATCTGTTGCTGGCGATGGCCACCCATGGCCGGTACGGTCTGGCCAGCCTGTGGGCAGGGGGCGTCGCAGCCCGCGTCATGGCGGACACCCGCGCCCCCGTCCTTCTGGTTCCCGGTCTTTAGATTGGACTTTGGACAAACGGGCCGTCTGATTTCTCGTTCAGGCCCTTCCCTTGCGCGAGGCAAGCCCCTCCCCCCTTCCCCCCTCCCCGCGGCCCTTTGGGCCGCGGGGAGGGGGGAAGTTGAAGGATTTGGGAGTGGGTTCTGGAAGCTTTCGATCCAAACGCGGCCGCTGCGTTCATTGACGCCTTTCGAGGACGCGGCCCGGAACGGCCGGTCCGCTAAAGCGCTCCCCAGACCTATTGCACCCGAACTGGCGAAGCCGCAGCCCAGGCACCTGGCAGGATAGCAAGGTCGCTACGGCTGGCACACATCATCCACTTTCAGGAGGATCCCTTATGCGCGCGATGTTTCTGCCTCACCCCGCAACATCCCCTGAGGAGCTGCCCGCGACCGGCTGGCGCGAAGTGTCCCTTCCCCATCAATGGACTCTGGAGGGCCTGGAGGCGGAGGTCGGGTGGTATCGCCTGGATCTGCCGGCGGCGACAGGGGCGCGCCGATGGGCCCGCGTGGTGGCGGATTACTTCTGTGAGGCCTGGGCGGATCGAACGCCCCTGGGGATCCACGAAGGCTACTTCGAGCCATGGCTCCTGGAGCTCCCCCGCGAGCCCCATACCCTCTGGCTTCGGGTGGCCGCCCCAAAGGAGCCATATGGGACCGTCTGGCCACGCCTGAAGCGTCAGATCAAAGGGATCTTTGGCCAGCACGACTGCCGCCCCGGCGGCACCACGCCCCGCGGTCAGGAGAAGGGCACCGGCGGTCTGTGGGGCGGGGTCACGGTTTTCGAAACCGGGCCGGTCGCTTTGCTGCACGTTACCCCTTTCGCCTTCCCCCACCCCAAAGGCTGGCGGCTTCAGGTGGATCTCACACTCGACGCCCGGAAGGCGGGGTCGTCCGAGGTCAGCCTCTCTCTGCACCCCGAGAATTTCCAGGGAGAGCCGTTAACGACGACGCGAACGATCGACCTGCGCGCGGGACGACAGCGGGTTTCCCTGATCTGGGACCTCCCGGATCTCCCCCGCTGGGAGATCTGGGAGCGAGGCTTTCCGCATCTCTACCGCCTGGAAGTCCTGTGCGGGGATCACCGCCTTGGGGTTCCAATGGGGTTTCGCACCCTCGCCCAGGATGATGGGTGGCTGATCCTGAACGGCCGCCGGGTCTTCCTGCGGGGCACGAATATCATCCCCACCCAGTGGCTGGCCGCTTACACCTCCGAGGATGCCGCCCGCGACGTCCGGCTGTTGAAGGAGGCGAACCTGAACGCGGTCCGGGTGCATGCCCATCTCACCCATCCCGCTTTCTACGATGCATGCGACCGCGAAGGGATCCTGGTGTGGCAGGATTTCCCCCTCCAGTGGGGTTATGCGGAGGATGAAGCGTTCGCGCAGGAAGCCGTGCGCCAGGCCCGGGCGATGGTGGATCACTTTGGCGCCCATCCCTCGATCTTCCTCTGGTGCGCCCACAACGAGCCCACCCACAACCGGCGCACCCTGGCCCCGGTGGTGGCGGCGGCCATCCGCGCCGCGGATCCCACCCGCCTGGTGAAGGAGGCCTCGGATTTCCGGGAACATGTTTACTCGGGCTGGTATTGGGGGCACATGCGGGATTTCCAGGCGCTGCCCGGGGCGCCGCTGCCCTCAGAGTTCGGCGCTCAGGCACTGCCCCGCGCCGAGCTGCTCCGCCGGGTCCTGGGAACGGACGCCTGGCCACCGAAATGGGAGACCTGGGTTTATCACAACTTCCAGCCGGAGCAGACCTTCCGGGTGGCCGGGATTGAGATGGGCGCGAGCCTGGAAGCATTCGTTGAGAACAGCCAGCGCTACCAGGCCCGGCTGATCGAGTTCGCCATCCATACCTACCGGCGGGCCAAGGGGAGGATCGTCGGGTATTTCCACTTTATGTTCGTGGAACCCTGGGAAGGGATCACCTGGGCCGTGCTGGACGTGGAACGGGTCCCCAAGCGGGGATATTTCGCCCTTCAGCAGGCTTCCAGCCCGGTGCTGGTGTCCATTGTCCCGTATGTGGAACGGGCTGGGGTCGGCCAGCCGCCCTTCCGGGAGATCTGGGTGGTCTCGGATCTGGACCGGCCGGTCTCGCTGCGGGTTTCGCTCCGCCTGGAAGGGCCTCTTTCACTCCCCCTGGGAGAAATGACCGTAGATCTGGCGCCCCATGAGGTCCGCTGCCTGATGAACGTGATGGAGCTCTTCGAGGCCCCGCTGGAAAGCCGGGAGGCGCTGGATGCGGCGGAATCCATGCTGCGGCAGCTCCCTCCGGGGCGCTATCGGGTGATCGCCGAGGCCTGGGAGGAGGAACGTCTCTGGTCCCGCCACGAGGTGGAGATCGAATACCTGGAGCCGCTGGTGCGGGAGGAGGGAGGCTTCTGGTAGAATGAGGGATCGAAAGGGTTAGGAGTTACGCAGTTCGGGGCTCGCGAGAAGAGGTAGAATGGCCCGGGAGGAGGAACGTCTCTGGTCCCGCCACGAGGTGGAGATCGAATACCTGGAGCCGCTGGTGCGGGATGAGGGAGGCTTCTGGTAGAATGAGGGATCGAAAGGGTTAGGAGTTACGCAGTTCGGGGCTCGCGAGAAGAGGTAGAATGGCCCCACCCCCCATTTTTGGGGGAGTCGCGCGCCTTCGGCGCGCGACTCCCCCAAAACCCCCAGGAGAAAACCAGCTGCGTAATTCCTAAGGGTTTTGGAGCGGCCCAGGTCCGCCATTACAAAACCCCGCTTCCCAGGAGAGGAAAATGTCCACTCCCGCTGTGGATTGGAGCCTGCTCTATACGGCCTTCAATCATCTGGAGCCGATCCCGCCCGAGCGGCTGGGGGACTGGTATGTGCCTCGGCCGGGGAGACCAGCGGAGCAGCCCGCGAAACGTCTCGAGGTGCTGCTGGATCCCCGAAAGCCCCCGCAGCGCCTTCTCCTGGTCGGACATCGGGCAAGCGGGAAGAGCACCGAGCTGACTTACCTTGCTCAACAGCTTAAGGCCCAGTATTTCGTGGTGCGGATCCGCCTGAGCGATCTCCTGCTGGATGTCGAAAAAACCAACCCGCTGGAAGTGCTCTTCATGATCGGCGTGGTGATCCATCAGGCCGCCGAGCAGACCCTTGGGGCGATCGATCATACCCCCCTGGAGCAATTGAAAGGGATCGTTGAGCAAACGGTTCGCGCCCACACCGGAAACGCACAGTTCTCCATCGATCTGAGCCGGCTGCTCTCCGCGGTGGCGGGCTGGCTGATGCCCCCGGCTCGGCCGCTGCTGGACCTGATCACCCCCGGGTTCACCCTGGGCCTGGATCTCGAGCTCATGCGGACTCCGGCCGTCGATCGGGATCTGGAGCGGGCGACGGAGGCCCTCAACCATCTCATCCGGGTCGTGGAACGAAGCGTCGGGCAATCCCTGCTGTTGATCGTGGACGACCTGGATAAATCCCGTCAGGCCGACACCATTCGATTGAATTTCGTTGATAAACCGTATCTGGGTCGGATCGCCTGTCGGGCCGTTTACGCCGCCCCTATCGAGATCTACTACGATCTCTCTCAGCAGGGCGGCCGACGGCACTTCGAGGAGGTGGTCCCGCTCTCCAACGTCCGTCTGTTCGAACGGGAGGATCCCGAGCGGAAGGATCGGGAGGGTTTTCGATTCATGCGAGAGGTGATCCAGAAACGCCTGGAACGGCCCGGCGGGCCTCAGGGTCCCTCTTATACCGAAGAGATCGTTTTCGCCCGCGGGGTGATCAACGAGCTGATCATGGCCTCAGGCGGGATCGTGAGCGACCTCATCCAGCTGGTCCGCCTGGCCATCGTGGAGGCGGAGATGGAAGGAGCGGGGCGCATCGAGCGAAAGCACGCCGTCCGCGCCATCGCACGGCTCCGCCAGCTTTATGAAGCGGCCCTCACCCCCAGCGATCGCGAACTCCT
>JAEVEY010000108.1:9833-11175 GCA_016842045.1 Candidatus Thermoflexus sinensis | reverse complement strand
CTGAGCTACGCCCGCCTGCAGTGCCGAGAGGCGGAATCGAACCGCCGACCCCCCGGTTTTCAGCCGGGTGCTCTACCAACTGAGCTATCTCGGCTCTCCACATTTAATATCTAACATGGCCGGAAGGGTTTGTCAAGCCACCGACTCCAGAGTGGGAGGACCGCTGAAGCGGCCCTCCCACCTGCTTGCCTTCCTATCCGCAGCAGCGCTGCTCATCGAAGCTCCCCGACCACATCGGCCAGCGGCCGGCCTTTCGTTTCGTAAGGCAGCGATAAGGCCGCCAGCCCCGAGATCAGATACGCCGCCGCGAAGACCGTCAGGGCCAGCGGCATGGAGACCCCCAACAGATATCCCCCAAGGGTGGGTGCCAGGGCCCCCGCGATCCGGGTCATCCCGCTGGCCGCGCCCATCCCGGTCGTGCGCAGCTGGGTTGGATACGCTTCAGGCGTATACGCATAAAGGGCCCCCCAGGCCCCCAGGGCGAAGAAGGACATCCAGATCGCCGCCGCCACATAGGCGGGCAGGGAAACCGCGGCTGCGAACAGATACGTGAAGACCCCGCTGGCAATCAGATACAGCCCCAGGGTCATCCGCCGCCCGATCCGCTCGACGAGGTAGGCCGCCGAGAAATAGCCCGGGAGCTGGGCCAGGGTCAGGATGAAGATATATTCAAACGAGCGAAGGAACGTCAATCCGCGCTGAACGAACAGGGTGGGGAGCCAGGTGAAGACCCCGTAGTAGCCCAGGGAGATCCCGAACCAGATCAGCCATAACAGCGCTGTGGTCCGCGTATAGGGACGGCGCCACAAATCCCAGACCGTGACCGACGGCGCCGCCGGCGTCACCAGCCGGATCCCCTCCGGGAGTGAGGCGCCGTTCTCCTGAGCGACCTGGGCCAGAACGGCGCGGGCCTCCTCCTCACGCCCGTGAACCAGCAGGAAGCGGGGGGATTCCGGAACGTACCGGCGGATCCAGAAGACGATGAGGCCGGGCAGGGCGGAGATCGCCAGCAGCGGCCGCCAGCCCACCCGTGGCACGATCAGCCAGGCCAGCCCCGCCGCGATCAGGGCCCCCAACGCCCAGAAGGCCTCCAGATAGACTAAGTAACGCCCGCGCTTCTGACGCGGCAGATATTCCGCAAAGATCGCATAATCCACCGGCAGCGTGCCCCCTACCCCGAAGCCGGTCAGGGCCCGCAGAAGGACCAGGGTGGCGAAATTCGGGGAGAGAGCGGAGAGCAGGCCGAAGCCGGAGTCGATCAGCACCGTCAGGATAAAGCCCAGCTTGCGCCCGATGCGATCGGACAGCGTCCCCCAGAACCATGCGCCCGCCAGCATCCCCA
>JAEVEY010000108.1:0-9235 GCA_016842045.1 Candidatus Thermoflexus sinensis | reverse complement strand
ACTCCACGAGGTAGCCCCGTTGTCGCAGCGCCTCTCGCGCCCGCTCCAGGAGCTCCGGATTCCGCGCCTCCAGGGTGTGCAGATGCAGCCCCCCCGTCAGCTCGCTCAGCAACCGGGCCCCTGTCCGCCGCAGGGCTTCCATGAACTGACGCACGTCCTCCCGCGAGGCGATATGCAGGCTTCCCCGTAGCTCCCCGTAGATCGCATGCTCCACGATCACATCCACCACCTCAACCCCCAGATCCACCAGGAGCGTCAACTCATCCTCGGTCTGATCCGGGGTATGGCGGACGGCGACCAGCATCCGATGGGTTGGGCGGGTGCTGGGGAGACAGTAGCCTCGGGGCGTGGCCAGGATCTCCACCCCCGCCGCCCGTAGCACCGCGATATCCTGCACGATGATCTGCCGGCTGGTCCCCAGACGCTGGGCCAGCTCCGAACCGGTGAGGGGCCGGCCGGCTGTTCGCAAAAGCTCCAGGATCTGAGCCCGGCGCGCCTCGGGACCCGCTACACGCTCCATCGGTTTCTCCGGCGCCGCCATGGCTCATTTCCCTCAGGCCGTGACCGGGGCGCGCGCCCGGATCGCATCCACGGTGGTCAGCGTGCCCCGGAACAGGAACGCGGTCTGGCGGTTGGCCGCCTCCATATCAAAGGGATGAAGGGCCGAGGTCGCGTCCACCGGGATAATCACGTGGAACCACCGCAGGGCCGCGCTGGCCGCCGTGTAGTGCACGCAGATACTGGCTACGGTGCCGCAGATCACCAGATCGCGGATCCCCCGCAGCCGAAGCTCGTGCTCCAGGGGGGTGCCATAGAAGGCATCATAGCGCCGCTTCGGGATGACCAGCTCTCCCTCCTGGGGCTTCAGCTCTTCCACGATCTCCCACCCCCAGGTCCCCGCGAGACAATGCTCTCCCCAGATGGGGAACTCGGGATCCCCCGGATAATGGGTGTCCTGGGTGAAGACCACGAACATCCCGCTGGAGCGGGCCAGATCGAGGAGCTTGCGGATCTTCGGGATCGTGGCCGGGGCGTCCGGAACGAACAGCTTGCCCTGGGGATGGGCGAAGTCGTTCTGCATATCCACAATGATCAGCGCCGAAGTCCGGGGATCGACCTCTACGGAAGAGGCCAGGGAATACTCGGGCACTTCCACCATCCGTGCCATGGGGACCTCCTGTTCAAACAGCTGACTTGTCAGATGTCATGACATAGTATAGCTCGGCCGTGTCTGGAGTCAAGCGGATCGGAAGTCGGAAATTCTGGCCGGTGCCTGCCGAGCCCCTCCTCCGGCGGGGCTGCCGGATCCGGCCCGAACGCAAGACCCGCGCTCCTCCCCTGGGGCTCGGAGGGGGATGGGAAAACCTCGAGGGGACTGACGGGAGCCTGAAGTCATCTGCGCCGGAAGCCCTGAGGGCCTCCTGGTTAGGAGGGGGCCGTCGCCTTTCCGGGGAGAACCTCCAGCGCTCTGCCAGCCGCCTGATACCATTCCCACGCGCGCCGGATCGCCTCGCGCACCGGGACCTCCGGGCCGTAGCCCAGTTCAGCTTCTGCTTTGCGGCCATCGCACCAGATGAGATGGGCGCTCAACCACAGCTGATCCGCCCCTACCGGCAGGGCGAGGCCCAGGGTGTTCGCAATCCGGGCCAGCGCCGCCAGCCCTTTCACCGCCCACGGGGAAAGCACCCGGCGAGGGACAGGGACCCCGACGACCGCCGCGATCTGCTCGGCGAGCTCCCGATAGGTCAGGTTCTCCCCGCCCAGGATGTAACGCTCCCCCGGTCGCCCGCGCTCCAGGGCCAGGACATGCCCGCGGGCGACATCCTCCACGGCCACCACATTCACCCCACCGGGCGGAAGGGCCGGCACCCGCCGTCGGGCCATCTCCAGAATCAGGCTTCCGGAGATGCGATGGATATCCCTGGGACCCAGGATCACGGAGGGGTTCACGATCACGACCTCCAGGCCCTGCTCCACGAAGATCCGGGCGATCGCTTCCGCCATCGCCTTGCTGTATCCATAGAGAAAGCGGCCAGGGGGCAGGTTGTAGGGATGGTCTTCCGTCAGCAGCGTGCCGGGCTCCGGGACCCCCAGGGCGGCCAGGGAGCTGGTCAGGACGACCCGCCGGATCGCCATCTCCCGGGCTGCGGCCAGGACATTGCGGGTGCCCTCCACGTTCACCCGGAGGATCTGCTCGGCCGGGGTGCGCCAGTATGCGGAGATCGCCGCGGTGTGGAAGACCACATCGCACCCTACCATCGCCGGATACAGGCTATCCGGATCCAGCACATCTCCGATGGCATGCTCCACGTCCAGGTCCTTCACTGCTTCCAGAGAGGACGTGGCGCGGCGGAGGATCCGGACGGTCCAGCCCTGTTGCCGGAGATAAGCGGCCAGGTTGGCGCCCAGGAAACCGGTCCCTCCGGTGATCAGCGCGCGCATGGATGCTCCTTCCCGATTCATGGTTATTGCTCGCTCCTTCGTTACGTTTGCGCCGTTGATGTTCGCTTTGGGTCCCTCAGGCTGGGGGCCTGGCCCGAAAACAACTTTTCGTATCCTTCCTGCGGCCAAAGGGCCGCAGGAAGGAAATTTTAGGGAAGGGGTCTGCCTTGCGGAAGGGAGGTTCAGGCTGCCTGGGGAATTTCCCCCGCGGGCGCAGGCCCTCCGATCCAGGAACGGTAAGCCAGGGTCCATACGGTTTCCACAAACGTGATGACCGGCGCCAGCAAGAGCGGGATCAGGACGCTGAGGCAGAGAGCGGTCAGAGCCATCACCAGGGCGAACCGGAAGATTGCGGAAGGATCCACCGGGCCTCCGCCTCCGAAGAAAGCCAGGAAGGCCACGCTGCCGATGGCCAGCAGAGGGATGGCCGCGAGGAAGGAAAGGATAAACGTGATCACGCCCAGCACCCCGATATCCAGCACCAGCCAGACCAGGAGGAGGGAGCCGATCCGGCGCAGCCCAACCTGAAGGCCCCGGCGGAGCGCCGCAATCCATGGGAGATCCTCCAACAGCGCGGCTCGCAGGGCCAGGCGGGACCAGAGATGCAATACTCCGGCGAGAAGCAGCAGGCAACCCAGAAAGACCAGTAGCGCCAGGATGGTGAGGAGAAGGGTGGCGATTCGGATCGATTCTACCTGCTGGGCGAAGGCCAGCAGGAAGCCGCCGAAGATGGCGAGAAGAAAGATCAGGGCGATCAGGAAGCCGGGGGCGCCTAACAGCACCATGATCCCGATCAGGCGCAACAACCGAGCGGTCGCCCGTCGCGCCAGAATACCCAGCCCTGGCGAGCGGCCTTCCGCCGCCTCGCCGCTTCCCAGGATCAGCGCCCCCTGACCCCAGAGGGCCAATACCTGGATCAATAAAGCAAACAGGAAGAAGCCCAGAAGGGCCAGGACGAGGAGGGGCCAGTTCTGCTCCAGCCATCGCTGAAGCATTCGTCCGAAACCTGGAGGAAAGGATGGGGGAGGGGTTTGCATCCTCAGGTTCAGGTTCCCTTGCAGGCGGGGCGGTCCTCCCGCCCCCAGGGCCGCCAGGAACCCGAAGATCCAGAGCACCTTATACCGCCAGGTCAGTTGAAGTCCCCGCGAAAGCCATTCCCCGAGTTCCATGGCCGGATCTCCTGCAGGAAGTAAGGGTAGCGGAACCGATCGCCTCGTCGCCCGCGGACGGACCTGAACCCGGCGTTGGCACCGCGCGGGCGCTCTGATATTTTGGGTCAGCCCTCCGCTTCAGCTCAGGAAAACGAATTGCCTCTCTTCCCTCCCCGTTGCTCAAAGGGCCGCGGAGAGGAGGTTCCAGAAGCTGGCCCGGCCGGGACCGATTCTACTTAGGAGTTACGCAGTTCGGGGCTCGCGAGAAGAGGTAAAATGGCCCCACCCCCCAAACCCCCAGGAGAAAACCAACTGCGTAACTCCTATCTATAATAACTTGTGACGCTGGGATGCGCGCCTCTTGCGCGACGCTGCATACCCGGGCGAGTTCGATTAAAATTTTCATGGAAATGGGCCGGTGGCGGAATCGGCAGACGCGGCAGACTTAAAATCTGCTGCCCCGGAAGGGGCGTGCGGGTTCGACTCCCGCCCGGCCCATCTGTGGGCAGGGTCCTGATTCGAGCGGAAACCTCTCTTCAACAGCGCCCGGTTGAACCCCATGGCGGAAGCGGTTTCACCTCATACCGGAGAAGCCTGGGAAGCGGTCCTCCGCTTTCTGAGCCATCGCTCGACCCTGACTCTGGCAACGGCGGATGAGAGTGGCCATCCTCACGCCGCTTCCCTTTACTTTGTTCACGATGAACGCCTGCGGCTGTATTTCCTCTCTTCCCCGGAAAGCCGCCACACCCGCCATCTCACCGTCCGACCGGAGGTCGCTGTGACCATTCACGGGGAGCCATGGGACTGGAAGACCATCCAGGGCCTTCAGCTCAGCGGGAGGGCGGAGCTGGTGGAGGATCCGGAGGAGCGGGAGCGGGCGATGGCCCGATATCGAGCGAAGTTTCCCTTCATCGAAGAGCTGCCCCAGGCCATGGCCCATGCCCGGCTCTATCGGGTCACCCCGCGCTGGGTGCGATGGATTGATAATACGCGAGGATTCGGCTATCGGGTGGAGTGGCGCCTGGAATGACCTACGCGCGGGTTCTGCTTCGGTTCTTCAAGGCCAACCTGATGGCGGCCATGGAATATCGGGCCGATTTCCTGGCCAACGCCCTGGTGGCGGTGGCCTCCTCCCTCTGGACGCTGGCGGCGCTTCAGGTGTTCTTCATGCATCGCCCCCGGCTGGGCGGCTGGCGCTATGAGGAGGCTATGATTGTCGCCGGGCTCTTCATCACCTTCGAGGGCGTGATGGCCGCCCTCTTCCGGCCGAACCTGGAGGAGATCCCGGAGGCGGTCCGCCAGGGGACGCTGGATTTCATTCTGTTGCGCCCCCTGGATAGCCAGTTTCTGGTCTCCTTCCAGCAGATGCAAATCTGGCATCTCACCGACATCATGCTGGGGCTGGGGGTGGTGGCCTGGGCCTTAAGCCGGCTGGGATGGCCTTCGTTCGATCGCTTTCTCCTGTTCGGGGTGATGCTGCTTTCTGGCTTGGTGATCTTTTATTCCCTGTTGATGATCCTGATCACCCTCGCGTTCTGGTTTGTTGAGGTGGGAAACATTATGGAATTAATCTACACTTTTTTCGAGGCCGGGCGTTTCCCCGTGACGGCCTTCCCCACCTGGGTCCGGATCGTGCTGACCTTCATCGTCCCCATCGCTTTCATCACCACAGTGCCGGCCCAGGCGGTGCTGGGCTGGCTGCGGCCCGAAGGGATCCTGATCGGCCTCCTCATCGCAGCGGCTCTCTTCACGATCAGCCGATCCTTCTGGCGCTACGCGCTCCGCCATTACACCAGCGCAGGAGGATAGCAGAACAGATCAGCTGAGGAAACGACGCAGCTGTTCCGGGGAAAGGTTCCCCCCGCTCAGGATCAGGGCGATGGTCTTTCCACGGATCTGTTCCCGCAGCCGGAGGGCGGCGGCCAGCGGAGCGGCCCCCGCCGGCTCCGCCAGCGTCTTCGCCTTCTCCAGATAGATCCGCACCCCTTCCACCAGCTCCTCATCGTCGACCAGGATGAAATCGTCCAGCTTCTCCCACATGATCCGCTGGGGCAGCATGAACGGCCGCCTCGTGGCCAGGCCCTCTGCCAGCGTTTCCATCGGCGCTTCCATCCAGCGTCGATGGCGCCAGGTGAGATACGCGGCGGGCGCGCGGGCGGATTGCACGCCGATCACCCGGATCTGGGGGTTCAGGGTCTTCGCCACCAGGCATGCCCCCGCTGCGCCACTCCCTCCGCCCACCGGCACAAAGATGATCTCGACCTCTGGCTGCTCTTCCAGGATCTCCAGGGTCTCGGTAGCCACCCCGGCGATCAGGTCCGGCTCATCGCCGGAGGAGATGTAACGGAGGCCTTCTTCGGCGGCAGCCTGCTCGCAGTAGGAACGGGCATCATCGAAATCCCGGCCATGCACGCGGATCTCCGCGCCGTATGCGCGGATCGCTTCTACCTTAACCGGATTGGCGTTTTGAGGCACCACGATGACGGCGCGGATCCCGAAGAGGGCGGCGGCATAGGCGATGGACTGGCCGTGATTGCCGGTGGAGGCGGTGATGACCCCCCGGGCTCGCTCCTCGGGGGAGAGCCGGGACATGAGATACACGCCGCCGCGAACTTTGAAAGCGCCGATGGGCTGGAAATTCTCATGCTTCACGTAGACCCGCGCCCCTACCAGCGCATCCAGCGTCGGATAGCGATACAGCGGGGTGCGTGGAAGGAAACGCTGCACAACCTGCCGGGCGCGCAATACATCGGCGAACGTGGGCAATGGTAACAAGGTCATCACGGTCTCCTTTGCGCGACTTTCGCAGGCGCTGGCTTCAAACTCGTCCCTGCCCCAGCCATCTGAATCCCAATGCCCAGGCTAAGCATGCAAACCCCAGGGTAGGGGGCGAAAAATTTTTCGCCCCCTACCTTCAGCAGTCCTCCTACTAAAAGCTCCCTGCCCCAATTCTGCAACGAGCCGGATGGGTCCCACCGGGGAGCTAATCCCTGGATGGACGCAGGTTACGCTGAGGGGGTCCTCCAGCTGCCGCAATCGCCACAAAATGCGAGTCGCCGAAGTGCCAGATCTCATAATGATGTGCCATGGCTGCCCCAGCGATCAGGAGATCGATCGTAGGAACCCGACGGCCCATTCGAGCCATCCTCCAGGCCAGCTCCGCCGCTGCTACGGCCTCTTCCCAGCCCAGCGGGAGGCATGTGAACGCCTGCAGATCCTGCATGAGCGCTTCGCGGGCGCTTCCCGTTTTGGCTCCGATCAGCAGTTCAACAATAATCGCCGCCGGTCACGACGACCTCGTGAAGATCCAGAGCCTTGATCAAAGCCTGCTTCACCTCTGCTGAGCCTCGAGGATGGTAAAATTCGATCCAGACGGATGTATCCACGAGGATTTGGGCCATTAACGCTCCTCCCGTAGCCGGCGCAGATCCTCTTGCGTCAGTTCCAGCTCGATCGTCCCCGCATGGCGCTTGAGATCCCGACGACGTAGACGGCGAACCAGCTCCTGTAATGCCAGCTCAATGGTTGCCTTCTTGGTTTTCGCGCCGCTTAATCGCTGTGCCTCCATGAGTAGACGCTCATTAATGGTGATCGTCATGCGTGCCATATTTATACGCCTCCAAAGTATGACTTTAGGTGGCGCGATAATTGTACACCAATCATGGCGGGTCCAACTGTTCTGGATAAGACCTGGATTTCACCTGTTGGAGCCCCATCGGGTCGTTCTTGCAGATTCCAGTGCCCTTCGTTCCTCAATATGACAGGAGGCCTTCATAGCACTTTCTTCTGAGCTGGCGCGAAGGTCCGGCGGACCCGAAAACGGTTTTCGGCTTCGGGAAGCCGCCCGGTCAGCACCTCCACCAGGTGCCGGGCGGCCTGGGGCGCGCTTTCGATCCCGTAGCCGTTATCTCCGGTGTGCACATAGAGCCCTTCGACTTCCGGGCAGGATCCAATGAGCGGTTTCCCATCGGGCGTGCAGGTATACTGACCGGCCGCCACCGAAACCCGATCCCGGGTGAGCCGGGCGGCCACCTCCCGGAAGAGCGGGGTCAGGCGGGCGGCGCCCTCCAGGACCCGCGCCGGGAACAGGGGGTCGGCGGGGACGGGATCCTGCGGCTCGCCGGGCGGCTCCGGCAGCCCCCATCCCAGGAAAGCGCCTCCCGTCTCCGGTCGCCAGTACACGCCCGTATCGTCGTCCGCCACCATCGGTGCATCGGAAGGGATGGCCGGATCGGCGATGAAGGCCCGCTGGCGTCGAAGCAGGGAGAGGGGAAGCTCCACTCCGGCAGTGGCTGTTAGGCGTTTCGAGAAAGGGCCCGCCGCGATCACCACCCGGGGCGCAGCGAGGAAGCCCCTCGATGTTTCCACCCCGGTGACCCGTCCCCCCACCACACGAATCCAGAGGGCCTCGGTCTCCAGGAGAAACGAAGCGCCGCTCGCCCGGGCGTAACCGTAAACCACCTCATGCGGGGAAAGCCAGCCGTCCCGGGCCCGAAATGTGGCGGCCGTCACAGCGGGGGAAAGCCAGGGGAAGCGTCGCCGGGCCTCATCGCCGGTCCAGAGCTCGGTGTCCGTGATCCCCAGGCGTCGCTGTCCTTCGATCCATCGCTGAAAACGTTCGAAGCCTTGCGGATCCGTGGTGGCGAACAACCATCCCTGCTGGCGGAGGCCGATGGTGTAGCCGGGGATCCCGATTTCCTCCGCAAACCGCTCATAGGTCGCGATGCTCGGGACCATCAGATAGGCGAGGTCGGGATCATCCCACTGGGCGCGGAAACAGGCCACGGCGGCTGCGGTGGTCAATGCCCCCAGCCACGACTTTCGTTCCACCACCACGGTTCGAAAGCCCCCCCGGGCTGCGTAAAAGGCGGCCGCCGCCCCGGCGATCCCGCCGCCGATGATAATTAGGTCCGCTGTGCGTGGGAGCTCCCCCGAAGCGATCCGCGCTTGTTTCATTTGGGTTTCCCCCTCCCTGGAAGTTTTCAGCTTTCCCAAGCGCTATAATATCGTAAGAGGACATCATAGATGGCCGGGCTGAAACCGCGAGGCGCAACATGCTTCTGACCTGAGCGTGCCAGGGAGAGCGCTCCATGCTTCCTTTGCCACTGCCGCTCGATGAACCTCCCCTACGGCAGCGAGATCGCCATTTCCAGCGACGGAGGAAGGTGCTGGGCCAGTTCTTTACACCGCCCCAGCTCGCCGCCTGGATGGTGGAGGTCTCCCTCTCGTTCCTTCGCCGCCGGGAGTGGATGCTGGATCCCGCATGCGGGGAGGGGGTATTCCTGGAACCCGCGCTGGCCCATGGGTTCTCCGGGGTGATGGGGATTGAGGTGGACCCCTCCGTGTTCGCCGCGTGCGCCGCGCGGCTGGGGAGCTCTCCCCACCTATGGCTGCGCCAGGCCAACGCACTGGATCTGCTCCATGAGCTCGAGGGCCGTTTTGATCTGGTAGCGACCAATCCGCCTTTCTCGGCCAAGTACGGTCGGGTGAAAGAGGGGCGCTATCTGGAGCGCTTTGAATTAGGAAAAGGACGGCGAAGCGAGGCCATAGAGGTCCTGTTCCTGGAGCTCAGTGTGCGCGCGCTACGAGAGGATGGGGTTCTGGCGATCGTACTTCCGGAGGGCCTTTTCGCCAACCTTCCC
>JAEVEY010000054.1 GCA_016842045.1 Candidatus Thermoflexus sinensis | reverse complement strand
GCCCCACCTCGGCGCGCGACTCCCCCAAAAATATATTGATCCCCCCTCCCCACGGCCCAAAGGGCCGTGGGGAGGGGGGATCAAGGGGGGTGGGGCCATTCTACCTCTTCTCGCGAGCCCCGAACTGCGTAACTCCTAATAACAATAGCCCGCGAAGACCTGCCTGTCAAAGGGAGGATAGCCAATGAACCCGCCTGAGGGCATTGACCTGGACTTCTTCCCCCTCCTCATCAAGGCGTTGGGGCGAGAAGCCGAAAGGCCCGTGGGAAGACAAAGGAGGCTGCTGGTTCTGATGGTTGGTCTTTGCGTTATCGTGGTGTTATCATAGCCGCTGTGGCGCGGAGAACTGCATAATTTCTAAAGGGAGACCCGCTCGATGAAGAAACTGAAAACGGCGCTCTGTTCGATCTGGCTCTTCTGCATCGGGCTGGCGCTCGCTGCCTGTCAGGGCAGGTTCCCGGGTTCAGGGGGGCATCCCTCCGGCCCGGGGAATCCGGGTGGGAAGGAGTTGCTCGTGGCGGCCGCTGCCGATCTCCGGGTGGCCATGGAGGAGCTGGTTCGGGCCTATCAAGCCCGGACAGGGGTTCGCGTGATCGTGAGTTATGGCTCCAGCGGGCAGCTGACCCAGCAAATCGAGAACGGAGCACCTTTTGATCTCTTCTTATCCGCCGATTGGGGATATATCGAGCGGCTCCGCCAGGGCGGCCACACCGTGCCCGGCACTGAAGGGCTCTATGCCCGGGGACGGCTGGCCCTGGTGGCCTCGCCGAAATTCCAGAAGGCCCTTCGTTCCCTCTCCGACCTCCAGGACCCTGCGATCCGCCACATAGCGATCGCCAACCCGGATCATGCACCGTACGGCCGGGCGGCCCGACAGGCCCTGGAACGTGCCGGGCTCTGGGAGGCTCTCCAGTCGAAGATCGTATTCGGCGATAATATCCTGCAGACTTTCCAGTTCGTTCAGACCGGCCAGGCGGATGCAGGCCTGGTGGCGCTGGCTTTGGTGATAACCGGGGACATGCCATACGTGCTGATCCCGCAGGAGTTGCATCGGCCCATTGATCAGGGCCTTGCGGTGCTCCGTCGAACGCAGCGGGAGTCCCTCGCCCGGGATTTCGTGGCGTTCGTTCTGAGTGCCGAGGGGCAGGAGATCCTGCGTCGATACGGGTTTGAATCTCCGGAGGGCTGATCCTTGGACTGGTTTCCATTTCTTCTATCCGCTCAGGTTGCCACCCTGGCAACCGGGATCAACCTCGTCGTCGGGATCGCGATAGGATGGCTGCTGGCGCGCCGGTCCTTCCCGGGCCGGGATTTGCTCGGGGCCATCGTGACCATCCCCCTGGTTCTCCCACCTACGGTGCTGGGCTATTATCTGCTCATCGCCCTGGGCCGGGCCAGTCCAATCGGTCAGGCCCTGGAGGCTCTGGGAGTGCCTCTGGTCTTCACCTGGCGGGGAGCAGTTGTCGCCGCCGCCGTCTCCTCGCTTCCTTTAATGATTCAGTCCTGTCGGGCCGCTTTCGAGGGGGTGGATCGGGAGCTGGAGCAGGTGGCCCGGACGCTGGGTCGATCGGAATGGGAGGTGTTCCGGACGATCACGCTGCCGCTGGCGTGGCGGGGTATCCTGGCGGGCATGATCCTGAGCTTCGCGCGGGCCCTGGGGGACTTCGGGGCCACCCTGATGGTGGCCGGGAATATTCCGGGTCGAACCCAGACCCTGGCCATTGCGGTGTATGACGCCGTTCAGGCGAATGACCTCACCCGGGCAGGGATCCTGGTCGCCATCCTCTCGATATTTGGCATCCTCGCTCTGGTTGCGGTCCAGCAATTAGGCCGCCGGCTTGTCGCATAAGCCATGCTGGAACTGGAGATCGCCCATACCTGGCCGGACTTCCATCTCGAGCTTCAGCTGACGATCGGGGCGGAGTTGATCGTATTGTTCGGCCGATCGGGATCCGGCAAAAGCCTGACCTTACGGACGGTCGCCGGGCTTTTCCGTCCCGCTTTCGGTCGGGTTGTTCTCAATGGTCGGGTGCTGTTCGATTCCCAATCCGGAGTGAATCTGCCCCCTCAGGCTCGGCGGGTGGGCTATGTTCCCCAGGGATACGCTCTGTTTCCTCATCTCACGGTCTTTGAGAATGTGGCTTACGGTCTGCGGGGACCATCCGCTGAGATCCATCGTCGGGTGATGGAATGGCTGGATCGGGTTGGCCTGGCGGATCTGGCCGGGCGGCGGCCGCATCAGCTCTCCGGCGGACAGCAGCAGCGTGTGGCGCTGGCGCGAGCCCTCGCGATCCAGCCGGACGTTCTCCTCCTGGATGAGCCGCTTTCCGCCCTGGATGCACCCACCCGATCGGAGTTGCAAACCCTGATCCGGAATCTCCAGCGCCAGCTGAACATTCCGATCCTCTTCGTCACTCACAACCTGGCCGAGGCAATCCTTCTGGCCGACCGGATCGCGGTGCTGGAAAGGGGCCGGCTGCTACAGGTGGGCCCGCCTAAGGAAGTGCTCCATCACCCGGCTCGAGTGGAGGTGGCCCGTCTGGTCGGCGTGCGCAACCTCTTGCGTGGACAGGTGCGGGGATTAGATCCGGAGGGCCTGCGCCTGTTGATTGGGGAACGAGAGCTGCGGGCTCGCCCGAACCCACTGGTTCCTCCGCTTCCGGCTGGGGCGGAGGTTCTGGCATGTATCCGCGCCGAGCATATCGCGATCGTCCGGCCGGATCGCCCGCTCCCTCCTGAGCGAGAGAATCTGCTGGAAGGGGAGATCATCGGAGAGATGGATTACGGTCTGGCCCGGGCGCTCTTTTTCCGGCTCCACGGCCCCCGGTTGACGCCGGATCGGGATTACGATGTGGAGATCGAGGTTCCGCCTTACATTTATGAGCGATTGGGGCTGGATCGGATCCGTTGCTGGACCATCGCCATCCGCCCCGAATCCATCCATCTGATCCCGGCCGGATCGGAGTAAGATAGGACTTACGCAGTTCGTTTCCCATGGGGGCTTTGGGGGCGGAGCGGGGCGCCTTCGGCACCCCGCCCGCCCCCAAAAGGATTTTTCTCCTCCCTCCCCACGGCCCTTTGGGCCGTGGGGAGGGAGGAGAAAGGGGGGTGGGGCCATTCCGTCCCACCTTTAGAGCTTTCAACTGCGTAACTCCTATAAGAGATATGCGGGGAGAGCTCTACCTCCGGACTTCGAACGAGCGGGCGGCGTGACGTCTCGGGACCAGGAGTCACGGCTTTTTGCGGCCGAATGCTGTGAAACCGGCTCTGCTCCTCCCCGGTTGCTGAGCTTCGGGATCTCCGATATAATTATTTACGCTGATCAGTGGAATGAATGCCGGGATGCCACCTTAGCTCAGCCGGAAGAGCACCCGCCTCGTAAGCGGGGGGTCGCGGGTTCGAATCCCGCAGGTGGCTCTCCATATGACGGCATCCTCCATTTAAGGGGACCCCTATCCCACAGAACGCGTCGAGCGCTCCTTCCGGTTCTGGAACCTCTGTTTTCCCCCGTCTGGGAGCTTCCTGGCTTTGGCTTCCAGCGAGAGGGTGGATGTTTCTGGCCAGCCGATGGGGGATCGTGATCCCCGGGCTTTTGTTAGGCCTGGGGGTTCTCTGGATGACCGTGGCTTCCCAGGCGCCATCCCGGGGAGATCCCGCTTACTGGAGCTGGGTAGCTCGGGCTCGTCTCCGCTTCGGCCTTCTCTTTGATCCCCTGGACCGCCTCGGCATGTGGTCTCTTGCGGAGACGCCGGGCTGGCGGCTGCTTTGGGCTCTTCTGGCCTGGAGCCTGTTCGTTCGCGCCGTCGAGGCCGGACGGGCCCGGCAACCGCTGATGGCCCTCGGCTGCGCCCTGCTGGTTTTCGCGATCGGAGTCGGCGGCCTGGGGCGTTACCTGCCTCCACCTCGTTCGTTCACACTGGCCCTTGGAGAGGGCCAGCGGGTCGATGACTTCCGGTTCGCCCTGGAAGAGAACGGCCTCTCCCTCTGGCGCCAGGGGGACCTGATCGGGCGGGCGACGTTTCATGCGAACCTTCCCTTTCTCCTGGGGCCATATGGCGGGATCGTCCGGCGCAGCCATTCGGTGCTGGAGGCGGAGGCGGCGGGTCCTTCCGGCCCGCTGACGCTGCGTGTGGCGCTGGATGCTCCTCCGGCTTCCCGGGTGTTGTTGCATCCCTCCCCGGAAGGGGAAGCCTTCGCGGCGATCCCGGAGGCTCGCTGGATCCTGCGGATTCGAGAGGGGCGGTGGCTGACGATTTTTGAAGAGGGAACGGGGACGGTAGTCTGGCAGGAAGAGTTGCCCCGGCTGGCGGATGGACAGACAATCGAGCGCGCCCTCCCGGCAGGATATACCCTGCGCCTCACGGCGCGTCCGGTGTATCGCTTCATCCTTTTCCCGCTCCCCGTCTTCCTCCAGCGCGTCCTCACCGCGGCGATGGCCATCCTTGGCCTGGGGATCGGTGGGGTGGCCCAGCTTCGCGTCATGAGGTCTCGACCCTCCAAGGCCGTCTGAGGTCCTCCGCTGCTCTTGCTCCTGAAGAGCCTCATGGGGAAAGGGATTGCCCTGGTGTAACGAAACGCCCGCCATGGTGTTTTGTTATTGAAACAATGCGGGTTCCACTCAATGGATATGGATCCGGATTCGCGACAGGACAGGTAATCCCCCTGATAAAAAGGCCGGGAATCCGCTGTATGTGGAGGAGGCAACCGAGATGGCGCGCGTGGTGATCACCGGGATGGGGGCGATCACGCCCCTGGGGAACGATGTGGAAACGTTCTGGCAAAATGTGGTGGCCGGGCGATCCGGCGTAGGTCCCATCACCCTTTTCGATGCCTCGGCGCTGAAAACCCGGATCGCCGCGGAGGTTCGGGACTTCGATCCGGAGGCATGGTTCGGGCGTAAGGAGGCCCGGCGAATGGATCGCTATGCTCAGTTCGCCCTGGCGGCCACCCAGCAGGCGCTCCAGGATGCCCGCCTGAACCCTGCTCACGTGGATCGGGAACGCGTGGGGGTGATCCTGGGGACCGGGATCGGCGGGATCGGCGCGCTGGTTCAGGGAGTGGAAACCCTGATGACCCGTGGTCCGGATCGGATCAGTCCGTTCATGGTTCCGATGATGCTGGCGGATACGGCCCCGGGGCTGATCGCCATCACCTATGGGTTCCGGGGGCCCAACATGGCCGTGGTCACTGCGTGCGCCAGCGGGACCAATGCGATCGGCGAGGCGATGCATCTGATCCGGCGAGGGGATGCCGATGTGGTGATTGCCGGTGGGGCCGAGGCGGCGATCCTGCCGATTTCGGTGGCTGCCTTTAACGTGATGGGAGCCATTTCCACGCGGAACGAGGAGCCGGAGCGGGCCTCGCGTCCCTTCGACCGAACCCGGGACGGCTTCGTGATGGGGGAGGGGGCCGGGATCCTGGTGCTGGAGCGCCTGGAGCATGCGCAGGCGCGGGGGGCGCGGATTTACGCCGAGGTGGTGGGCTACGGTGCCTCAGCGGATGCCTACCACATCACGGCGCCGCTGGAGAACGGGGAAGGAGCCGCGCTGGCCATGCGCCGAGCCCTGGCGGACGCGGGCCTCTCGCCGCGGGAGGTGGATTACATCAACGCCCACGGCACCGGCACGCCGCTGAATGATAAAAGCGAGACCCAGGCGATCAAGGCGGTCTTCGGTGAAGCGGCGTATGACGTGCCGATCTCCTCCACGAAATCCATGATCGGGCATCTGCTGGGGGCGGCGGGGGCCGTTGAGGCCATCGTCTGCATCCGGGCCATCACCGATGGGATCATCCCACCCACCATTAACTACGAGCATCCAGACCCTGAGTGCGACCTGGATTACGTGCCGAACATCGCGCGTCGCAAGCCGGTGCGAGTTGCGATGTCCAACTCCTTTGGCTTCGGCGGCCACAACGCCTGCGTGATCTTTCGGCGATACGAGGACGGGGCGGCGTAATCTTCCCCCTATCTGCCCTCTGTAGGGGGCTTTTTGGGCTGGGGAGGCCGCTGAAGGCGGCCTCCCCAGCCCAAAAAAATTTTCATCCTCTCTCCTCGCGACCTGAAAGGCTGTGGGGAGAGAGGATCATGATCGAACTTGACACGGAGGTCAATCGGATGGCGCGTTACGCGCATATCGTCGGCTGGGGGATGGCGGTCCCTCAGCGGGTGGTCACCAACCACGAACTGGCACAGTTTGTCGAAACCTCCGATGAATGGATCGTCACCCGCACCGGGATCCGGGAACGGCGGGTCGCGGGACCCCAGGAAAGCACAGCGACTCTTTCCATTGCCGCAGCAGAGGAAGCCCTCGCGGTCGCCGGGATCGCCCCAAGGGATGTGGATCTGATCCTGGTGGCCACCGTAACCCCTGAGCATCTGTTTCCCTCCACGGCCTGTCTGGTTCAGGATGCGTTGGGGGCAACAAAAGCCGGTGCCTTCGATCTGTTAGCGGGCTGTTCCGGGTTTATCTATGGGCTTCACATGGCGGCGGCCGCGATCCGCGCGGGCACGCATCAGGTGGCCCTGGTCATCGGGGCGGAGACCCTCTCGCGCATCGTGAACTGGCGGGATCGCAACACATGTGTCCTCTTCGGAGATGGGGCGGGCGCGGTAGTCTTGCAGGGAAAGGATGAGCCCGGCGGGGTTCTCGCTTCGATGATCCGGGCTGATGGATCCGGTGGGGAGTTGCTGATCCTCCCCGCTGGCGGCAGCCGGTTGCCGATCTCCGAGGCGGTGGTGCGGGACGGTTGTCACTTCGTCCGGATGAACGGCCGGGAGGTCTTCCGATTTGCAACCCGGGTGATGGAGAAGGCCACGCGGGAGGTGGTCGCCCAGGCTGGTCTGCGCATGGAGGATGTGGATCTGATCATCCCCCATCAGGCCAACATCCGGATCATCGAAGCAGCGGCGAAAGGCCTGGGGTTGCCCATGGATCGCTTCTTTGTAAATATTGACCGCTACGGGAACACCTCCTCGGCCAGTATCCCCATCGCTTTATGCGAGGCGGTCCAGCAGGGGCGATTGAAGCCGGGGGATCGGGCGGTGATGGTGGCCTTCGGCGCAGGCCTGACCTGGGCCGCTGCCGTGATCCAGTGGGGCGTTCCGCGGGCCCGCCCGCGGCCGCTCTGGCTGGAGCGGCTGGCGCGGGTCACTCTCTACGTGCCGGCCCAGCTGCATTCGCGCCTGATGCGGCTCTGGCGACGTTTCGATGCCTGGTTAAGTCGGATCCTCCGCCAGGAAGGAGAATGAGCGCCCACATAGGATTTGCGGGGGTGGAGTGAACGGTCGATGGCGGTTCACTCCACCCCCGGAGGGATCCTTTCGTCCGACTAAACTGAAGCCGCAACAGGATATGGCCTCGCTTTGCCTTGAAAGCGGTCTTCCTTCCAGAAGGCGCTTGCCGGCCCTCCCCACCTGATTTATGCTTCGCTCCGGATCCCTTCGGCTGAGGGTCCATCGATGGATCCGCGACCGCGAACGAAAATCGTCTGCACCCTGGGTCCTTCCACCGATCACCCGGAGATCCTGCGGGCGATGATCCGGGCGGGGATGAGCGTGGCCCGGATCAATTTCTCCCACGGGGATCATGCCGCCCACGCCCGCCGCATCGCCATGGTGCGCCAGATCGCTCAGGAGGAAGGTGCCATCGTCGCCCTTCTGGGGGATCTCCAGGGCCCCCGCTGGCGCGTCGGCGTGATTGAAGGGGGCTACATCGCCATCGCCCCCGGCCAGCGGATCACGCTCACCACCCGCATGGTCCCGGGGAGCCCTCAGGAGGTCCACCTTCCTCACCCCGAGCTGGTCGCCCTGGTCCGCCCTGGGCAGACTTTGCTTCTGGATGATGGGTTGCTGGAGTTTCAGGTGGAAGAGGTCAATGGGACCGATGTGATCTGCCGGGTGGTGCGGGGAGGGACTCTGAGCTCTCATAAGGGGATCAACGCGCCGGGCCTTCCCCTCACGCTGCCGGCCCTCACGGAGAAGGACCGCACGGATGTGCGGTTCGCGGTAGAGCAGGGAATGGATTACCTGGCCCTCTCCTTCGTGCGGACGGCGGAGGATGTGCGTCAGCTGCGAGCGCTTCTGCACGAGTTAGGGGCTTCCATCCCCATTGTTGCCAAAATCGAGAAGCGAGAAGCGCTGGAGAATTTCGAGGCCATCCTGGAGGCAGCAGACGCCGTCATGGTCGCCCGGGGGGATCTGGGGGTGGAGATCCCGCCGGAGGAGGTGCCGATCCATCAGAAGCGGATCATCCGTCTATGCAACCGGGCTGGCAAGCCGGTGATCACCGCCACCCAGATGCTCAATTCCATGGTGAGCCATCCCCGCCCGACCCGGGCGGAAGCCAGCGACGTGGCCAACGCCATCCTGGACGGGACGGATGCGGTGATGCTTTCGGCGGAGACCGCTACGGGGACCTATCCGGTGGAAGCTGTGCAGATGATGGCCCGGATCGCGCGGATCGCGGAGGGAGCGATGCCGCACCGTCAGTGGCTGGATCTGATCGGGGAATCCGCCGAGGTCACGGAGGCCATCAGCCGGGCGACGGTGGAGATCGCCGAGCAGGTCGGGGCGCGGGCCATCGTCACGTCCACCATGTCCGGTTACACCGCCCGGATGATCGCCCGCCACCGCCCGCCTGTTCCGATCCTGGCCGTCACGCCGGTCCCCGCGACCCTGCGGCGGCTGGCCCTGGTGTGGGGGGTGGAACCAGTGCTGATGCCCTCTGTGCGCAACACCGACGAGATGCTGGGAGCGGCCAGCCAGGCGGCCCTGCAGAGCGGCCTGGCGCGACCTGGGGACCTCATCGTCATCACCGCCGGCGTCCCCTTCGGCCGCCCCGGCCACACGAACCTGTTGAAGGTTCACCGGATCGAGCCGGTTTCGCTGCCGTGATGGCGATAAGAACCGCTGAGGCGCTGCCGGTGGAGGCCTCCGTTCAGGCCCGGGCCTTGTGCAGGGTCTTCAGGCACCGGGTGCAAATATGAATGCGACGGGTGACGCCGTTCAGGGTCACCCGTTTCTTATGCACGTTGGCCATGAACCGGCGGCGCTCGGCATGGTTGGAGTGGCTGACATAGTTGCCGAAGGCTGTCCCCTTTCCACAGATCTCGCACCGCGCCATTCTTCTTCTCCTCGATCGCAGCAGGATGTGTTTTAGAGAGCGCCCTGACATTTTACCTGGGGAAAGAAACTCCGTCAACGAGCGGCCAGGCTCAGGAGGACTCGGATCGGATACGAGCCATAGAGGCGAGGCGGTCAGATTCCCCGAGCGCGATCAGGCGGCTCCCCCGGGCCGATCGCCCGGCCTGGGGGATTTCCGCCACCGGGATCCGGATGGCCATCCCGTTGACGGTCAGCAGCACGACATCGTCCCCGGGTCGCACGACCCGCGCCGCTGCGATTTCCCCGATCTCCTCCAGGCGATCGGCGATGGTTCGCACCCCACCGGTGGCTCGGCCCTTTTGAGGATACTGGCTCAGCGGCGTGCGCTTCCCAAATCCGCCAGCGGTCACCACCAGAAGCTCCCCTTCCGGATCGAACCGATCCAGGGCGACCACCATATCCCCCGTTTCGAGCCGGATGCCCCGCACTCCGGCGGCTGTCCGACCCATCGGGCGGACCTCGGCCTCCGCAAAGCGCAGTGCCTGCCCCCGCGCGGTGACCAGCAGAAGATCGCCGGCGCCGTCGCTGAGGCAAACATCCTGAAGCACATCGCCTTCCTCCAGCCCGATGGCCACCAGGCCAGCGGAGCGGGTGGTGAGGAACTCACTCAGCGGCACCCGCTTGATCTTCCCCTGACGGGTGGCCATCACCAGATAGCGATCGCCGCCGTTGGCTTCCGCCTCCTCGATCCACGCCGGCGACACGGCCACGGCGGCGGTGATCCGTTCCCCTTCCGCTAGGTTAATGAGATTCACGATGGGAAGACCCCGGGCCGCGCGGTCCGCGTCTAACACTTCGTAAGCACGGATCCGATAGGCTCGACCCTGATCGGTGAAGAAAAAGAGATAATCCAGGGTGCGGCATGCGAAGACCCCGGCCACCGTATCGTCCTCATCGGTCGCCATGCCGGTAACCCCGCGCCCGCCCCGGCCCTGAGGCCGGTAGGCCGTCACCGGCACCCGCTTGACATATCCCCGCTGGCTGAGGAGCACCAGCACCGGCTCATCGGGGATGAGATCCTCCAGCGTGAACTCCGCCGTCGCTTCGGGGAGGATCCGGGTGCGGCGGGGATCGGCGTATTTCTCTTTCAGCCCCTGGAGCTCCTCCCGGATCACCGATAGGATCTTGTGGGGATCTGTCAGCAGGGCCTCCAGGTCCGCGATCCGGACCACCAGGCCCTGGTATTCCTCCTCCAGCCGCTGTCGCTCCAGGGCGGCCAGGCGGCGCAGGGGCATGTCCAGGATAGCCTGGGCCTGAACCTCCGTGAGGCCGAAGCGGGCCATCAGCTGGATCTTCGCCGTCTCCGCGTCCGGGGCGTTGCGAATCAGGGCGATGACCTCATCCAGGAACTGGAGGGCGATCCGCAGCCCCTCCAGGATATGGGCGCGGGCCTTCGCTTTCTCCAGATCATGGCGGGTCCGCCGCATGACCACCTGAATGCGATGCTCGATGAACAGCTGAAGGATCCGTTTCAAGGAGAGCACCCGGGGCTGGCCGTCCACCAGGGCGAGCATCTGGACGCCGAAGGTGGTCTGGAGGGGGGTGAACTTCAGCAGCTGGTTGAGCACCGTTTGCGGCCGGGCGCCCCGCTTGAGTTCAATGACGATGCTCAGCCCATGGCGATCGGATTCGTCCCTCAGATCAGCGATATCATCGATCCGTCCCTCACGGACCAGCTCAGCGATCCGCTCGATGAGGGCCGCCTTGTTCACCTGATAGGGCAGCTCCGTCACCACGATCCGCCATCGCCCGCCCTTCAGCTCCTCGATCCGCGTCACGGCCCGTACCACCAGGCGGCCGTGGCCAGTGGCGTAAGCGGCCCGGATCCCCTCCTGCCCCAGGATCAACCCGCCGGTGGGAAAATCGGGCCCCGGGATGAAGCGCATGAGGTCCTCGACGGTTATCTCGTCCCGTTCCTCCCAGTTGTCGATCATGTAGCACAGGGCGTCGCAGACTTCGGCGAGGTTGTGGGGGGGGATGCTGGTGGCCATCCCCACGGCGATCCCCGAGGCCCCGTTGATCAGCAGCTGCGGCGCCTTCGCCGG
>JAEVEY010000056.1 GCA_016842045.1 Candidatus Thermoflexus sinensis | reverse complement strand
ATCGCCATGACACACCTCCATGGGGGAAGATCAAGGGGACAAGAGATCTTTCGCCCTCTATTTTCCCCTTCAAGCAGCGCGCATTCAAGCCAGGCTTTTCAGTTTTCAGGCTGGACCCTAAACGAATTCGGTCATGTGGGGTACAGTCCGGGCATTCTCTGGATGATCGGTGAGCTCCTCTCCCCTCCTCGTGGCCCTCTAAGTCGTGGGAAGGGGGACTTTGATCCTTTGGAGGCGGACGGCCTTGTTCCCGACCATCAGAACAACGCGACCTCCGGGGGAGGCGTGATCGCTTCCCCATGGAACGTCCAGATAGGATCCAGGATCCGAAAAGGATAATCCGGGTGCGGTTTCGTTTCCCCCCACACCACATCCGCCACGGCCTGATGATCCTCCCGGCGCAGGAACATCCAGCCCATCGGTGCCTCCCAGGCCATCCCTTCCAGGATCTGGATCAACGCCTCCAGCTCCAGGGTGCCCGCCCGATGGACGGCCTGGGCCAGCAGATGGAGGCCCACATAGGCATTCTGGGCATTGTAGCTGGGATACCGGCCATACGCCCGGCGGAAGGCCTCCACAAACCGGCGGTTCACTGGCGTGTCCGGCCAGCGGAACCAATACCGCGTTCCCACCCACAGGCCCACCGGCATCTCCTCACCCAGCGCTTCCAGCACCTCCAGCGCTGCTCCCAATTCCATGTAAGTTGCGCAACGCTCGAACAGGCCAAGGGTTTTCCCCTGGCGGATGAGACGCACCAGGTCGCCGCCCCATGAGGAGATCCAGAGGGCCTCCGCTCCGGATTCCATGGCCCGTCGGATCCAGGGAGTGAGATCCTCCGCCCCCGGCGGATGGAAGATCCCTCCGGGCAGACATTCCATCTCGGGATTCAGCTTCCGCAGATACCGGGAGAAGTAAGCCCAGGAGAAATAACCGAAGGAATAATCCGGCCCCAGAGTGGTCCAGAGACGATAGGGCAGAGGAGCCGCCAGCAGGGCTCCTGCCCGGGCGTTCTGGGCCACGTTGATGCTACATCGAAATACATAGGGGTTGAAGAGCTCGCCGGTGATCCGGGGGGTCGCCGCGTGGGTCACCATCAGGAGGCATCGGAGCTCGGGGAGCAGGGGAACAATCGCTTCCGCCACCGCGCTGGAATCGATCCCGATCAACAATCGAACGCCAGCCTCCCGCACCATCCGGCGGACAACTTCCACCGCCCATTCCGGACTTCGTTCATCTTCGATGATCAACTCCACCGGACGGCCCAGCAGGCCTCCCGCCGCATTGATTTCCCCCACGGCCAGTTCCAGACCCCGACGCGCGGAGGCCCCGTAGGCAGCGGCTGCGCCTGAAAGGGCATACAGGGCGCCGATGCGGATCGAGGGGTTCATTCCAACCCTCCGTTAAAAGCGCTCCCGGGCATCACTTCCCCCCGCTCAATGGTATAGATCTGCTCAGCCAGCGCGCTGACCCGACGGAGATCGGACTCGGCGAGCAGCACGCCGATGCCCTCCGACCGAAGGGCCTGAAGGATCTCACCCATCCGAAAGGCGAGGGCAGGAGCCAGGCCTTCAAAGGGCTCATCGAGCAGTAACAGCCGCGATCCCACCATGACGGCCCGGGCCAGGGCCACCAGCTTCTGCTGTCCACCGCTCAACTGAGCCACCCGCCGCCCGGCCAGCTCCTGAACCTCCGGCATCAGGCGATAAATCCACCGGAGCCGCTCGGAGGCCCCAGGCAGGTTCATCGCCCAGGCCGGGAGCAGCAGGTTCTCCTCCACCGTCAACGGTCCGATCAGACGGCGGTCCTCCGGCATATAGCCGATCCCCAGAGACGCCCGTTGATAGGCGGCAAGCGCAGTTAGATCCTGATCTGCGAACCGGACCGTTCCGGACTGGACGGGAACCAAGCCCACAATGGCTCGCAAGGTGGTGGTCTTCCCTGCCCCATTACGGCCCACCAACCCGGTGATCCTCCCAGAAGGCGCCTCCAGGCTCACTCCTCGCAAGATCGGAAACCCCTTCAGTTGAACAGAAATCCGCTCCAGGGTCAGCATGGAGCGCTCCGATTTCCCTTCAAAGATACGGTTCTATTCCCATCCGATGACCGCGCGACGAACAGTGACATCTGCAAACAGGGTTTGCGGATCGCCATCCGCCACCACGCGGCCGTTCTGGAAGACCAGCACCCGCTCCGCATACCGATAAACGACGTCCATATCATGCTCCACAAACAGGGTTGTGACTCCTGTCCGCTGGAGGACTTCCATCAGCGTGTCCATGACGACGAACTTATCCTTGGTGCTCACTCCGCTGGTGGGCTCATCCATCAACAACACGATGGGGCGCAGCGCGAAGGCCAAGGCAATATCCAGCAACTTGCGCCCGCCCTCCGGTAACTCTGCCGCTGGCCGATACGCGTATTCCGTCAGGCCAAACGAGGCCAGCAACTCCATCGCTTCCTCTATCGCCCGAGATCGGCGCAATGGGTTCCAGAAATCAAAGCCCCGTCCCTCCCGGGCAGCGAGGGCTAAGAGCATGTTCTCCAGCACGCTCAAGGTCGAGTAGATCTGGGGGATCTGAAAGGAGCGGACGATCCCCATCCGGGTAATGACTCGTGGTGGAAGCCCTGTGATATCTTTCCCCGAAAACAGGATTCGACCGTGGTCCGGCCGGACGTAGCCGGTGATCAGGTTCAGGAACGTGGTCTTCCCCGCCCCGTTCGGCCCCACAAGACCCACCCGTTCCCCGGAGCGAATCTGAACCGAGACGTCCTCCGCCGCCACCACCCGGCCGAAGGTTCGGGTCAGGCCTCGGGTTTCCAGAACCACCGCCATCCGAATACCCTCCGTGGGATCGAAGTGGAGAGGGACCAGATCCCTCCGGGCATGAACAGCACGATAGCCAGCATGATAAAGCCTAACAGCATCTGCCAGGTGTAAGGGGCGTATTTGTAAGCGTAAGTCCGGATGAACTCGAACAGGGCGGATCCAATAAAAGGTGCGAAAACACTTCCGGTCCCGCCCAGCAGGGCAACAAACACGAACTCCCCAGAGGTCGTCCAGTAGGCCAGCTCCGGAACGATGTGACCAATGCTCAAGGCGCTCAGCGCCCCGCCCACTCCGCTCATCACCCCCACCAGCAGGTAAGTGAGATATAGAACACGGCTGACCGAGAGCCCCAGATATTCCACTCGCACCTCATTGTCTCGAACGGCCCGCACGGCGTAGCCCAGAGGGGACTCCAGATACCGGAAGACCAGATAGAGGAACACCCCTGCGCAGGCCAGCGTGTAAAGATATTGGCCAATCCCGGCGTGCTCCTCGGGGAGGACATGGCCCAGGAAAGCTGGAGGGGCGATGCGCAGGCCATCGGTGCCGCCCGTGATGGTGTAGGCTTTCAACAGGATACCGTAGAGAATCATGGAGAACGCCAGGGTGAGCATGGCAAAGAAGATCCCTCGATATCGGGCCAGCAACAATCCGGTGAGGGCCGCGATCCCCAGCCCGGCCAGGGCTCCCAGGGCCGTCGCCAGGAAGGCGTCCCGAACGCCTCCATACTTCATCGCGAAGCCCACTGCGTAAGCCCCAGCGGCGAAGAACAACCCTTGCCCGAAGGACACCAGCCCGGCCTGCATCAGCAACGCCACGCCCAGCACGACCAGCCCCCGCGCGAGGGCGAGGGTGAGCAAGAAGCGGCTCCACCCGGGAAGAAGCCATCCTAACCCAATGAGGACACCCGCCAGGATCCATGGGAGGATTCGCAAAGACTTCATACCCGCCGCACCTCCTCCCGGGCGAACAGGCCCTGGGGTCGGATCAATAACACCAACGCCATCACCAGGTAGATCGCAAAGAGCTCCAGCTCCGGGCGCTGATGGACCATCAGTGCGCGCACCAGGCCCACCAGGAGGGCTCCGATCGCAGAGCCCTCTGGACTTCCCAGGCCTCCGATGACCACCACTGCGAACGCCAGCACAATCACCTCCACGGAGATCCCCGGAGCCACCGAGAGCGTCGGTGCGGTGAAAGCGCCCCCCAGCGCAGCCAGGATCGCACCCAGAGTGAAGGTGAGGAGAGAGAGACGAGGGACATTCACCCCCAGCGCCATGCTGATCTCCGGATCGTAGATCATGGCCACCACCAGTCGGCCGGTGCGGGTGCGACGGATGAAGAACCAGAGCCCACCGCCGGCCAAAAGGGCAACCCCGATCAACAAAACACTGTAGGCTGGATACGGGATGCCCCCCAACCACACCTGTCCCAGCAGCCATGCGGGTTTATAGGCAAAGTAGGGATTCACACCCCACACAAGCTTGATGAAATCCTCCAGGATCAGAAACAGGGAGTAGGTGGCCAGAAGTTGATACACGGGATCCCGGTTGTAGATCCGGCGCAACAGCCCTCGCTCAATAAACGGGCCAGCCAGAAGCCCCACTGCGACCGCCGCGCCCAGCATCAGAAAGTAGCTTCCTGGGGGCCACAATCCCCTGTCAAAGTATCGGATCACGAGCGACGCCGCTGCATAGGCGCCCAGGGCATATAAGCTGCCGTGGGCCAGGTTCAGGATCCGAAGCACTCCATAGATCAGGGTGAGGCCCACAGCGATTAAAAAGAGCCAGGAGGCATATACCAGGCCGTCGATCAGGATAATCACCAGGGTCTCCATTCGCCCTCCAGAAGGCGTTGATGTCGCGTGTAGGGCAGCGCACCGAAAACTCGCTGCCCTACACGCGCAAATCAGAATCTATTACGGGCATTTCGCTCCCGGGAACCCCTGAGCGATCCAGTCGGGGGTCTTCATGCCATCCGGTGGGTTCACGCATTCAGCTGGGAACTCGATCACATCGGTGAGCTTCACCTCGCCGATGGCTGGATCAAAATCCCCGGTGATCCCCAGGACCACCGGCTCCACCGCCTGGTGACCCTTGCCCAGGGCCATCCGGATCACGCCACTCGGCGTTTCAAACTCCAGATGCTCGAAAGCCGCGATCACCTGATCCTGGGTCGGCCACTTCCCTCCATTGGCCGCAATGGCCTTCTCATAGGCGGCCTTCACGCCCAGGATGGCCTGAGCGATGTGGTAAGAGGGATAAACCGGGCGGACCACATAGCGATCTTTATAAATCTTCACGAACCAGTCGTTCAGTGGCGTCTTGGGCGCCAGCGCACCATGAGGGCCGCGGGCGGCGATCACGATCCCTTTCGGCACATCCCGGCCCAGACGCGGCAACATCGTATCTCCGGTCGTCAGCACCACAATGCTTTGCTGGAAAAGGCCCCGCGGGGCCGCCTGGATGACCAGGCTTTCCAGATCTCCACCCCAGAAGCTGGAGTGGATCACCTCCGGGCGGGCAGCGAGGAGAGCCGAGAGCTCCGCGGAATACTCTCCCGCATAGAGCCTGGGGAAATGCTCCCCAACCACCTGCACATCCGGCTTCAGCTTCTTCACCGAATCCCGGAAAGCGGCCCAGGAGTCCTGGCCCCAGGCGTAGTTCTGATTGATCCCGGCAATGCTTCGAAGGTTGGGCTTCGCCCGCAGTATGTAACGGGCCGCCCCGACGTTCTCGATCACCTGGTGAGCGTGGGTGCGGAACACATACTTGTAATCTCGCTCCTCGAAGATCTGATTGGTGCCACAGTCGAAGAGCACTGTGAGGACCTTGAGCTCCTCGGCGACCGGCGCTACCGCGAGGCAGTCCGCGCTGGAGATGTAGCCGATCACCAGATTCACCTTCTCCTCGAGGGCCAGACGACGGAATTCCGCCACCTGCTTCTCGGCTCCTCCGGCCTCGTCCACATAGATGGCTTGGATTGGCACTCCGCCGATGCCTTTCTGGTTATAGGGGGCAGGGACCTTGCCTGCGTTCAGGTTCTCGATCAGAACCTCCGCCGCATTCCGAGCGGGCACGCCGAAGGGCGAGGCGGCCGGACCGGAGAGGAAGGTCACGATCCCGATCTTGAGGGCCGCAGGAGCTCCAGGAACCGCCGGGGTCGGGCTGGGTGGCGCGCCTGTGGGTGTCGGCCCGGCCGGGGCGGCCGTAGGCGTCGGCGCAGGGGCGGCCACGGTCGGAGTGGCTGGAGGAACCGTCAGCGCTACAGTTGGAGCAGGCGTGGCCGGCGGTGCACAGGCTGCCAGAGCCAGCACAAAGATCAGCCCCCATGAGAGACAATGACGAGAGAAGCTGACGAATGTAACCATGTTTCCCTCCTTTCCTTCTTTCCTTTCAGCTTGGCCCCATTCCCAAAGCCCCCAGGGGAAAACCCGTTCGTGTCATTGTGTTCCCATTCGTGAACGGCTCATGCCAGGCCTACTGCTCCCACACAATCTTCCCTCCAACCACCGTGACCAGAACCGGGATCTCCGCCAGGCGCTCCGGGTTGACCTCCAGAGGGTCTTCCCCCAGCACCACGAGATCCGCCCATCGGCCGGGGGCCAGAGCCCCCAGCTCCGATTCCGCGAAGGCCGCGTAAGCCGCGCCGATGGTGTAAGCCCGCAGCGCTTCCTCCACCGTAAATGCCTCCTCCAGGACAAAGGGATTCCCACTCTGAGTGCAGCGGAGCACGGCGGCCTGAATCCCCTTTAGAGGAGCCCCATCCACCACCGGGCGGTCCGAGCTAAATGCCAGGGGCACCCCCCGCAGGCTGGCCAGGGGATAAGTCCAGCGCGCGCGCTCCTCCCCCAGGGCACCGCGGAATCCATCCCCCAGCTCATAGATGAAGCGAGGCTGGGTGACCACCACGACCTGCAGACGTCGGAGGCGCTCCAGCAAATCCGGCGCCAGCACGCCGCAATGCTCGATCCGCGGGCGGAACCGTCCGGCCTCCGGCCCCATCACCTCCTCGATGGCCTCCAGGGCCGCCTCGATGGCCCGGTCGCCGATGGCATGCATCGCGACCTGCCAGCCCCCTGTGTGGGCACAACGAATGAGCTCCACGAGCGTCCGGGGATCCTTCACCAGCATGCCGGTGACATCGGGAGGATCCATATATGGCTGACGCAGGGCGGCGGTCCGGCCAATGAGGGAGCCGTCGGTGAAGATCTTGATCGCCCCCAGCTTCAGACGCTCACTGCCGAACCCAGTGTGCAGACCGAAGGCGAAGTCAAAGCGCCCATCCCGTAGGGTGAGCCGCTCCACATCCACCATCAACCAGATCCGCTGGGGCAACAATCCTTCCACCACCGCCTCCTGATAGGCCCGGAACTCCTCCGGCGCGATCCACCCGGCCCAGGCATCCTGGGCCGCAGTGATCCCCTCGGCGGCCATCTGGCGCCCAGCAGCTTCCAGGGCCGCTTTGGTTTCCTCCAGGGTGTAAGGGGGCAAAACCCGCTTGATCAGCTCCTGGGCGGTCTCCAGGAGCAGACCTGTCGGCTCTCCTTCTGCATCCCGAACAATTCGCCCCCCGGGCGGATCAGGCGTCTCTCGAGTGATCCCGGCGATCGCCAGGGCCCGGGAGTTAGCGATCCCCATGTGGCCTGAAACATGGGAAAGCCAGACCGGATGATGGGGGGAAACCGGATCCAGATCATGGCGGGTGGGGTGGCGTCGTTCCTGCAGTTTGTTTTCGTTGTATCCACCTCCCCGGATCCATCGGCCCGGCGGGGTCCTGTGGGCATGCGCCGCCACGGCCTCCACGATCTCCGCGATCGTTGTCGCCCCCCGCACATTGACCTCCACCAGGCTCAGGCCGAAGAGGAGGATGTGGCAATGGGCATCGTGGAAGCCCGGGAGCACTACGCCCCCTCCCGCATCTAACACCCGGGTGCCCGGGCCGATCAGGTCCGCGATCTCCTCATCGCGCCCCACGGCGAGGATGCGCCCCCGCCAAGCAGCCAGGGCCTCGGCGAATGGAAGCTCGTCCCACATGGTCCGGATACGCGCGTGGCGCACCACGAAATCCGCCTTCATGCTCATCACGCCCCCTGTTCAATGGATCGACATTCATCGATGAATCGCATCAGCAGGGAGACCAGGCGCTCCGGGGCTTCATGGGCCGGGGAATGGCCCACGCCGTGCCAGATCTCCAGCCCACAATTCGGGATGCGCGTGAAGATCGCGGCGATCCCGTCGAAGGGGATCACAACATCCCGATCCCCCCACAGGACCAGGGTGGGAACCCGGAGGCGAGGCAGCTCTTCCACGACGTGGAAGCGGGCCATGTCGTCGAGCGTCCCGAAATAAGCGGCGGGACCCCAGCGCATGGCATCGGCAATCAGGGCCTCGATCACTTCGGGGGAAGGTGGGGCCGCGAAGGCCAGCTGCACCATCGCCCGGATCCCCTCCGGGTTCCCCTGCTGAGCCCGCACCCAGGCATCCATCTGGGGATCGGTGCGGGTCCCGAAGGGGGCCAGTGGGTTCACCAGCATCAGACCCCTTAGGCGCTCCGGATGATCAAGGGCATAGCGCATGGCCACCCCGCCGCCCATCGAATGGCCCACCAGCCAGAACGGGGGAAGTCCCATCGCTTCCGCAAAGGCATGCAGATCCATTGCGTATTGCGTCAGGGTATGCCCCTCCTCCACAGGGTCCGAGCCTCCTGCGCCCCGCCAATCCAGAGCGAAGGCCCGAATATCTGGTGGGAGCCGGTTTAAGACCGGCTCCCACCAGCGATGGCTGCTCAGCCAGCCGTGGACGAAGACCACCACCCGCTCTCCGGCCCCTCGTTCGACGTAGTGCATGCGGAAACCAGCCAGCGGCATCAGCGGCATCTCAGCCTCCTTGTGGGAAGGGCATGGAACGCCCTTCCCCGGCTGGGACAGGTTTTCATCCAATGAACTCGGCGAGGGTTTGAGAGAACTTATCCGGCTCCTCGACCATCAGGGCGTGGCCGCTGTTCTCGAACCACACCACCCGGCAGTCCTTCAGGCGCTTCGCCATGTATTCCACCCAGCCCCAGTGACAGACCTGATCATCGCGGCTGTGGCAGATCAGGACCGGGATGTCGACCTTGTTCAGCAGATCCCGAAGATCCTCGGTGATCAGGGTCTTGAAGTAGCGATACCCCACGTAGGCCGGCATCCGGAGCCAGTGGGAATACAGGAACCACGTCTTGGTGGCCTGCATATCCGTGCGCTTGAAGTTGCGGTCAGAGAAAGCCGCCATCACCTCTGGAAGCCCCCGTCGGATCCCTTCCAGGGCGGCCTGGGCCTCCTCGGGGGTCATCCCGTAGGGCTCGGAGTCGGTGCGGACGAAGCGCGGGGTGGCAGGGGCGACCATCACCAGCCGGCTCACCCGGCGGTCCTGATTGAAATTGGCCACGTATTTCAGGCCCACCCCCGCGCCCATGGACCAGCCGACGAAGGTCACATCCCGCAGGTCCAGGGCCCGCATGAAGGCTTGAAGATCCTGACACATCTCGTCGTAGGTGTATTCGGAATAAGGCTTATCAGAATCCCCGTGGCCCCGGAGATCCACACAGATGCATCGGTAGCGATCGGAGAGGTCCAGCACCTGGTAGTTCCAGGTATCCACGGTGGCGCTGTAGCCGGGGACGAAGAGGATCGGCTTCCCCGTCCCGCCATCCCGGTAATGCATCCGGATCCCGGTCTCCAGTTGAATGAACGGCATGGCACCCTCCTTTCGGCTGGGATTTGAGTCCTCGTCAGCGATCAACGCAGCCATGCTTCCACCTGCGCCATCGCCGTCGGATCCCATACGATACGGAGATGGTTTAAAGCGAGGATCGCCTCGCCCTGCACATTCGAAAGCCCGCGGCGATCCCGACAAGAGGCCAAAAAGATTGTCCCATCACTCGGCCCGGTATGCTCATTGTGCCAAGAGGGAATATCGGCTGAATTCCCACAAAGGAGATAGATTGCCACAGCAGCAGATGTCGGATTAGAGCGAAGCGTGGGAATTAAAGAATCCTGTTTTGCCTCAGCAATGCCGCGGCTATAGCTATACCAGCCCCAGCCGCCATAATAGGTGGTCCAGAAATCTGGCTCCCACCACGGGAGGGAATAGACGTCGTCCCATGGCCAGATGAATTGACGAAGGCCGGGAAAGAAATCTCCCGACGATGTGCGATAGATTGAGAGCTCTGGATGGCTGTAATAGAAACCCCAGCAGTTCAGGATCGTATGGGCAGATCCTCCTAACCACTGCCCTCCACACTCGGGATAAATCCACCAACTTGGATAGGTTCCGTGGCGGAAAACCCAATCCCATCCTCCGTTAGGACCGGCAATCAAGAGCAAACGGCGCACATCACCCCGATACGGGGTCCCTCCTTCCCGGCGCACCCCGGACACATACATGCGTGCGGCGATCACCCCCTTGCTCCAGGCAATTACGTCTACCTGCGAAGCCCCGGTGCGCTCACGAATCACTCGAATGGCGTTTGCGATATGTTCGGACCAGAAGAAGTTATCCCCAGCAGCGTGAGCGAAGGAAATGGCGAAGACTTTGTATCCGCGAGCTGCGAGGAATTGCATCAGGCCGCTGGATGGGCAACTCAAGGCTCCACACCCTAAGGGGCTCTCCGAGGGATTTGCCCATGCCCAATCGGCGTTCTCGAAGGCCCCATGAACCAGCAAGACCGGCACCGGTCGAGGATTCGCATCCCATCCTGGGGCGTAATATAGGAGGAACCGGCTGGAGTGGGGCCGCGCCTCGCCAAAGAATGTTCTCCGCTGCCCGGTCTGATCCAACCGGCCATCCGGCGGGAAATCCTCCTGCCTGAAATAAGCGCTCTGATCCCGCCAGCGTTCGACTCGAACCCAGCCATTTTGGATCTCACTTGTGAAAACCGCCTCCAGGACCAGCGAATTCGTCGCCCGGGCTGGATGGGGAAGGAACAGAAGCCCGATTAGGCTCAGGATCGTCGCCAGGACCCTAAAATAATGAAGATGCGAGTTCAAAGGAGACCAGCGTCCACAGCCCATGTGCCCCCCAGCCTGGATATATTCGATCTCCGGCTCAACATCTCCAAAGCTCCTTTTTCTCCTCCCCTCCCCGCCGCCCTTTAGTCCACAGGGAGGGGAGGAGCCTTCTATTCTTCTATTTCTTGATCTGGCCTCTCGAGTCTCAAAATTGCGGAGAAAGCGAGCACAGGGCCTCTATCGTCTACTCCCCGAAGAATTCCTTCACCGGCACCCACTTCCCTTTCTGGACCTGGACGATGGCGATCTGTTTGATGCCCTGGTGCTCTGTCTCGCTGTAGCTGAAAGGCGGCGTGAGGCCGGTGGTGAAGTTCTTCAGCGACTCCAGGGCCGCGATGAATTTCTCCCGGGTGAGGTCCGGCCCCGCCCGCTTCA
>JAEVEY010000133.1:4915-11337 GCA_016842045.1 Candidatus Thermoflexus sinensis | reverse complement strand
CGCACAATGCGAGCCACAACCCATACCGCCCAATCCTGAGCGGAAGAAGGACCCGCGTTCACCTGCAGGACGAACGACTCTATTTCCTTTCCAGCCCAGGGAGCCAGAGAGACGTCCAGGGACTTGAGAGAATGGTCATAGTGATCCAAAATACCCCAAACCTGAGGTGACTCGCCAAAGGTGTCAAGTCGGATGTTGAAGGCAACGCCGCCAGCATTAGCACCCTCCAGGAACCCCACCGTGGCCACCAATCGGTCCCCGGGGTCAATCCTGTAATGCCTGACAAGTCCAGTGTAATCTCCCCGTATATAGCCATTCGGTACCCATTGAGGATGGGTCTCCAGCACCTGCCTGTGGGTTGACCCATCCTCTAAGCGTGCGTTGCTCACCCACCGCGCGAAGCCTCGGTTATCGGTATCAGAACCCGGGAAATCCAGAGCTCCAGCCCCGCTTGTCCAATAGGCACTTGGGGCCAGGAGGATGAAGTCCCAAATGACGGATGGCCCGGGAGTTGCAGTCGGCGTAGGTGGGACGGGGGTTGCTGTCGGCGCTTCAGTAGGTGGAACAGGGGCTACCGTAGGGGTTTCCGTAGGAAGAACAGGAGTTGGCGTCGCCGGGGCAGGAACGACAATCTGAACCCAGATAATGGCGCCGAAGCGGGTGCCGTTGGGGGCCTGGAACTGGTAGTTGGCCCGGTAGGTGCCGGGCGCGGACGGCGCAACCATGCTCACGCTCACGTCCGTCTGGGCGCCGGGAGCCAGCGCGGGCACGTCCACCGCCGGAGGGCCGCCCATCGGGTTGCCGGAGACGAAGACCAGCCGGGTGCCAGGCTCCCAGGCGCAGGTGCCGGAGTTGCGCACCCGCCAGGTTTTGACGAACGGAGTGCCCGGGGCGAAGGCGGTGTTATCGGGGACGGTCACGTCGGCGACCCAGCGGGCACCGAGGGTGCAACCTGCCGCTGTGGTCGGCTCAGGGGGCGGGGTTTCCGTCGGTGAAGGAGCGATGGGAGGAGCAGGGGTAGGATGGGCAACTTCCAGCGTGGCGGCCGGTATCGTGGGCGGAGGTGTCGCCGTGACCACAACCGTTATCATCGGCCTGCAAGCTGATGCAACCAGCAACATAATCAGAACGCCAACCAGCGACATCCACCTGCTTTGCATCTCACACCTCCCTCATAGTTTCAGGAGAAAAATCCACACCGGTCCGCGTTCATTTGCGTCCACCTCTCCTCTCCCGCAGCCGCCGCGCCACCGCCTCCACCATCCAGCCGGTCAACGTGGGGCTCAGGTAGGCCCCTCCCCGCGCCACCGTTCGGATCGCCTCCACTACCTCCTCCGGGCGCAGCGTCTCCTTCGCCAGGTGGCCCCACGCTCCCCGCTGAAGCGCTTCCACCACGCCCGCCTGCTCTTCCCCTCGGTGCAGAACCAGCATGCGAGTTTCAGGAAAACGGGTTGCAAGGTAAGCCACCCCTTCCGCTCCCCCCAGAGCATCCAAGTCGGCCACGAGGATCCGGATCCGTCGGGAAGCCATCAGCTTCTGGGCCTCCTCTCGATCCTGCGTCTCCCCTACTACGGCGATGTCCTCAATGCCCTCCAGCCATGCCCGGAGGCGGCCACGGAATTCCGCATCCGGGTCCAGAATGACCAGCGGAATGGATTCAGGCACAGGAAGCTCCGGGTTGCTGGTTGCAGATCGCGGGGCGCAGAAAGCAGGCAACGAGCTGCAAGCGCCTTGCAAACATAGAATGCCGGATTCCGGGGTCGGGGGACAAGGGAGAAAATTCCCTGGTGGGGGAAGAAGAAAATCTCCCCATCAAGGGGACTTTTTCCGATCAGGTTAATGATTAAAAGCTAAAAAAGAGAAGTTGATTCACCGCATCCGGCGTGCCCTTCGCGGTTTTATTCCTCTTCCAGCGAGACCCACCCTCGCCGCAGAGCGATGAGGGTGGCCTGAACACGGTTGTTGACATGGAGCTTACGGTAGATTTCGCTCAGCCGATTCGCCACCGTCCGTTCGGAGATCGCCAGCCGCTCCGCTACTGTCCGGTTGTCTGCCCCCTGGGCGACCAGGCGCAGGACCTGCATCTCCCCCTCGGTCAGTTCCTCCGTTCCCTCGAGGGTTTCTCCCTGGCTCATGCGACGGAATTCCTCCAGGAGCCGCGCGGCCAGGGTCGGGTTGATGAGGGCATCCCCCCGGTGGACGGCATGGATGGCCTCCACCAGTTCCTTCTCATCAATATCCTTCAGCAGGTAGCCCTGGGCGCCAGCCTTGATGGCCTCAAAGACGTACTGGTCCTGCCGGTACATCGTGAGGATAATGATGCGGACCCCGGGCAGGTTGGCGGTGATGAGGCGAGTCGCCTCCACGCCGTCCAGTCCGGGCATGCGGATGTCCATCAGGATAATGTCCGGCCGCAACTGGCGGGCCAGACGAACAGCTTCCCAGCCATCCGCAGCTTCGCCCACCACTTCAATTCCTCCCGCCTGGCAGACATAGCGCAGCCCCTGGCGGAAGAGGCGGTGATCGTCGGCGATCAGCACGCGTATCGGTGACATAGACCCCCCTATTGCTACGCAAGGCACGAAGAGTATCCTTCGTGATGATCCTACTAAAATGCGCCGGATGCCGTCTTACAGGTGCAGGACGTTGAAATAGATGCGCTCCGCGAAACCAGGGCCCAATACGGTATGCGCTTCATGCGCCGGACCCAGCAGTGATTTTCCCCACCACCTCACTGCCGTGGGTATCGTTTCGTATCTTGCCATGATCTTCTTCAATAGCCCCTGGTGTCCTTTGTGGTGATTTTTACCACAATCTCCGTCCCCTCCCCGGGTCGCGAGCGCACCTCCATCGTCCCGCCCAGAGCCTCCACCCGTTCCCGCATCTGCTGCAGGCCCAGGTGACCCCGACGGGCCAGCTCCGGCAGCGCCGACGGATCAAATCCCACGCCGTCGTCTCGCACCCGCAGGAGGATGCCCTCCGAAAGGTCCAGTTCCACCCAGACCATGCGCGCCCGGGCGTGTTTGGCGACGTTGTTCAGGGCCTCGTGGATGATGCGGAAGAGCGCCAGTTCCAGCGGGGCCGGCAGCGGAGGCGGCTCTTCGCCCGTCACTCCCTTCAATTCCAGGCTCACGTGGAGCTGGTGCTGCTCGCCGAAGTCGGCCAGGAAGCGAGGGAGGGTCACCCAGAAGCCCTCCTCCAGCGCGACGGGGCGCAGGGCGAAGATGGCCCGGCGGACCTCGCGGATTTCCTCACCCAGGAACCGGTGGAACTCCTCCAGTTCCTCCCGCAGCCGGGATGGGTCGCTTTCTATCAGCGCCTGCCAGCGGCGAACCTGCAGCCGCACCGCAGCCAGGTCCTGGGCCAGGCCGTCGTGAATCTCGCGGGCGATGCGACGGCGCTCCTCCGCGATGGCCTCCTCTTCGGAGCGAAGGGCCTTCTCGGCGGTGAGGTCCTCCACGACCATGATGCAACGGTCCGCTGCGTGCCCCGGCCCGACGGCCGCGCTCAGACGCGCCGGGAAGGTCGTACCGTCCGCCCGCAGGGCCGTCACCTCCAGCGTGATCGGTTCTCCAGCATCCGGCAACCGGCAGAGCCGCTCCAGCGCGGACCGGGATGGGGGCACCAGCAGGTCCTCCAGCGACATCCCGGAAAGTGTTTCCGGCGTCCACCCGAAGAGGCGCAGGAAGGCCGGATTGGCATGGACCAGGCGCGGCGGCCGACGACTCAGGTCCACCTCACAGACGCCCACCGGGGATTGCTCAAAGAGGGTGCGGAAGCGCTCCTCGCTCCGCCGAAGGGTCTCCACGTAGCGCATCCGGGCGACGGTGACGACCGAGGCGATGCCCAGGACCATCAGCGCGACCAGCGCGCGGAACCAGAGGGTCTGCCAGAAGGGCGGCGTGATGACCACGCGCACCGCCAGTCCTTCCTCGTTCCAGACGCCGTCGTTGTTGCTGGCCCGGACGCGGAAGGTGTAAGTCCCGGGCGGGACATTGGTGTAGGCGGCGTAGCGGCGGGTGCCGGAGTGGACCCAATCCCGGTCAAAGCCTTCCAGGATATACGCGTACTGGTTTTTGGTCGGGTCGGCGTAATCCAGCGCGGCGAACTCAAAGGAGAAGAAGTTGTCCCGATAAGAGAGACGGATTTCGCCGACGGCCGTCAGGTCCCGCCCGAAATCCCGCACCTGGTCAAAGACGCGGAAGGCGGTGAGGACGACCGGGGGCACGTGGGGGTTCTCGCGGACCTCGGCGGGACGGAAGCGGTTGAGGCCATTGGCACCGCCGAAGAAGAGTTCACCGTCGGCGCTGCGGAAGGCCGCGCCGGGGATGAAGTGCATGCCCTGCAGGCCATCGCTCTCATCGTAGTTGCGGAACGTCTCCGTGCGCGGGTCAAAGCGGGAGAGCCCGCCGCCCATGGTCGCCAGCCAGAGGGTGCCCGCCTCGTCGCTCAGGATGGCCGCGATGCCGTCATTGGGCAGGCCGTCCTCTATAGTGTAAATGGTGAACCGCCCGGCCTCCCGGTCATCCAGACGGTTCAGCCCGCCGTGGGTCCCCACCCACAACGTCCCCTCAGGATCCTCATAAAGGCTCCAGACGAAGTCGTCGCTCAGGCTGGCCGGGTCGTTCGGGTCGTGGCGATACTGGGCGAAGACGCCAGTCTCGGGGTTCAGCCGCACCAGGCCGTTATAGGTGCCCAGCCAGAGAAAGCCCTCCCGGTCCTCCAGGATGGCCCGGACGCCGTAGGTGTTGGGGAAGCCGTTGGGGCGGTCGGGGTTATAGCGGTAGACGGTGAACCGGCCCGTCCGGGGGTCCAGGCGGGAGAGGGTGCCCGGCTCCTCCGTCCCAATCCAGAGCGCGCCGGAGCGCTCGCCATAGATGACCTTGACTGCGCCGGGGCCGATGGAATATGGGTCGGCGGGGTCATGGATGAAGTGAATGAACCCGCCGGTTGCGGGGTCCAGCCGATCCAGCCCGGCGCTGGTCCCGACCCAGATAGCGCCGGTGGGGTCCTGGTAGAGGGCGGTGACGTGGTCGTGGCTCAGGCTGTGGGGGTCGGCGGGGTCGTGGCGATAGTGGGTGACTGTGCCGTCGGGGCCGATGCGGTCCAGCCCTCCGGCGTGCAGGCCCACCCAGACATTGCCGTCCCGGTCCTTCAGCACCGCGCCGACACGCGGCGCACCCAAACTGTTCGGGTCCAGCGGGTTGTGGCGGTAGAGGACGAAGCGGTTCTTCTGGGGAACGTAGCGGCTGACGCCGCCGTCGGTGCCGATCCAGAGAATGCCAGCGCGGTCTTCATAGAGCGTATAAACGCGGTCGTTGATCAAGCTATACGGGTCCAGCGGGTTGTGGCGATGGACCATGAACTGCCCGCTCGCACGATCCAGGACCGCCAGCCCTTCCTCTGTGCCGACCCAAAGGGCACCCGTGCGATCTTCCAGGATGGCGGTGACGTGGGCGTGGCTCAAGCCCTGGCGATAGCGGGTAAACCGGCCGGTGGCCGTATCCAGAACGGCCGGCCCGCCCAGGGCGGGCTCGTAGTAGACACCGGTGCCAACCCAGAAAGCGCCCGTCCGATCCCGGAGGATGGCCTTCACCTGATCGCAGGGGAGACTGTGCGGGTCAGCCGGGTCATGTCGATAGGCGCGACCGTGCAGGGTATGAAGGCCGCCGTATTCTGTCCCGATCCAGAGGGTGCCGTCCGCATCCTGATAGAGGGCCAGGATGTGGGTATCAGGCAGGGGCACAGGGACATGGAGGAACCGGTCGTTCACCGGATCATAGCGGAAAAGGCCAGCGCCCGCGGTGCCCACCCAGAGGTTGCCATCCGGGGCCGCGTAGATCACGGTGACCGATTCGGCGACCTCTGGGTAATGGATAAAGTGGTGGGTATCCCGGTCGTAACGGTCCAGCCCGCCGACAGTCCCCACCCAAAGGGTGCCCTTCTGATCCACCGCCAGCGCCTGGACGGTGTTGTGGACCAGGGAATGGGGATCGGAACGCCGATGGCGGAAGACGGTGAAGGAGTATCCGTCATAGCGGTTAAGACCATCCTGAGTGCCGAACCAGAGGAAGCCCTGGGGATCCTGAACGATAGCCCGGACGATGTTGTGGGAAAGGCCATCGGCGGTCGTCAGAGAGAAGAAGCGGGGAATAGACGGCGCGGCGCGTGCAGGGAGCGGAGGGGTCAAAATGCTTGCCAAGAGAAGAACAACCATCAAGGGAAACCGGAGGCTGAAGATCCCAGTGGCGATCTTTGATTGATGCAATTGAGCGAAATAAATCTCATGCTCGTAGCTATTCCATCCCAGGAAGTCCGGGATCTTCAGCGCCCGCCTCATCCATATCCCGGGGTGGATCCGGGTGGGAAGAAAAGCAGTGTGCCAGACTCTGCCCTCAGAAGCTCTCATTCAATCGACTAAT
>JAEVEY010000133.1:0-4779 GCA_016842045.1 Candidatus Thermoflexus sinensis | reverse complement strand
TTGAGCGGCGGGCTCCTGGAGGTTGAGGATGCTGATGCGGGCGGCGATCTGCTGGGCGATAGCCCGCAGGGCCTGGGCCGCCGGGCTGTCCGGGTAGGCGATTACCACCGGCCGCCCGGCCTCCCCTCCTTCCACCACCCGCGGGTCCAGCGGCACGCTCCCCAAAAAGGGCACCCCCATCCGCTCCGCCAATCGTCGCCCTCCATCCTTCCCAAAGATCTCCGTTACCTGCCCACAATGGGGGCACACAAACCCGCTCATGTTCTCCACCACCCCTAACACCGGCACCTCCAGCCGCTCGAACATCCGCACCGCCCGCCCTACATCGCTCACCGAAACCCCTTGCGGTGTGGTCACCACCACCGCCCCCGTCACCGGCACCAGTTGGGCCAGCGAGATGGCCACATCCCCTGTCCCCGGCGGCAGATCCACCACCAGATAATCCAGAAGCCCCCAGTCCACATCGGTCAGGAACTGCCGTACCGCGCTGTGCAACATCGGCCCCCGCCAGATCACCGGCTGGTCCGGCGGCAGCAGAAATCCCAGGGACATCACCCGCACCCCATAAGCGACCGCCGGGATGATCCTGTTATCCCGCGGGGCCGGGATTCGGCTCACCCCCAGCATCTCCGGGATGTTCGGCCCATACACATCGGCGTCCATCAGCCCCACCACCGCCCCCATCCCCGCCAGGGCCACGGCCAGATTGGCCGCCACTGTGCTCTTGCCCACCCCACCCTTCCCGCTGCCCACGGCCAGGATGTTCTTGATCGTCAGCCCCTCCATAGTCTGCAGGCGGGCATGGGCGGGCACCTGGGCCGTCAGCCGCAGATCCACCGTTCGCACCCCGGGCAAAGCCTGCAGCGCCGCCCGGATGTCGGCCTCGATCCGCTCGGTGAGGGGGCAGGCCGGGGTGGTCAGGACCACCGTCAGGGCCACCCGATCCCCCTCCACCGTCACCTCCCGCACCATCCCTAAGGACACAATATCCCGCCCCAGCTCCGGATCCTTTACTCGCCGCAACACATGCAGAACCTGCTCCGACGTCACCATAGAAGCCTCCTGTTCAGATCAAAGACAATGCGCCGGAACCCCACAACCCCCATAACGTCCGGATCGCAGGCGAGATCAGACGCCCACTCAATCGTCCGGATCCATGGATTTGCACGCCGGAGCCGGGGGCCACCTCCTCCAGCAGGATCGCGCGTTCCATCCATGTTGTTGGAACCCCTGAGGGATCGCACCTGCCCCGCCTCACGCGGACGTGTGGGCAGCCGCTTTCTCGCCTTTCTTGGCCTTCTCTGCTTCCTTCTCTGCCAGCTCCCGGGCCCAGTCCGAGGGATGGATCTGGGCATGATAGGTATCCGGCTTCAGCAGGCGTGGCAGATCGAAGAGAAGCGACTCATAACGCTCGTAAGACGAAAGCTCGTAATTGTGGTCCATCTTGATGGCATCGAAGGGGCAGAACTCAGCACAGAAGCCGCATGACATGCAGATCGTGGCATCAATGTAAAAAGCCTCGGGCTCCGGCTTCGGACGCCCCGTGCTGGGGTCCGTTCCCCGGACGATCCAGATACACTGGGGTGGGCAGACCTTGGCACAGATCCCGCAGGAGGTGCACTTGATCTTGTTCTCCTGCGTGTCGTAAACCAGGAAAGGAATATAGCGGAAGTTCTCCGGCAGGGGCAGCTTCTCCTTCGGATACTGCACGGTGAACACGCCCCGGGCCCGTGGTCCCTGACGTGCGGGCAGGTGGCGTGGCTGGTAGCGCCCGCCTTCGAACAGATAGCGCACATCTTCGATGTAGGAATAGATGAAGTGCTTGAGCGTCACGCCGAGACCTTTGAGAATGCCCAGACCATAGATCATTGTGCTTGGCCTCCCACTGAGATCTCGCAGGTGGGACAACTGCTCGCAGTTGTCCCATCGTAAACTCCCAGGGAACCCCCAAATTCTTGGGCCTGGAAGGGCCCCCAGAGGGACCTTCCCTCCTGAGCAATCAGCGGTCTACCTCGCCCAGCACGATGTCGATGCTGCCCAGGATGACCACCACATCGGCCACCTTGTGACCCTTGCACATCTCGTTGAGAGCGGTGAGATTGATAAAGGACGGCGCCCGGATGTGGTAACGGTAGGGGTTCGGGCTGCCATCGCTGACGATGTAAAAGCCCAGCTCGCCCTTGGGGTTCTCCACCCGACCGTAGGCCTGGCCGGCGGGAACCCGGATCATATACTGTTTCTTGCCCGCCTGAATCTCACCCTTCGGGATCTGATCCAGCGCCTGCCGCAGGATCCGCAGGGATTGCCACATCTCGTCGATACGGATGAGATAGCGATCGTAGACATCTCCGTTATAGCGAACGGCCACATCGAAGTCGAAGCGGTCGTAAATGCTGTAGGGCTCCGCCCGCCGGACATCGTAGGGGATCCCGGAGGCGCGCAGCACCGGGCCCGCCGTGCTGTAGGCCACCGCCAGGTCTGGCGGCAGCACCCCGACCCCCTGGCAGCGAGCCTTGATCAGCTCATTATGGGTCAGGTAACGATCCAGCTCCTCAATCGCCCGTGGGAGCCGGTTGTAAACCAGCTCCTTCGCCCGCGCGATCCAGTCATCGGAGACGTCATGAGCCACGCCGCCAAAGCGCATGTAATTGCACATCATCCGGGAGCCGGCCGCTTCCTCGAAGAGATCCAGAATCAGCTCCCGTTCCTCGATGGCATACAGGGCGGGAGTGAAGAAGGCCCCCAGATCGTTCAGCAGGAACCCGATGGCCCACAGGTGGTTCACAATACGGGTGAACTCCGCCATAATCACCCGGAGATACTCCGCCCGTTCAGGAGGCCTGATCCCTAACAGCTTCTCCACGGCGATGGCATAACCCAGGTTGTTGCTCATCGAACAGATGTAATCCAGCCGGTCTGTATAGGGCATGTTCTGCAGATACATATTCCGTTCGCCGATCTTTTCGTGGTTGCGGTGGAGGTAGCCCATGACCGGCTCCAGGCGCACAATGGTCTCTCCATCCAGGGTCACCACCATCCGGAACACCCCGTGGGTGCTCGGGTGCTGGGGGCCCATGTTCACCACCAGCCGCTCGGTGCGCAGGCTCTTCGGCTCCACCAGCTCCCCGGTCTCCGCCCGCGCGAACTGCCCCATGCCGATGTAAAGCAGTTCATCCGAGGTATCCTCTACCTGATCCGGATCCCAGTCCAGGGGATACTGCACGTTGTCATGCCAGAAGACCCGATCCTCCGCCCGGATGTGATGTCCTGAGGGCCAGCGGCTGCTGAAGGGCTTGTGCTCCTCCTCGTAGTAAGGCTCCTTCCAGTCTTTGCGCAGAGGATGCCCATGAAAGCCCTCCCAGAGCAGGATCCGCTTGAGGTTCGGATGGCCAGCGAAGCGGATCCCCATGAGATCCCACGCCTCCCGCTCCTGAAAGTCCGCCCCCGGCCACACTGAGACCAGCGAGGGAACCGTGGCCACATCCCGGGGCGTGCGCGCTTTGAAGACCAGCGGGCCGCCACCCTCCAGGCGATAAGCATGGTAGACGACCTCGAAATAGCCTTCCTGGATGTAATCAACGGCTGTCAGGCTGGACAGATACCGGTAGCCCAGCTCATCCCGAATGAAGCGGGCCGCTTCCAGCAGGACATCATTAGCGATCACGACTCCTTCATATTCGGCGGGCTGGACAGCGTCGCCGAATTTCTCCTTCAGAACGGCAAGATCCCCTTTCAGCTCCGCCCGTGGAACGGCTTTGGCCTTGGTTGGTGCGGTCATCCTTTCCTCCCTGGATTGAGAGCGTCCGGCGATGGGAAGCGAAAGTTTTTAAGGGCTGGGTTGGGGGCTTCAGCCCCGAAAGCTTTCGGCTCCTGGTTTGAATCTGCCGATTACCGGTTCAGTCCGATCGATCCCCCTCCCTGCGGCCCCTGGGGTCGCAGAGAGAGGGAGAAGCCGGGCCCCCGCTTGGGGTCATCCTTAGGATGAGGATTCGGACGATGACCCCTGACGAGCGCGCAACTCCGCCAGGCGGGCCCGGATCTCAGGCAGGCGACGCGGGTCAATGAGGTCAGGCCCCAGAATCGGGACCGGGATGGCCTCGGATTCGCCCCGCTGATACCAGGGAACCGCCCGAACGGACTGGCGCTCGATCTTCTCATAGAGCTTCAGCAGGCCCTGAAGCAACGCCTCGGGCCGGGGCGGACAGCCCGGCACATATACGTCCACCGGGATGAACTTGTCGATGCCGGAGACCACATTGTAGCCTTCTTTAAATGGGCCGCCTCCGGTGGCGCATGCGCCCATGGAGATCACGTATTTCGGCTCCGGCATCTGATTGTAGAGGCGGACGATCTGGGGAACCATCTTCTTGGTGACCGTCCCGGAGACGATCATGAGGTCAGCCTGACGGGGGCTGGGCCGCATCAGCTCGGAGCCAAACCGGGCGATATCGAAACGACTGGCTGCCGCGCAGATCATCTCAATCGCACAACAGGCCAGTCCGAACATCATCGGCCAAACCGATCGCTTGCGCCCCCAGTTGTAAATATAGCTCACGAACCGATCGATCGTGGTGACAAAGACATTATTGCTGAGCTCGGAGGGCACCGGCATTGTGTTCAGATCGCGCAGCTCATCCATGGGCGAGCACCTCCTCCAACCACTCCCGTTGGATTTCCTCCAGCCGCAGGGGATCTTTCAGACGCGGATCATCCTCAAAATCCGGCAGGGCTACCACCCACCGATGGAGCGTCTCCCTATCCACGGATAAGGGATCCACC
>JAEVEY010000175.1 GCA_016842045.1 Candidatus Thermoflexus sinensis | reverse complement strand
GGGGAAGATCCCGAATGAGGGGGGCATCTTAACCCTTTCGGAGAGGTGCAAACCGAAGAACGGTAGGGGCAGAACAGCAAATTCGCTGCCGTATTTTCTCTTTTCTGATCTGTCGCTGCAAGGGGGAACGATGCATCGTCGCTCTCTATGGGACACAGAATGGCTGCTTCATCTGTGCGAGCGCCTGGACCGAACGGATCCCTCCGAGGTCCCGGCGTTGATCCTGCGCGCGCTGCTGGACCAGCTGGGTCTTTCTACCGGATGGATCACATGGATAGAGACCGAGTCAACGGGCGCCTTTTCGCTGGCCGCCGCCGTCGGGTTGCCGCCGGAGCTGGAAGCGGAGAACCGGGCGCTTCTTCGCTGGTCGCCATGCCGCTGCCAGCGTATGGCCATGCAGGAGGAGCTCCATGAGGCCACGCACTTCATTCGATGTGAACGCCTGGAGCAAATCGGGCTCCCATTCACACACCTCACCATTCCATTGCGCTATCAGGGCCATCTGTATGGCCTTATGAACCTCCTGGTGCTGCCTGACTTCCAGCTGGATGAAGACCTGCGACAGGCCCTGACGGTCATAGGCCGACTCTGCGGAGCTCTCCTGGGACATCAGCGGATCATTGACCACCTGCAACAACAGCGCCTCCGCCTGCAACAGCTGAGCCGGATCGCCCAGCAGGCGAACGAGCCGCTTCCGCTGGAAGACCTCCTGGGCACCATCACCCGGGAGATCGTTATGTTGCTCAATGGAGACCGGGGGGCGATCGCCCTGATGGCGGAGACGGGCGATCACCTGCGGGTGGTGGCGGAATACAATCCCATCGGCACTCCTTCAGGCCAGGGGGTGAGCATCCCCATACCGGGCAACCCTTCGATGGCCTGGATCCTGCGGGAGCGCCGCCCACTGGCCATCGCCGATGTCGAGGGGAACCCGATGCTGGGTCCCGTGGAGCCGGTGTTGCAGGCGATGGGGATCCGCTCTCTGATGATCGTCCCTCTGGTGGTAGGGGACCGTGTGATCGGCACCCTGGGGATCGATAGTGTGCGACAGCCCCGGATCTTCACACCAGAGGAGATCCAGCTGGCCCAGACCCTCGCTGCCCAGGTGGCCGGGGCGGTGGAGCGAGCCCGTCTGCTGGCGGAAGCCCAGCGTCGAGCGAGCTACCTGGAGGTGTTGCATACGATCCTTCAGGAGGCCACCGAAGCCCGCAACCTCCAGGAGCTGATGGAGCGTGTGCTGGCCCGCCTCTGCGCCGTCCTCCAGGCTCCCATAGGAGGGGTCTGGCTGGAGGGACATGCCGCGCTCCAGGGGCTGCCCGCGGATTTCGGCTGGCAGAGTGCGGCCACCGCTCGATCGGCCGGGCTAAGCCTCGACGAGCCCATGATCGTCACCGACTGGGCGACGCTGCCCGTGGACCATCCGCTCAGGCCGATGCAGGATCTGATGTTCCGCTTCGGGATCCGGGCTTCCCTGACGGTGCCCATGGTACGTGAGGGGCGACGAATCGGAGGCCTCAGCGTGGCTGCCCCTGCGCCCCGGGAGTGGGGCACGGAAGAGATCGCTCTGGTGGAGGCCATCGGGCGGGAACTGGGCGCGGTGGCCCAACGACTCCAGCTCCTCCAATCCCTCCGGGATCAGACCGCCCGCCTGCATGTGCTGTATCAAATCGCCCGAACCCTTGTGGGAGCGCCCAATCTTTCGACGTTGCTTGATCGAGCCCTGAGGGAGATCCTGGATCATCTTCCCGCCGATGCCGCCAGCATCTATATCCAGGACCCTGCCCATCCTGGCCGCCTGCGCCTGATCGCTCAGCACGGCTTCTCCGCGGAGAACGCACGCTATTTCGGGGAGCAGGATGTGACGCATGGGGAAAGGAATTCCTCCGTCACGGTTCGAGCTTTCCTCCGGGGAGAGCCCGTGTGGGTGGAGCGGATCGAGGACTTCCCCTACCCTCCGGAGGCGCGGGCGATCGTTCAACGCGATGGGATCCGGAGCCTTGCGGCAACTCCTTTATCCTTCCACGGCGAGAAGCTGGGGGTGCTGAACGTGGCCTGGCGCATCCAGCGAACCTTCGATGTAGAGGCCCGGGGCTTGTTGCAGGGAGTGGCTGACCTGCTGGCGGCGGGGATCCACAGCGCCCGGCTGCTGGAGCAAACGCAGCGCCAGGCTCAGGAGCTGGCCGCCATGAATCGGGCCCTCAGCGAAACCCTTCGGCTCCGGGAGGAGATGATCCAGAACGTCTCCCACGAGCTGCGCACCCCCCTGGCCGTGGCCATCGGTTACCTGGAGCTTCTAATGGATGGAGCCTTCGGACCTCTGAACCCGGAGCAGCGGGAAGCGATCGCCGTGAGCCGGGGGCGCCTGGAGGAATTGCGCCGGTATGTGGAACTGCTCCTGACCATGCAAGCTGTCCGCGCGGGGGAGATCGCGCGTGTTCCCCTGGACCTGAAACGCCTGGTGGGGGAGGCTCTCCGCCAATGGCAAACCCGGCTGGACCCGGAGCGCTACCGGGTGGAGGCTCAGTTTCTCACGGAAGACCTGTGGCTGATGGGGGATGCGGAGGGCCTGATCCGGGCGATCGGTGAAATCCTGGATAACGCGGCCAAGTTCTCCCCCGCGGGAGGAAAAATTGAGATCTCCCTGGGGATGGAGGAGGGGCGGGCGGTCCTCCGGGTGCAGGATGAAGGGATCGGGATCCCCTCGGATCGCCTGGAGCGGATCGGGGAGCCTTTCTACCAGGCGGAGGGCGGCACCACCCGACGGTTTCCGGGAATGGGGATTGGCCTGGCCGTGGCCCGCGCGGTGGCGGAAGCGCATGGGGGAAAACTGATCGTGCGCCCCCGCAGCCCGCGGGGAACCGAGGTCGTCCTCATCCTCCCGCTGGCGCATCCTACCTGACCCATCGGCTGCGCGCGCCGATGCGTTCAGGACATGCGCCCCCGAAATATTTTGAAGAGGGAGAATGCTCCTGCGTCGCCATCTTCCTCAGCGGGCAAGTCTCCCAGCCTGCCGCATCGGTTCCAGAGCATTTGGATTGCGGAACCTGCCCATCGGCTGGATCGTTGAAAAGCTCTGGAACGAACGACGACATCCTTGACATTTCACCCCCTCTGGATATAATAGCCGACAAAGCCGGTTCGATTCGGATGGGTGACGGGAAGTCCGGTGGGAAACCGGCGCTGCCCCGCAGCGGTAACCGGGGACGAAAGCCGCTCAGTGCGGCCTCCCCTGAAGGCCGCACGACTCGCCACTGGGGACCCCCCTGGGAAGGCGCGGCGAGTAGGATGATCCGGAAGCCCGAAGACCGGCCCATCCTCCCCAAATCCTTCGATCGCCTCGCGGGAGGGCGATCGAGGACGCCTTCCATGGTTTGAGATCCGAATTTTCGGAAGGCGGAACCCCTGCCGGCTGTTTCCCGCGCGATCCCATCCTCAACCGGGAGGATGCCATGATCGTGCGGCAGGCTTCCCAGGGCGAGATGGCGTTGCGTCGCTGGCTTCAAGCCACTGGCCTTCCAGAACCCCTGCAGACCCAGGCTCTCGCAGAAGCTCGGGATGTCATGCTAGACCGCCTGGATCCGCCCCAGGCCCTGGAGGGGCTGATCCTGATCGCAGCCCAGCGGATCTGGGAGGATCCCCGATGGGAACGGGCGGCTGCTGCCCTGCTGCGGCGGCGCATCCTTCTGGAGGCTACTGGCTCTGAGGAAATCGATTACGCCCGGTGGTTTCCCCATTACATCCGCAAGGGGGTGGCCCGTGGGGTGCTTCATCCGGATTTGCTACGCTTTGATCTGGAGCGGCTGTCCCACGCTCTGGACCCCCGTCGGGATGCCCTTCTACCCTATGTGGGATTGCTCACCCTCTATGACCGCTACCTGGTGCGCGATCCGGAGACGCGGCAGGTGCTGGAGCTCCCCCAGGCGCTGTGGATGCGGGTCGCCATGGGGCTGGCGCTCGCGGAGCGCCATCGGGAGGAATGGGCGCTGCGCTTTTATGAGCGGATCAGCACGCTGCGCTACCTTCCCAGCACCCCCACTCTCTTCAACAGCGGAACTCCTCACCATCAGCTGGCCTCGTGCTATCTATATGAGGTCCACGATAGCCTGGATCACATCCTGGATGCGGCAGTCGCCTTCGGGATGCTGGCCAAATACGCAGGTGGCATCGGTGCCTCCATCACCCGCCTGCGAGCCGCCGGCGCTCCAGTGCGCGGCATCAACGGCCGCAGCGGCGGTCTCATCCCCTTCCTTCACTTCTACGATGCCCTGATCCACGCCATCAATCAGGGAGGACGGCGGCGGGGAACCATGGCCGCCTACCTGGAGCCATGGCACCTGGAGATCGAAGCCTTCCTGGATCTACGCCGGAACGCTGGGGATCCCTACCAGCGCACGCCCTCTCTGGATACGGCTCTGTGGATCCCCGATGTCTTCATGGAGCGGGTGGTGGATGACGCGGACTGGTATCTCTTCGATCCGATGTATGCAGGCGACCTCGTCGATCTGTATGGAGAGGCTTTCCGACAACGCTATGAGGCCTATATCGAGCAGGCGGAACGTGGGCAGCTGCCCCGCCGGGCGTGGCGGAAGGTGCGGGCCCGAGCGCTTTACCAGAAGATCCTGGCCGTCCTGATGGAGACCGGCCATCCGTGGATCACTTTCAAGGACAGCGCTAACCTGCGCAGCATGCTGCGCCACGCGGGCGTCATTCACTCCCTCAACCTGTGTACAGAGGTCGCCCTTCCCACCAACCGTGATGAGATCGCCGTGTGCAACCTGGCCAGCGTCAACCTGGTCCGCCACCTGCGACCGGACGGCACGCTGGATGAGGAAGACCTGGTCCGCACGGTGGAAGTTGTTGTGCGCGGTCTGGACAATGCGATCGACCTGAATCTCTATCCAGACGAGCGGGCCCGGCGCAGCAATCTCCTGAACCGACCGGTGGGGATGGGGCTCATGGGGTTCGCGGAGCTGCTGGCCCGGTGGGGTCTCTCTTTCAACGACCCGGAGGCAGCAGAGCACGCCGACCGCATCGTCGAGCTCCTCTCCTACCACGCGATACGCGCCAGCGTCGCCCTGGCCCGGGAACGGGGCCCCTTCCCCCGTTTTGAGGGGAGCGAGTGGTCGAAGGGCCGTCTCCCCTTCGATACCATCGAGGATCTGGAACGAGAGCGGGGATGGCCCGTGAGGGTGGACCGGTCCAGGCGGCTGGACTGGGATAGCCTGCGGGAAGAGGTGCGTCGGGGGATCCGGAATGGAACGGTCATGGCCATCGCTCCTACCGCGACCATTGCTCTTATCGCGGGCACCAGTCCGAGCCTGGATCCTTATTTCAGCAACCTGTTCGTGCGCTCGACGCTTTCCGGGCGGTTTGTGGAGTTCCACCCGGTTCTGGTGGAGATCCTTCAGGAGCTAAAGTTGTGGGAGCGGGTGCGGGATCGCCTGGTGGAGACCGGGGGTGATATTATGAGCATTTCTGAGATCCCGGAGCCAGTGCGTCAGCGCTTCCCCACCGCCTTCCAGATCAGGCCGGAGGCCCTGCTGGAGATAACCGCCCGGGCGCAAAAGTGGGTGGATATGAGCATCAGCCGCAACATGTATTTCGCCGTAGGGACTCCCGCAGAACTGGAGGGGGTCTACATGCAGGCATGGCGAATGGGCCTGAAGGCCACCTACTACTGTTATGTGAAGCCTCGCATGCGGGCCGAGCCTGCCACAATCCCCGTAAACAAGGCTGTCCAGCGGCCTCGCTGGGTGGAGATCATGGAGGCCGAGCTGCAAGCCGGTGCCGCCTGCGCTATGGATGTGGATGGCACTTGCGAGGCCTGCCAGTAGTGCTGGCTTGCCATTGGGCCTGGAGGTTCATGGAACAGGAGTCGGGCTGGGAAGGCAGATGACTCTTCCCTTTCTATCCCCTCACCCGAACCACCCACAGGAGGGCTGTCCATGCGATCCGCTCATGGGCTCATCGGTGGCGATCCGGTAGAACCCATGCGTCTGTTCCCGTTGCGCTACCCGTGGGCCTATGCCCACGTGCAGCAAGCCAAACGCAACACCTGGTTCCCTGAAGAGGCCCCGCTTCATGACGACGTTCAGGACTGGCATGAGCGGCTGAGCGAGGAGGAGCATCGAGCGGTGGAGATCCTCCTGGGATTTTTCAATCCGATGGAATCCATGGTGACCAGCAACCTGTTGCTGGCCCTGTATCCTTATCTCACGGCTCCGGAGATCCGGCTGTATCTGGCCCGCCAGGCGTGGGAGGAAGCGAACCACACGATGGCTTTTGAATACGTGATCAAGACGCTGCCTGTGGATCGGGAGCGAGTATTCGGGATGCTGGAGAACCATCCTGCGGTGATGGCCAAGGCAGCCTTCCAGCGTCAGCTCACCGAAGAGATCTTGCAGACCGGCACGGATCTGCACACAACGGAAGGGCTCCAGCGTTTTCTGCGCAATATGGTGGGCTTCTTTGTCATTCTGGAAGGGATCTTCTTTTACTCGGGGTTCGCTTTCGCCCTCTCCTTCCGAAGGCGCAACTTGTTGCGGGGCCTGAACACGATCATTGACTGGGTGCTGAAAGATGAGAGCCTGCATCTCTCTTTCGGTGTGCACCTCATCCGGACCTTCCTGGAGGAGTACCCCGAGGTGAGAACGCCGGCTCTGGCAGGGGAGCTGCGGGAGATGATTCAAAAGGCCGTCGCCCTGGAGGCGGACTACAATCGGGCGCTCCTGCCCCAGCCCATCCTGGGGATGTCCGCCGAGCTTCTAAACGCTTATGTGCGCTATGTGGCCGATCGACGTCTGGAGGAATTGGGGTTGGGGGCCCAGTTCCATGCCTCGAATCCCCTTCGCTGGCTGGCGATCGAAATCGACCTCCCCGAGCAGGTGAACTTCTTCGAGGCCCGCAATGTGAGCTACGAGGTCGGACGGCCTCGGGAGTGAGATCGGGTTGAACATGCTTTCCATGAGCTTCGTCTTGCCGGACCGGACCCGAGGCAAAGCCGGGCGCTGGGCCTATGGCGGAGCGCCCGCGGATGCCGGAGGAATCCTTCCACCATCTTCTTCCTCTCCGCGGCTTGAAAGGCGCGGAGAGGAAGGAAGTTCCCCGCCTTCCCTGGGAGCGGAAGGAGCGGTCCCTTCACGCCCCGCCGTTCGTTGATAACCATAGCCGATGAGCCCATCCCTATGCACAGACCCGGACGGTCATCGCATCCTCATCGCGGCCCAGGCACTGATGGATAAGCGGTAGGCGAGGGATTGCCTCCCTATCTCTCCCTTTCTCGGCCTCGCCCTCCAACGGCTTCATCTGCAGGGCTCTCAGGAGGCCCAGGACAGCTTGACATAGCAGCCGCCAGAAAGCCCGATTCCTCTTCTTGACGCTGAGCTTGCATGGGCGTATCCTGTATACGGATTACGGAATCCGGTAAAAGGAAGGGCGAAGAAAATGCTCACCGAACGTTTGGAAATTCGGATCGACTCGAAGACCCGCCGCCTGCTGGAAGCCGAGGCCCAGCGGCGGGGGGTCTCGGTCGGGGCGTTAGTCCGGGAGGCGATCCAGCGCCTGCTGGAGGCGGACACCGCCGCCCGCCAGGCGGCCGTCAGGGACCTGGCCCGGCTTTCAGCCCCTGTGGCCGATTGGGAGACCATGAAGCGGGAAATTGAGATCGCCTATCTGGCGCCGGCTGTGGAAGCCGCCCTGGCTGCCCACCTGGGGGTCGAGCCCGACCGGGTCTGGGAGGCCCTGCTGGAGCGTCCATCTATGGAGCGAGAGGAGATTGTCAAAGAGGTCTTCCGACAAATGTGCATCCAGGGCCAGATCCCGGCTCCATCGCTCTATTACGAAGGGCCCTTTAAGGCTTACGTGAGTGCCCGTCTGCGGGAGACAGCGGAGGTTCACCATGGCGGTCTTCATTGACACGAATGTGCCCATGTATGCCGCCGGTGCCCCGCATCCCCTGAAGGAGCCAGCCCTTCGTTGCCTGGACGCTGTGGCCTCGGGCCGGCTGGAGGCTTGGACCGATGCGGAGGTATTTCAGGAGATCCTGCACAGGTACTTCTCCATCGGCGCTCGGATAGTCGGCCTTCAGATCTTTGATCGCTTTCTTCAAATTATGTCGCCGAATCAGGTCCTACCGGTTACCGTTGAGGACGTCCGCCGGGCCCGGGAGCTGGCGGAAGCCTATCCCCAACTTTCACCCCGCGACTGCATCCATGCGGCCGTGGCCGAGCGGGCAGGCCTGCGGGAGATTGTGACGGCCGACCGGGCATTCGATGCGATTCCCTTCTTGCGGCGCATCCCTTTGGAGGACTTCCGATAGCTTCCGCCAGGCTGTCTGGTATGAGCTATCCTTCGCTGGCCTATCCAGCCACCGGCATCCCGTCGTCAGGACGTATAGAATTCCGTTCAGGGTCTTGCGGTCGTCGGCTCGGGGCCTGCCCGTCCGGGCCTTGGGGGGCAGCAGGGGCTGGATGAAAGCCCACTGCTCATCGCTCAGCTCCCGGAATCCCATCCTTCACCTCCCTCCCAGCCAGGGAATTCCAGGGGTATCTTAACACGCCAGGAGTTTTGAGACGGGTTCCCTGAAACCTTACCGCGAGCGCGGCCCGGATCGGACCGTTTACGATCGCGATCTGGCGGAGCGCATCGTCCCCTATCGGCCTGATCTCATCGTCCTGGCCGGATGGATGCATATCCTGAGCCTGGCTTTTCTGGACCGCTTCCCCGGGCAGGTGATCAACCTCCATCCCGCGCTTCCCGGCATGTTCCCGGGCATGAACGCCATCCAGCGGGCCTTTGAGGCTTATCAGCGGGGGGAGATCGCTTACAGCGGGTGCATGGTCCACATCGTAACCCCGGCGGTGGATGAGGGGCCCGTGCTGGCTCAGGCCATTGTCCCCATCCTCCACGAGGACATCCTGGAAACCTTCGAGGCCCGCATGCACGAGGCCGAGCACCGCGTGATCATCGAAGGGATCCGACGGGCGCTTGAGATGTGGGAATAGTTGTTACGCAACGATCCCGCCCTTCTCACGCAACGCAATACGGATATAGTCATTTCCCGCGGGTTTTCTCCTGAGGGCTTTAGGGGCCTTCCACCTCTTCACAAGAGCTCCGGACCGAATGGGGCCAGGCGGAATCGTTACAACTGAGTTTATGTGCCAGCCTTCCGCCACTGCCCAGTCATCCTCCTTCTAAAAACCGGAACGCTGAATCCATGGGAAGCGTCCAATCCCGAACCCGGCCGGTGGAGAGATCGATCCACTCATACCGCAGGTCCCCCGGCCGCACATGGAGGAGACCCACAGCTGGCCCTCGCTGGATGTAATAATCCGGGGCCACCGGGCCCGGGTTCACCAGCCAGATCCCATTCACGCAAACCAGATGGGGCCGGTGCGTGTGCCCGGAGACGATCACATGCACCGGATCCGAAAAAGCGAAACGCGCATATCGCAGATAGCGCAGGGGCTCGAAGCTAATGAGGGCTTCCCGGATTTTGTTCCTCAGATAAACCGGCCAGCCCCCGTGACCATGCACCAGCCCAATCCGGACCCCGTTGATCTCCACGATCTCCCGCCACGGCAGCCGGAGCCCCAGATCAGCGTTCCCCTTCACCGCCACCACAGGGGCCAGGCGGGCCAGTTCATCCAGCACCGGCCAGCGATTCAGATCCCCCGCGTGCAGGATCAGGGAAACACCGCGAAACACCTCGGCTACCTGAGGCGGGAGGCGCTCCAGCCGTTGGGGGACATGGGTATCCGCAATCAGGCCCACGGTCATGGTCCGCATGGGCTTCCCCTCAGCGCTCCGCTTCCACGCGTGTCTTCCGTTCCACGACACGCCGGATGAAGCGCTCGATCTGCTCGAAGGCTTCTTCCCGCTCGATATCCTCAGGGATGACGTGGCCGCTGTGAACCAGCCAGTGAATCGTCTTGTCCGGGCTGCCCAGTCGATGGTAGATCGCCCATCCATGATCCGGAGGAACCGTGCGATCGGACCGGGAGTAGATCAGCAGGGCCGGGCATCGCACCTGGGGGAGGCAAGCGGCCGCTGCCCGAAGCACGTGGAGCAGCTCCTCCACTGCCGTTAGCGGATACCACGAGTATGAAACCTGCTCTGCCCGGGCTTCCGGATCGCGGAGCTCCGGGGATGGCTTCCCCACATTGGGAATCAGCCGCTTCAACAGCCAGAGAAAATGGAGGCGGATATCCCGGATCCGGTAAGGGGAGGCCATAACGATCAGGCCGTCCGGGGGTCGCCGGGCTGCCTCATAGAGGGCGAGGACGCCGCCCAGCGAGAGGCCGCACAGGAACACCCGCTCGCATCGCTCCCTCAAGGTCTCCGCCCCCATGGCCACCGCCTCCGCCCAATCCCGCCAGGTGACCTGGCGCAGATCCTCCGGCCGTGTCCCGTGGCCGGGCAATCGGATCCCCAGCGCCGTCATCCCCCGATCGGCCAGGAAAACCCCGAGCCGGCGCATCTCATGAGGGGCGCCCGTGAACCCGTGGATCAGCAACACGCCGATCGGCCCGCCGGGGAAAAAGAACGGTTCGCCTCCCGGGCGTAACGGCCCTTCCCCCGCATGGGGTCCCCAGCGAGCCAGCACCTCCTCCTGCGAAAGACGAGTGGCATCCCTGCGATCCCACGAAGCCATGGGCCTCCTCTTCCCTTTTAGTAAAATAAGCCGATGCAGGATCTGTAAGGACTGAGCCGGGGCCTCTGGCGCCCGACCTGCCCCCCAGGCATCTTTTATCTCATCTTTGGCTCTTGAGGATCCTTTTCCATGGGCTCAAATCCCAGCAAGCCGGAACAGGTCCGGGCGATGTTCGGTCGCATCGCCCATCGCTATGATCTGATGAACCGCCTGATGACCGGCGGCCTGGATCTCCGCTGGCGTCAGCAGGCCATCCGGGCCTGCGCCCTGCCGCCGGACGCCCGCATCCTGGATGTGGGGACCGGGACCGGCGATCTGGCGGCGGAAGCCCTGCGACAGCGCCCCGGGGCGCTGGTAGTGGGCTGCGATTTCACCCTCACGATGATGATTCGAGGGCGCAGGAAACCCGGTCGCGATCGCATCCGATGGGTCGGCGGGGACGCGCTGCGCCTCCCCTTCTCGGATGAGCAGTTCGACGCGGTGGTCTCCGGCTTCGTGATGCGCAATGTTGCGAACCTCGATCTTGCCTTTCAGGAACAGGCCCGGGTCGTTCGCCCGGGCGGTCGGGTGGTGTGCCTGGAGGCAGTTCGCCCGCCTCAACGGTGGTGGACCCCATTTTATCGCTTTTATTTTCATCGCATCGTCCCGCTGATGGGAGGGATTGTGGCCGGCGATCGCGCGGCCTACACTTATTTGCCGCAATCCGTAGAGGGCTTCTTTACGCTGGAAGAGCTGGCCCACGCGATGACCCGAACGGG
>JAEVEY010000002.1 GCA_016842045.1 Candidatus Thermoflexus sinensis | reverse complement strand
TCACCGGCGGCAACAATGTGATCAACCTCGCCCTCGAGCTGGCCGCCGCCCTTTCCGGAGATGTCGCCCGCCTTTACTACGTCCAGGCGGAAGACGAGATCGCGGAGAGATGTGTCCGCTTCACTGCGGAGGATGGCTACTGGGTGGATCTGCCGATCATGCCGCTGGCCTTCGGCCGTGTGCGTCAGGTCATCATCGACCTGTTGACGGAACGAGGGGCGCTCTCGTTATCAGACCTCTACAGCCGTCTGCGGAGTGAATACTGGGATCTCAGCCGGGGGCTGGACTCGGAGGAGACCCTGCGCGAGGAGTATCTCAAACCGCTCTGGAAGCAGGGGATCCTCACAGAGAGGGCCCCCGGGGTTTACACCCTGGGCCCCCAGTGGGAGCTCGTGCGCCCCTATCAGAAGGCCCTGGAAGAGGCCCGCGGGCGCAGGGAAACCCTCGAGGCCCTGTGCGAGCGGGAAGACTGGATCCAGATGGAGGAGATTTCCTTCCCAAATTAATCAAGGGGTTCGGTCAGGTTATCACCTGGGGATATGTTAACACCAGCAATCCACGACCAGAATTCTCGGATTTCGGAAGCGCAAGTAAATCGATGAGGTAAAAAAGGATGGCCAAAATCCCGCCACGACAGATGATCCGTCTCTCCCTCGATCACCCGACCGGCAATTTCTGGATAGACACCGGAATTGTGGTGCTGATCCGGATGTTTGGTGCCGGCGAACATCCCGCTCATGATGTGCTGAGCGCATTGCTCCGACGGCTCGTGCAGCCGAGCGGAAACAAGGGGGAATACTACGATCCGAAAACCCGGAAGGTTCGGGAATACGATAAAGTCAACTGGGCTTACCCGGTCAACCTCTTCATTAAGGTCTCTGGATCTGCTCCCAAGATCGAAGTTGAAATCGATGGCGAGAAAAGGAAATATTTCACACGCCCGCCTGTCTTCGAGCTCAAGCTGAAGCTAAGCCGGAGAGCCGACCGCTGTGATCTGTGTGGAGAACTGGCCCCGTTGACGGAGGCCACGATGTGGATGTATCCCTTCGTGGTGGACCCCCAGAAATTCGGCACTTTTTACTCCGGCACGAAGCGAGGCCTTCGGCTCTGCGCTCGCTGCGCCCTGGCGGGGCTCGCCGGGTATCTGGGATGGCTATGGAAGGGTCATGGCCGGGAGGCCTTGCATTTCTTCATCTTCCATTCCGAGCTTTATGAGATGAAGCGACTGCACGAGGAAGTCATCGAACCCCTTCGCGTGATGGGCGAAGGTGGTGGAACAGCCCCCGTGGCCTTTTCAGGCCCTTACCTTCACGAGACAACCTGGGGCCTCCTCCTCGCGCTGTTCGCTCACGTTCGCGAATCCGATCAGCTTTCCGGGGAAGCCCGTCATCTGCTGGCCGCGCTGCTCGGCGCCACTGAACAGCCTCCCGCGCCACTGACCCTCTACGCGATCAGCGGCAAGCCAGGTCAGGCTTTCAATATGCAGTCGCTGCAGGAGTTCTCCAAACTGCAACGACTTTACCAGCTCTACGAAGTTTGGATCCGGATGCTGCGGGAAAAGGGCAGCTCGAATCCCCACCGACAGCTCGTCATGGTCTTCGAGCAATTCGAGACATGGTATGGGCAGAAACGCGAGACGCTCTGGAGGGATAAGGTCGCCTGGGCGATCCTGGAGCTTGGAGATCCTTCCCCCTTTATTGAGCAGTTCCTCTATGAGGCGCGCGCAAAGGAGGAAAGCCGCCGTCCGCTGGCATGGGGAACCACCGATGTGCTGAACCAATATCTGCAGGAGGTATTTGGTATGGATGAGCAATTTCAGCGAATCCTGTCAGGCTTCGGGCACTCTCTGGGGGAGGCCGCGCACCAACGTGATGAGATGGGCCTGCTCTATGCCCTGCGCAATGCCAAAAACCCAGAGGATTTCTACCGGGTCCTCAACGATGTTCAGTTCCGCCTGAAGATCACCATCCCGGAGGCATTGTTGCGCATCGAGCGGGGCGAACGCATCGCGGGCGTCCCATGGGTGCGGGTCAAGACGCTCCTCTCGATTTATGCAATGAACGCTTTCCTGCGCAAAGGCGCCTCACAGCCGGAATGATCCCCTTAGATGGAGGCTAACATGAGCAAAGCGATTGTGATCGGATACCTGGCCAAAGTATCTGCTGCCAATGTGAACGCATCCCATACAGAAGGAAATGTCGTGGTCGCCAAGAAGGTCACATTGCCGGATGGGAGCACCATCCCCTACATCTCAGGACAGGCCATCCGACGGATGCTCCGCGATCGGCTGGAGGAACTTGGTCATCCGCTCTCGGAACCCTTTGCTCAGGTGAGCGGTCAGGAAGTTACGCCCCCGGTTCGCCCCTGGGAATTCATTGACGAGGATCTGTTCGGCTATCTGGATCCCTCCGGCCAGCGGCGCCGCACTTCCCCGGTGCGAGTTTCAGCGGCCGTGGGATTGTTCCCCTTCCAGGGCGATCGCGATCTCGGGACCCGTTCGTTTGAACGTTTCGGGCAGACGATGGCCGCTGGTGGGAACATGTTTGAAACGGAGCTTTATGCGAACCTCTTCAGGGGCACCATCCTCGTGGAGCTGGACCGGGTGGGTGTGTTCCGGGCGCTGGAAATCGGCAACAAGGAAGATCGCGCATTGCCATCGGATGAGCGCAAAAAGCGTCTGCATGCGCTTCTCGAGGCCCTTAAGCTTCTCTGGGGAGGCGGGCGAACAGCACGGATGCTCAGCGATCTCTCCCCCAAATTCATGGCCTACGCGCGCCTCAGGGTCAAACATCCGGTATTCCTGGAGGCCCTTGTTGCTCGCTTTGAAGACAGCCGATATGTGCTGGATCCGGAGCCACTGGCGAATGCCCTGAAAAAGTTCTCTCCTTACCTCGAACGTACAATCTTCGGAATCGATCCGGGCATCTTTGGAAATGAGGAGGAGATCCAAAAAGCTCTGCAGGAATATGGACCTGTCCGAACCGTAAGCGAGGCACTGACCGAAGCCCAAAGGGATGTGAGCGAGCTATGGAGCGAATCCTCGTCGTGATGGTTCGAGCCCCCGTCGCGTCTTTCCGACGTCCGCTGGACCACAACTACCAGCGCACGCTCCCGATGCCCCCACCTACCACCCTGATCGGCATCGCCGGGGCTGCGCTCGGGCTTTCCGATCGGGAACTGTGGAGTCCAGAGAGCCCGTGGCGCCGCCTCAAGCTCTCAGTCTGGATGGAGGTTGAGCCCGGTCGCGCCCGTGATATGTGGACGGTGCTCAAAATCAAATCGGGGAAGATCGCGGAACGGTCGCCTTATTTTCGGGAGCTTCTTTTCTTCACCCAATACGCATTGATCTACGGAGGTCCGGAACCACTTCTGCGGCAATTAGAACAGGCCTTTCGTGATCCGGCCTACCCTCTGTCTCTGGGGCGAGAAGACGAGCTCGCAGCAATTGAAGAGATAACGCCTGGAGAAGCGGAGCCCGGCGAGCCTCGCTTTCGGGGCACCGTGTTGCCCGGCGACATCCAGCGCATGCAGGGGGTCCGTGCACTCCTGAGGCCCGGTATGATCTTTGCCCCCCCTGTGGTGGAGCGTCTGCCGCTGGCATTTGAGGTAGACGCCCGAGGAATCCGTCATCCCAGGGATCTCGCGCCGTTCAGCTTCCTGCCCTGGGGCATCGAGCTCGAAGTGCCTCACGTTTCGGCCTGGCGCTGGAAAGGACGAAATTTCGCATGGCTCAATCCGGAACCCGCTCTTTCACTTTCCTCACATTCCCTCCGGGCCACATAGGGAATAGGGGTCGCTGGGGATCTGATAGTGCGCTCTCAGATCCTCAGCGACGATTTCATCTTCCGTTGATCTACGCTTTATCCGACTTCCGTCGAGAAAAGGCGAACACCCCAGATAGACGAAGAGTATTCTGAGATGCTCCTGGCCAAACCCGACGTATCTCTCATCCATCACACGACCGATGTTGTGCGCCTGGGCAATGAGATAGCCAGGCGGCTTGGGATTCAGGAGCCGTGGCGCACGAAAGCTCTCCTGGCGTGTGCCATGCATGACATCGGAAAAGCAACAGCAGACTTTCAGGAATACATTCGTGGCATGCGCAAAATGGCATACCCCCATGCCCTGGCATCCCTCCCCTTTGTGCTGCTGGCCGAAGCGAGGCTGAATCAGTGCATCGGGATGGAGCCCACGCGCCTGGAAGCCACCGCCGCTGTTCTCACCCATCACTCCCCGTTAAGCCCGGGACTTTATCGAGGATATCCGGCCCCCCCGTATCTCGAAGAGGATATCTTCCGACTGCTTCCGACACTGTGGGAATTGCTAAATGCGCTTCAAACCCATGGACTGCCGACCGTCGAGGAGCTGCAACAATCACTGCGGATCATCCTGAGAAATTCCCCCGCCGCATTGCTGGACGATCCCCATCTCAGGTTCGGCGATCATGGGAACACGCTTCGAGGAGTGCTACAGCGCCTGCCTGCTCAGGAATTCGCTCAGGTGAAGACCGTGCTTCACCTGGCGGACTGGCTTGTCTCAGCTGGAAAGCCCATGCCGGACCTGCTTTTTCTAACCGGTGGACGCTCAGAACCCACAAGGCGCATCGAGCGGCAGCTGAAAGCTCCCCTTCGGTTGTTTCAGCAGCAAGCCCGAGAAGCCGGAAACGCCCTGGTCCTCTGGTTGCGCGCGCCAACCGGGACGGGCAAGACGGAGGCTCTTCTTCTCTGGGCAGGCGATACGGAACGGATCCTCTATCTGCTTCCCACCCAGGCTACAACAAACGCGATGTGGCGCCGGCTTCGAAAAATCTATGGGAAAAAGGCAGTGGGGCTTTCCCATGGACGAGCCGCTTATATATTGCATCGGGAAGCGGAAGAGGGCCATCTGGATCTACGACTTCTCGGCTCCGTCTTCGCCCAACCGGTCACGGTCGCCACACTGGATCAATATCTGCTGGCCCATCTGAATGGGCAACATTGGGAGGAACGGCGTGTCCTGGCACGAAAAGCCACCATGATCCTGGACGAAATTCACGTTTACGAACCATATACCCTGGGGCTGCTTCTGGAGGCTCTGGAACGGGAGCGCCCAGCGAGGCTTGCACTGGCCAGCGCCACCCTCCCCGACGCTCTTCTCCGGTTTTTCCCTCCCGGACAGTTCGTTGAAGCAGAACGCGAACTCTGGGAACGCAGGCGCTACCGGCTGGAGCTGCAGGATGGATCACTGCTGGAAGATGGGGTGGAGCAGGCCCTGGCATTCGCTCGCCAGGGCAAGCGCGTGCTGGTAGTGGCCAATACAGTCCGCGATGCCCAGATGTTTTATAAGAGGATACGCGAATCGGGATGGAGAAAGCAGGAACTGCTGCATGCGCGATGGATTCTCCGTGACCGTCAGAAAAAGGAGCGTCGTGCAGAGAAATCCAGGCCCGGCGTGATCTTCATTGCCACACAGATTGTGGAGGTCAGCCTGGATATTTCTTATGATGCGCTGATCACAGAGGCCGCCCCGATAGACGCCCTCGTGCAACGCATGGGACGCGTCAACCGTCGAGGGGAACAGCCCCCAGCCCCGGTCAGGGTATATTCACGCTGGTCCGAAGGCGCGCAACTGATCTATGGGCGCGAGTTGCTGGAGTGGAGTGTGGAGATCCTTCGGAGCATGCCCTCCGAGCCCGCGGATTCGGATCTGACCCGGGCAACCTGTCAGCTTTACGAACGGGTGGTCACGACGCCGGAATGGCAGCAGGAGCTTCAACAAGGGCGCCAAGCGCTGGATGAGATCCAGCGCACTCTGGGATGCTATACGATTGATCTTTCCGACGAGGAGATGCGAAGGCGTTTCACGGCTCGACGCGGGACGGTATCAGTGGAAGTGTTGCCGGACCGATTCCTGCAGGAGGCCTACCGGCTCACGGAGCAGAAGGAAAGCTGGAGGCTGCCTGAGCTTCTGGTGCCGGTGCCCATCTGGTGGCTTAAGGAATTCGCCAATCATTTCTCGCCGGTATCAGATCTGGGCGTGGTGCAAACCACGCTGGCCTACGATGATGAGCTGGGCCTGGTGGCAGAATCTGCGGAGATGGAACGCATCATATAACCGTCAACCGCGGTGTGAGCTCCATTCCCCTCAGTTCCAAATCGGGAAGCTTTTGAGGGCCGAGGCAGAGCCCGCGGCCCCTGCTTCAATTCCTAAGAAATCCTTTCCCCTAATCTCACGGCCCAGGAAACGCATGAAAGTTAAGCATTCGTGATGCCAACGCTATCATAAACCTTAGGACTTGCGCAGTTCGTTTCCCATGGGGGCAAGGATTTTTCTCCCCCCTCCCCACGGCCCTTTGGGCTGTGGGGAGGGGGGAGAAAGGGGAGTGGGACCATTCCGTTCCACCTTTAGAGCTTTCGACTACGTAACTCCTAAACCTAATACAGGAGGCCCATATGCACGATCGGTTTTTTCCAAGAGATTCTGCAAGGTTTCCCGCGCCAGCCATCCGACTGGTTGCAGCGCTGCTTGCGGGCGCTCTAATGGTTCTGTTTGCGCTCATGGGGTTGGCCTCCCATCATTCAGATTCAGCGCGCGCAGCGCCGGCCATACGTTATGTCTCCCCGGCAGGAACCGATACGGGAGATTGCTCCAGTGCCGCTTCTCCGTGCCGCACGCTCCAATACGCTGTTGATCAGTCCAATCCCGGCGACGAAATCCGGGTCGCCACAGGCATTTACACGGATATTACGGCTCGCCATGAGGTAACTCAGATTGTCTACATCAGTCTCCCCTTGACGTTAATCGGCGGGTTCTCCCCGGATTTCACGATTCGAGATCCCGATGCGTATCCCACTATCCTGGATCCACAGGGTCAAACGCGAGCCATTTTCATTCGGGGCCTCTTCTCCGTGACCATAGACGGCTTTCGCTTCGTGAATGGAGCAGGGATCAGCCAGGGAGGCGCCATGCGGGTCATTTCCGCCTCTCTTTACCTTCGAAACGTCCACTTCGAGCATAATCGGACAACTTCGCTGCCCTTTTTCGACAATCCGCTGGGGGGAGCCCTGTTTGTAAATGGCGCATTTCTGGTGTCTATAGAGAACAGCGTGTTTGCTTATAATTGGACCGGAATCAGTGGGGGCGGCAGCTGGATTGGAGCGGATCGTATCATCATCCGCCGCACTCAATGGTACGGGAATCGCGCCGCTGCGGCCTCAGCAGCCTCAGTAAGCGGAAATGAAATCCATGTCATGGAAAGTATTTTTTACAGCAACTCCTCTTCATTTGCCGGATCGATTGGCATCCATGGAAACAAAATAACCATAGAGAACAGCATTTTTACGAGCAACACTTCTGATTATGGCGCTTCCATTGTGGCAGGAGCGCCGGAGGCAATCCTCATCAACAACATCCTGGCCCACAATATCAGCCAGCGCGGCGGGGCCTTCAGCCTTTTCACTGGAACTGCCCATCTGATCCACAATACGTTTTTCAACAACCAGAACGCGGCGATCGATGCCTTTGGGGGAACGCTGTATCTCACCAACACGATCATTGCCTCCCACACCGTGGGAATTACCCGAACGACGCCCCCCAACCCAATCTATGTATTCACCGACAGCGTTCTCTGGCATAACGTGGATCGCGTGGCAAGCGATATAACCGGTATCGTCCGCCAGCGCGACCGACACGGCGATCCCCGGTTTGTAAACCCGGAAGCCCTGGACTTCCATCTGCAACCCGGATCCGCAGCCATTAACACCGGCATCCCAACCTGGGTGAATCGGGATATAGATGGAGATCTTCGACCTCAGAGCATCATGCCCGATATTGGGGCCGACGAGGTTCCCGGGATCCCCATTTTCTCACATTATCTCCCGCTTATACTGAAGGAATTCCGTTAACCAGGCTGATGGCGAATTCCTGTGGCTCTCCACGGGTTCAAGTCATGCGTTGAAGCCCATGGGTTCCCAAGAAGTCAATTCCGTGTTCCATCTCGCATCTTGCTGATAAAAAAAGGGCCGGGAAGATCCGATGGGTCTTCCCGGCCCCTCATTTTTGCAGACCTCCTCACCTCCCTGGATCATCTATCGTTTTCCACGTCCCCATGCGTCATGGGGATCCATCAAAGGAGCTCCTGGATGAGATCCGGCAGGCTATCTTGCAGCCATTCCACCAGAAGCTCCTTGAGAAGATGGATGGCTGCGCGGAGGGAAGCCTTAAGGAACCAGCGCAGCCACTGTGCGATCACGGGTTTCCCAGCCTGAGCCCATCGGCGCAGACTGGAAAACCACTCCCGAATCCATCGGCCAGACAGGCGACAGATCCGGGCTGCCTGGCACGCTGACCAGCTGCACAGCCAGCGACCCAGGCTGACGAGGCCCCAGGCCCCGGCGGACAGCTTGCCTATCCGCATGGGCATGCCGGCTCGTCAACGTCACGCTGCCGGTCAGGAGGAAGCCCGACCCGGCACGAGGTCGGAGCGCTCGCGCTCCGGGGAGCCAATCGGACGGCTCCCAGCGCCCCATTCCCCCCACGCCTGGCGAGAATGGGGCTCGCGGGCTGGAATCCCTCGGGAGTCCAGCCTGAAGAGAGCTTCCGAAGTCTTATTCATCCGTTTTCCTCCTTTTGAGGAATTCGGATTGGTCCCTGTATTTTCTCCATACAGCCTGATGGCTGCCGGAGAAAGACAGGCGCCCTCACCATGGCGCAGCCGTCATGCCTCACCGCGAGATTCGGCACGGCGTCCGAGCCGATCGGAAGCTCGGCTGATTAAGTTGTTAAGGTTCGCTCCTGCTTAGGACGAGATAACACCTTTGTTGCTCTTCGTCAAGCCTGCCAAGCCCACAACGACGTAACCGGATTGCCGAGAATGGCCGTAGTTCGAAGGAGGGAAGGAAAAACTGGATGCGCTCGTTGATCCGGCAAGATCGCATCCGATTTTCCTTTTGTGATTTTCAGTTTTCAGAAAATCCATGATCCAGGCGAGCTGGTCAGCCATCACCGGCCCAGCCGGCTCACCTCACTCCCCATATCTCCATCACGCCCTCCGCACCGCCCAGGATCACCCACTTTCCTTCCGGATCTACTTCCATCCACACCGGTGAATAAGAAAGCGGCTTCTCCCAAATTAGCCGCCGGGCGTCCACATCAAACGCCCGCAACCACCCTCCTCGGAAGAACCAGAACGTCACCTGCCGTTCGGAGCGAACCGCGCGGACTCGCTGAACGATCGCCAGGAATTGTCCCGTATCCGGAATCCGCCAGATCCCGGTGATGCGCGCATCCTTTCGATCATCCAGCGTAAAACTCCTCATGGGTGGTCCCGGCCAGGCAATATCCAGCCGCTTTGTCGGGATTTCAATGAGAGCGAGGTTTCGATCCGGCCACCAGCGAGCCCTCGCCAGAGGATCATCCAGGTCCAACCGTGCCAGAAGCTGACCATCCGGCACGTGGAGAACGTGAGCGAATCCCCGTGGCCCACTGGCCCTTAGATGCACCACGAGAAAGTTGGAAGACCACTCGAGATCCTGGATCTCGCCGGCGAATTCCGGTTTCCGGATTGTGTGCCGGATGTTTCCTTCGTGATCCAGCAACCAGATCGTGTCCCCTTCAAACTGGGTGGTCACCGCGATCCATTCGGGCGAGACGGCTCCGATCAGCCTGGATCGGAGCGATACGGGCAACGCGCGCCGCCAGAGAGGCTTTTCCTGTCCCACCGCCCCCAGCAACACCTCATTGTGTCCTATGCCAATCAGGCCTCGCCCTTGCGCATCCCGACCGATCCATTTCACACTCTGGGTTTCCACATATCCCAGCGTCCGCAATTCTAAATCCATGAAGTGCAGGCTTCCGCCGCGGATCCCAGCTGCGATCCATCGGCCATTCGGATCCGCCCATAGCGACTCAATCGGGCCCCGGGCCTCCGTGTATCGGGCGAGCCCAGTCTTTAAATTCAAAACGACAATATCCGCATATGACGATGGTCCTGCCAGAACCAGGAGCCGATCCTTCCAGATCGGCACCGCGCGTGATGTGGGAAGATCATAACGCCTCTGAATTTGCTCGCGATTGTCCAAAGAAATGACCTCCAAACGGTTCAGGCTAAGCAAATACAACCGCCTCCTCCTCTCATCCAGATGCACACGCGTCGAAGGACGGTCGCCATGCAGGTGCAGAACGTGCTCTTCCTGATCCCATGGGAGCACCAGCACCTGATTGGCCCCTCCCGGGCGCGCCCGGATCACCATATATGACTCGGTGGCCTCGAGCTCCTCCACATCGAAATACTTCATCCTCCGGATGATCTCGGAATGACCCTCCACCAGATCCAGGCGCAGAACCAGAACATCATCCCCTTTCCCCACGAGGGCGTATCGCCCCTGAGGATGCAACGCCACTGCCGTCGGGCGTGTCATCGGAAGCGTAAACGTCAGCACAACCTTACCGGCCAACACATCCCACACAGATCCACGACCCATGGAGTCCACCGCCAGCGCCAACTGCCCATTCTCCGTCAGGGCACCCCCGTAGTCTTTCTGGGGAAAGCCAGCAACCGGCGGGGAAATTGGACGACCAATTTCCCATGTCCGCAAGCTGTCCGCCAGCATAACAACCTGCCGCCCCTCCGCATCCAGAAAGGCCAGCGATCGAATTTCCATGGGCATCCGGGTCTCCGCCTGGATCTCGCCAGTGGTGAGATCCACAACGCGCAACGTTCCATCCCGAGTGCCCACCACCGCCGCTTTCTGATCGCTTCGGACTGCAAAGGCAGTAGGGAATTCCGTGTCCGCGGGGAGAGGAATGAATCGAATGGTCTTCAGATCAGCGGCTGAAAGCAAAGCCAGCCCCCCAGGGGTGAGAGCCACATGCATGTCCGTGCCTGTACGGATGTCTCGAAATAGCAACCATTGGGCCCGCCAGATGGGGACGAGGCGATCTGTGTTATGAGAAGAGATCCTCTCAACATCCTCAGGAACCGGGCTGCCAGGGCCCGGCAATGCTGGCGTGGGGGTAGGCAACGGAATCGTCGGCCGGACTTCCGGGGTCGGGGAGAAAATCCCGGGAACCGGAGTCGGTGTCGAACGCGGGCGACACGCCGCCAAGCCCGTCAGCAGAACCAGGATCAATCCAAGCGTCCACAGCTTTCTCATCTGAACCTCCCGTGGAAAGGAATTAGTGCTTCTATCCAGATTCTTTTTAAGGATCTCGAATGGTGAAGGCCAACGCTCTCCCGAGTCCCCCTCTCCACATCCCCAGGGCCGTGGGAAGGGGAGAGAAAAAGCATACAGGGCAAAGCAAGCCAGGCTCCTTCAGTGCCCGGCTCGCCCCCAGCCTTTAAGGAGCCAAAACGAAAAATCAAATCTGGATGAAGCGTTCGAAGCCAGAATATGGAGAGCAACCCCCTCCTTTCATGATGATAGCCATTGACCCCCATTGAGACCTCCGAAGTATACCGGATCCTGAGCCCGTCTTTCCCGGATCGCTCCTTCCGGTCCAGGCCGGATGATGATCCAGAGAAAACCGGAAGCGGGTGAAGCGGGCTGCGATTAAAATCAAACAGACGGGAGTTGCAATTTCCATGCAGGAATCTGCCACCGGAGGTCGGGGTGACAGAGGAACAGGAGGAGGACCTGCGAGATCTGCTCCGCCAGGCGGCGCGCCTCAGCGATGATGAATTCGAACGGCTGAAGCGGGGTGGGCTCCAGCTGAATTACCTGCGGGTATGCCCCCGCAAGCTCTGGCTGTTCGCCCATCATGTGCGCCTGGAAGCCGATGCGGAGGCGGTGGCCCTGG
>JAEVEY010000103.1 GCA_016842045.1 Candidatus Thermoflexus sinensis | reverse complement strand
GGGCCGCGGGGAGGGGGGAAGTTGAAGGATTTGGGGGTGGGTGGGGCCGCCTTCGGCGGCCCCACCCACCCCCAATCCCCCATCCTGAGTAAAGGGAGGAGTTTGTCCAAAGTCCAGTGAATAGGAGTTACACCGCTGACTTCTTCGGGGAGCTTTGGGGGCTAGGTGGGCCAGCGAAGGCGGCCTGTGCAGCCCCAAAACCCATGCAGGAGAGTTCTCTCCCGGATCCGCCGAATCCAAACAATCGCATGGATTTGCTATCGAGCAAAGTTGTCCCCTTCTCGCGCCCTGAACGGCCCCCTGCAAGAGAAAGGAGCACAGAGGGATGAGCTATAGCCAGTTGCTCCTGCGGGCGTGGTGGATCGTTCGGCGCCACCGGATCCTCTGGCTATTCGGGTTCCTGGCCGGTTTCGCACCCCCTTCCGCCCTCTCTCAGCTTGCCGGGAGCGCCCTGACGGCCTCCCCTGAAATGCCTCAGAGGATCCGTGAGCTCCTCGTTGGTCCCAGCTCTGCTCTTCTCTGGATCGGAACGCCCCTTCTGCTCATCGCAGCCTTCTTGATCTGGGGAGCGATCAATGCCCTGGGGCATACCGCGCTGATCGCTCTGGTGAATCGCCTGGAAGAAGGCGAGCCTCCCACGTTCCTCACCGCACGGGAAGCCATCCGGGGGTATGCAGGCCGTATTTTCCTGATCCACGTCCTGCTCCGGTTGCCTCTTTTGATGATTGCGGGGATCTTCGTATTGCCGCTGGCGATCCCAATCCTTCAGGCGATGGCGGAAAACCGCTCCACCATTCCGGGACCCATGGTGGATACCGGCCTGTTTTTCTGTTGTCTGGGAGTACTGATTGTGATTCCAGCTTCCATCCTGATCACGTGGATTGAGGAACTGGCGAATCGAGCATGCGTGCTCGACGGACGTTCGACCTTTGACAGTATCGCCTACGGCTGGGCCGCTATCCAGCAGCGCTCCGGGCCGGTCATTGCTCTCGGCATAAGGCTTTTGGGGATCGCCGGTGTGGCCGGTCTGTTCACCATCGTTTCGCTCAACATCCTTCAGGGAACGATAAGCCGCTCGCCAGCCGGCCCGCTGGCTTCACCTTTCGGCGTGAAAGGACCATGGGGGGTTCTGCTGAGTTTCGGCATCGCGGAAATGGCGATCAACACATGGGTTATGACGTTTCTTTCGTCCAGCTGGACGCTGTTCTATCGCCAGCTCCTGATGTCGGATCGAAATCGCTCCCCGTGATTCGACGAGCGGGTGTGGGCTGCATTCGGCGGCCCGCCCCTACGGTTCTTCTCCCTCTCCACCGAAAGCCCTGAAAGCGGGGTGGAATGACCCCACGGGAAGCTGACTACGCAAGTCCTGTTGGGTTAAAATGAACCGGGAGCAGCAGCAAAGCGACTGCCTCAGGTTTCGCATTCTCTTAGAATCCGGAGGCCTGCATTGCGGGCAGGATTCTGGGTGGAGAACATCCGTCAGGCCCTGGACACATTAGCCTCGAACCGGCTGCGGGCCGCCCTGACCTTGCTGGGCATTCTGATCGGTGTGGCCGCTGTGATTGCCATGGTGGCCATCGGCCGGGGCGTGCAGCATTACATCAACACCCAGTTCGCCGCCATCGGCACCAATCTCGTCTTTGTGATCCCCCGGGCGGCCGCTGAAGGAAACACCACGGGGGCCGCCCTTCGGGACATCTCATCGCTCACGATGCGGGATGTCCGGGCTATCGAGCAGGCAGTGCGAGGGCGGGCCGTTGCGGTGGTTCCGGTGATCCAGCGCTTCGGGCCCATTGAAAGCGAGGGGCGTGAGGCCGTGACGGTCATCCTGGGCACCACGCCCGGTTACGCCTCCGCACGCAACTGGCGCCCTCTTTATGGTATTTTCCTGGAGGAGGGGCACATCCTGAACCGGTCCCGGGTGATCGTGCTGGGCCTGACCCCGGCCCGCCGCCTTTTCCCCGATGTTCCGAACCCCATCGGGCGGACCGTCCGCATCAATGGGATCCCCTTCCGGGTGATCGGAGTGATGTCCGATAAGGGAGGCAGCGCCTTCGGCGATTATAACGATCTGGCCTTCATCCCGCTCACCGTGGCCCAGGAGATGCTCTATGACGCCCGGGATCCGCGCACCGGCGAGCTCCTGGTCACCGGGGTTATGCTTCAGGTGGCGCGGGCGGAATACACCGATGAGGTGGTCCGCGCGATCACGGAGACCCTGCGAGCACAGCATCGGATCCGCTTTCAGGACGAAGACGATTTCGCTGTCCTGACCCAGTTCGAGCTGGTTTCGATTTTCGGTCAGATCTCCAGCGTGCTGACGATTTTCCTGGGAGCGCTGGGGGCGATCTCGTTGCTGGTAGGCGGCATTGGGATCATGAACATCATGCTGGTCTCCGTAACCGAGCGGACGAGGGAAATCGGCCTGCGCAAAGCTGTGGGTGCCCGACGTCGGGACATCATGATCCAGTTCCTCACCGAAGCTACGGTGATCACCATGCTGGGGGGCGCGATGGGCACCGCAGCCGGGATGGCCCTGGCTTCCTTAATTGGCCTTCTCAGTCAGGGGGAAGTTCAGGCCGTTATCGGGATGGACACGGTGATCCTGGCAGTTGGGGTGAGCGCCGCCGTGGGGTTGTTCTTCGGGCTTTATCCGGCCTGGCGCGCTGCGCGATTGGATCCTATCGTTGCGCTACGATACGAATGAGGCCACCTGCTAACCCATTTCTTCTGGACCTGTCACGCGATTACAGTTTAGGGGGATGGGCGAATAAGGGAACAGGCCTTTTTCTCTTCTTCCCCCAACCCGCTGGGCCGCAGGGGACGGCGCTCTCATCAGAGCCCGGAGGGACCATGGTCCTCCCCGCCAGTCCCACGAGATCCGCCGTAACGTCTTAAAAAAGCCTCCCGTGAGATCCAGAACTGCACGCGCTCCAGCTGATGAAAACGTCTGTTCCGCAAGCTGGAGGGGTTGTATGCGCGTATAAGCAGCCACACGTAGAAATCATCCATCCGATAGCGCAGCCGCCGCCATCCGCTGGCTCCCCGCTCCAGCAGGATGAGATCAAATCCAAGCGCCTGGATCAGCCCTCGTACAGGATCCACCATGGAGGTTTCCCCCCGCAGCGCCCGGGCCTGTCGGGCTTCGGGATGTTGCTCCATCCACCGGGCGACCAGTCGAAGCGAGGCCACCAGGCGTCGGTAAAACCGGAGGCTCCAGGCCAGATCCGGTCCCTCCGGCGGCATTCGTGGGATCCGTTCGTTCCACAGGTGCAGCTCCACGATCGGATCCCCCCGCCAGATCCATGTCCCATCGGAGAGCTGAAGGTCCCGGTTGGAGAAGCCCAGGGCCACGCGAAGCACGCACTGGGGGTCCTGCGTAAACTCCTGGACCCGATGCGCTCTCCGGAGCATCGGGTCCAGCTGGTGGACGAACGCCTCAATCACAGGTTGCGTGCACATTTTGTGAGCTCTACGGGGCTGGGGGAAGGACGGATAAGCATTTCCGGCGTGGGAAAGGCCACCAGGGGCGGTTTCCCCACCCCGAAAAGCCTCTCAACGTCATGCTGGAAATCGGATCTAAATCGACTTCGGGGCTGGGCGGGCTGCCGGTCCCAAACCCCATGGAAGGATCAACCCCGGGACCAGTTCAGCGTCCCGTGGCAATCAGGGTGACGCCCAATACCACCAGCGCGGTCCCCACCCACTTCCAGGTCCCAATCGGCTCATGGAAGATCAACCAGGCGGTAAAGACCTGCACGCTGGCAAATCCCAGTCCCATGGTAAGACCCACCGCGATATGCACGGGGAGCCAGCGGAGGAGAGCCGTATAAGTCAGCACGCTCATGAATCCGGAGAGGTTGCCCAGGATCTGCCACGCCAGAAAGGCCAGGGCGGTTGCGCTCTCAGCGGATCGCTTAAATCCGATGTTTGCGATCACCACGAGGCACTGATAGAGCAGGACGAGCAGAGGGATCCAGATCGGATGCGGAGGGTTCGACATAGGCCACCTCAATCGGGTAACCGGTTTTTCTTTCTCTGAGGGCGCTTACCCCTGGCGGGCCTTCGGCGTGTCCTCGGCGGGGCCGAACAACCGTCGTTGCCATTCCGCAAGACGCCGCAGGGCTTCCAGCCGCTCCCGATCCCCCAGACGAGCCCGCTCAACTGCCTCGTGAAGGATGCGAATGGACCGATCGTAGAGGGCGCGATCCACCGGGAACGGATGGCGATCCTTTCCGCCGTGGGCGAACGCAAAGCGCGCAGGATCCCGGAAGGAGAGCGGCGTCCCATAGAGCAATTCCGCCAGAAGGGCCAGGGCGCGAATGGTCTTGGCGCCAACCTGAGGGAGGTTCAGAAGCTCCGAGAACGAAGAAGGCTGGGCTTCGTAGGTTTTGATGAAGATCGAGGCCAGATGGTCCGGGTGGATATCCCGAATCAGGATCTCATGGCGAGGTGGGAGGCGCAATCGCTGGAGGCGTTTCAGCTCCTGCAGCAGGCGCCACGGCTTCTCACGGGAGAGTTCCGCCACAGCCTGTCGGGCGGCCTCGGCCTCCGCGGCCACCATATTCAGAGGGCTTGTCTGTTCATCGCAGCAGACGGCAGCATGAGGTTCGTTGACGAAATCCGTCAGCGCCTCGCTCAGCCAGTGATAGCGGCGTGCATAACGGTTATTTAAATTCATCCCCTGCTGGATCACCGCCCATCGCCCTTCCCGATCGAAAACCATCACATGGTGATAAATCTGATAGCCGTCCTGCAAAGCGTGGTTGTCCACCTTCGCCGCCATGCGGCTGGCATGGATCAGAGACGCTGGATCGGCCTGAAGATACCGGGAGGCCGCCTCGATCTCCTCTGGTGTCCGGCGGGACACCTTTCCTTTCCCCCCAGCCACAAAGAGGCCCAGGTCCCGGCCTGCGTCCCTCAAGGCCTCCTTGAGGGCCCCACAGACCACGGTGGTCACCCCGCTGGAATGCCAGTCGTAGCCCAGGATGCACCCGAAAGCCTGGAACCAGTAGGGATCGCTCAGGCGACGGAGCACCTCCGCCGTCCCGAACTCATCCACCAGGGCGGTCACGATCTCGCGGGCCAGGGCCGTCATCCGCGTGAACAACCAGCGCGGGGCCCGGCCAGTGTGCAAAGGCAGATCCGCAAAACCTGTACGGGGCATCCGATCCGCTTCCCCCATCCATCCGGGGATGAAGTTCCTCAGGGTATGGGGGCAGGCCGAAGGTTTCGCCCCCATATTTCTTCCTGTTGCGAACTGGGGGCCCTATCTACTTCCCTCCCCACCCCTTTGCGACGTGAGGAAGGAGAGGGGCAAATGTTAAACTCAAGCGAGCACCGCCAGGATCGCGACAAAGCACTTCCCTTTTATTCAGCTGGACGGTTTGCAAAATGCATTCGTGCTTGTTACAATATAAAGCCTGGAAGGCAGCTTCACAAATTCCACAGGACGTGCGCAGCTGGCCTCTGTCAAGCGGCAAAGGTCAATTTGCATCATGCTGATCCCATAATCCTCGCAAGGAGGAAGGCGCAGTGAGCCTTTCGAAGGAAGAGAAACAGCAGTTGATCGAGATGTTCCGGCGCCACGAGACCGATACGGGCTCGCCGGAGGTGCAGATTGCGATTTTAACCGAACGGATCAATCGCCTGACCGAGCACCTCAAACAGCATAAACATGATGAGCACTCCCGGGTAGGGCTGCTCAAGCTGGTCGGCAAACGCCGGCGACAGCTGGAATACCTCGCCCGGGTGGATCCTCAGCGTTATCGCATGGTACTGGAACGGCTGGGGCTGCGCAAGTGAAGGAAGAGGGCGTGGGAAACATCCGGGGAGCGGAGCGCGTGGCTTTGCCGCCCAATCCGCTCCCCTAAATCCCTCCAGTCTGGTTTCGTGAAAGAAGATGGAATCGCCCCGCCCTGGATCTCCTCCCTGCGCTCTTCAAAATGTGGGGAGAGGAGATCCAGGGGGTGAGGTTGATCCATTGCCAAACTGCTCGGGTTGGGCAGCTGACCTTCTCTCCCTAACCCTCATCCTCCCCCTTACGGCCTTTTGGGCTGCGAGGAGGGGGGGATGAAGGGAGAGGAGAGGCCTTTCTGCTCTCTTCCGAAAGATCAGCCGTGTAAGTCTTATACAGAACATCCTCGTCAGAGGGAGTGAGACAAAACGTGAGGCGAGACAAGCATGTCTTCAAAACCGTTGTTGGCGACAAGGAGATCATCATTGAAACCGGTTATTTTGCCTGGCAAGCCAATGGGGCCGTGATCGTCCGGGTCGGCGATACGATGATCCTGGCCACGGCCACGATGGCGAAGGAACCCCGGGAGGGCATCGATTTCTTCCCTCTCAGTGTGGATTTCGAGGAGCGGCTCTACGCCGCCGGCCGGATCCCCGGTAGCTTCCAGCGTCGGGAAGGCAAGCCCTCCGAGAACGCCATCCTCACCGCCCGCCTGGTCGATCGACCCCTCCGCCCGCTGTTCCCGAAGGATCTCCGCAACGATGTCCAGATCATCCTGACCAGCCTCTCTGCGGATCCGGAATATCACCTGGACATCCCCTCCATCATCGCTGCTTCGGCGGCGCTGACCATCTCGGATATCCCCTGGTTCGGGCCCGTCGGCGCGGTCCGGGTGGGATATATCGACGGACAGCTGGTGATCAACCCGACCGTCAGCCAGATGGAGCGCAGCCAGCTGGACCTGCGCCTCGCGGGGACGGCGGATGCGGTGATCATGGTAGAGGCGGGAGCGAACGAGATCCCGGAGGACCTGATGGTGGAGGCAATCCGGCTGGGCCATGAGGCGATGCAGCCGCTGATCGCCCTCCAGGAGGAGATGCGGGCAGCGATTGGCAGGCCGAAGGCTCCCTATCGTTCCTTCACGATCTCTGAGGAAGTTCGCCAGGCAGTCCGCGCCCGCCTCAACCACCAGATCGCGGAGATCCTGGACACCTACTTCGACAAAGACAAGCGGAACGAGGCGCTGGACGAGCTGGAGGAGGATATCCTCCAGGCGCTTTCCGAATATGAACAGACCCAGGTGAAGGAAAGCTTCCACGAGGCGCTGCGAGAGGAGGTCCGCCGCCGGATCCTGGAGGAAGGCCGTCGGCCGGATGGGCGGGGGCCGAAGGATATCCGGCCGATCTGGTGTGAGGTGAATGTGGCCCCACGCGCCCACGGTTCCGCCATCTTCACACGCGGTGATACGCAGGTTCTCTCCGTCGCCACCCTGGCTACCCTGGCCGAGCAACAGGAACTGGATACCCTCGCTCCGGAGGAGACCAAGCGTTACATCCATCACTACAATTTCCCGCCCTTCTCCACAGGTGAGGTTCGGGTGCTTCGAGGGGCCTCCCGACGGGAGATCGGCCACGGAGCCCTGGCTGAACGGGCACTGCTCCCGGTGATCCCGCCCGAGGAGGAATTCCCCTACACCATCCGGGTGGTGAGCGAGGTCCTCTCCTCTAACGGCTCCACCTCGATGGCCAGCGTGTGCGGCTCCACCCTGGCCCTGATGGACGCCGGCGTGCCGATCCGCAAGCCGGTGTCCGGCGTGGCTATGGGCCTGGTGACGGCCGATGAGACCTGGCGGAAATACGTGATCCTCACCGACATCCAGGGGATGGAGGATCACCTGGGCGATATGGACTTCAAGGTGGCCGGCACGGCCGATGGGATCACCGCCCTGCAGATGGACGTGAAGATCAGGGGGTTGCCCTATCACGTGCTGGCTGAGGCGCTGCACCAGGCCCGAGAGGCTCGCCTCTACATTCTCGAGAAGATGCTGGAGGTCCTGCCCGCGCCGCGGCCGGAGCTCAAGCCGCACGCCCCGCGGATCTTCACGGTGCAAATCCCGACCGAGAAGATCGGCGCCCTCATTGGCCCCGGCGGGAAGACGATCCGCAAGATCCAGGAGGAAACGAACACTCAGATCGATATCGAGGAAGATGGAACGGTTCGTATCGCCGCCACCAGCCTGGCAGATGCGGAGAGCGCCCGCCTCAAGATCGAGGCCTATGCCGAGGAGCCTCAGGTGGGCAAGATCTACCTGGGGAAGGTCATCCGGATCACCGACTTCGGGGCCTTCGTGGAGATCCTGCCCGGCGAGGTGGGGATGGTCCACATCTCCCAGATCGCCGATCAGAAGGTGAACCGCATCGAGGACGTGGTGCGGGTGGGCGACCAGATCCTGGTGATGGTCACCCACATCGACGAGGATGGCAAGATTCGCCTCTCCCGCCAGGCGGTCCTGGAGGGGCTCTCCGTGGAGGAGGCCCAGCAGCGGGATCGCCTGCTTTCGGGGAAGGCAGCACCCAGGGGCAAAGGCAAGCCGGGTGAGGAGCGCCCTCTGGCCGGCCGGGTGAAGATCGTAAAGCGCACATCTGGTAGGTAGGACAACTGGCAGGTAGGACAACTGCGAGCAGTTGTCCTACCTACCTTCCTTCACAGCGAGCGCACCTCCGTTTGAGCCCACTCCTCCAATAGCGTTACCAGGGCCGAGTGATCCAGCTCTCCATGCCCCCGGGTGACCAGCACTCCGAACCACTCGTGAACCAGGGCCGTGAGCGGGAGGCTGGCCCCGACTGCACGGCCCAACCCCAGGGCGATGCGAAGGTCCTTGTGGTGCAAACGGATCCGGAACCCGGGACGGAAGTTCCGCTCCAGGATCCGCTGGCCGTGAACTTCCAGGACCCGGCTGCTGGCGAAGCCCCCTAATAGCGCGGCCCGCACCTTCGCCGGATCTACCCCCGCTTTGGCCGCCAGGGTGAGCGCCTCGCTGACGGCCGCGATGGTGAGGGCCACCACGACCTGGTTGGCCGCCTTGGTGACCTGGCCAGCTCCCGGACCGCCCATGTAGACGATGTTCCGGCCCATCGCCTGGAAGATGGGGAGACAGCGCTCGAAGGCCACTGCGTCTCCTCCGACCATGATGGAAAGCGTCCCCTGGATCGCGCCGATCTCCCCGCCCGAGACCGGAGCGTCCAGCATGGTGATTCCCCGCTCCGCTGCCTGGGCGGCGAGACGCCGTGCAGCCATGGGATCGATGGTGCTCATATCGATCACGATCAACCCCGGCCGTCCACCCGCGAAGACCCCATCGGGGCCGGCCAGCACCTGCTCCACATCGGGCGTATCGGGGAGCATGGTGATCACCACATCGCTGCGCTGCGCAACCTCCCTCGGGGAACCTGCCATCTCCGCCCCTTCCGCGGCCAGCTCCTCCATGGGCGGGCGGCTGCGGTTATAAACCACAAGCGGGTACCCCGCCTTCATCAGGTTGCGGGCCATGGGTTTCCCCATCACCCCCAGGCCGATGAAACCGATGCGTTCCATAATGAACCCCCTTGACTTTTTTGAGCAGGAAGGGAAGGGATCCTATACTTTACATTAAAGCAAAGAGCGAGGATCTCATGCGACGAGCTCAGGACTGGTTGCGACAGGCTCACGCAGAGCGGCGAGCGGCCCAGGATCTTTTCCGAACCGGCCCACCGGGCATGGTGTTGCTTTACCTCCCAGCAGGCAGCCGAGAAAGCTTTAAAGGCCCTGGGGGAGCATTTCCGTCATCCTCTGTTTGGCCATAATTTGAACGTGCTGCTGAACGCGCTCGCGACCTATATAGAAATTCCGCCCGGCGTTCGAGAGGCATGCGCACGGCTAAACCGCTTTTATATTCCCACACGCTATCCGAACGCTTTTGATCAGGGAGCGCCTGTGGATCAGTTCTTTGAATCAGACGCCCGGCAGGCTCTCCAGGACGCTGAGGAGGTGATCCGATTTGTCGAAGCTGCAATGGGAGCCCCCAGGCCGTGAGCCGTTTGAACGGACTGTCGAGCGACTCCTTGCTGAACGAGGAGAAGAGATCGAATTCCTCGTCCTCTTTGGCTCCATGGCCCGAGGAGATTGGTCATGGGGAAGCGATTATGATCTCCTGCTGGGCCTGCGGAAGGATGATGGAATGCGATTCATCGATCGCCTCCTGAAGTTCGCCCCATGGATCGAAGGGAACATCGATCTGTTTCCCTACAGCCGCTCGGAGTGGGAACGGATGTTCGCCAGCCGTCATCCCCTTCTTCTGGAAGCCCTCGATCACGGCATTATCCTGTGGGATCGAGGGGCGTTCGCCCGGATGCGGGCGACCTTCCAGGAATGGAAAGCTCGTGGGGAGGTCGAGCGCCTGCCCTCCGGGTGGCGAATTCGGGAACCCGCCGGGTAACGATTCAGCCTGGCCCTATTCGATTCGGAGCTCCCGCCGAAGAGGAGGGATGAAAAATATTTTTGGGGCCGAGGCGCGCGCCTCGGCCCCAAAAGCCCCCAGAAGAAACCCGCATGAAACATCCATATCCATATTGCGTTGCGTGAGAATGGCTGAATCGCTACCCCGCCGGTTAAATCCGCAGATCCGCCGCCGTCGCCTCCCTTCGCTTCTCCCATGGGAGCCACGCCAGGGATTCTTCCGTCCCTCTTAGCGGCACATACTCCAGGCCGATGTATCCCTCATACCCGAGGTCCTCCAGCGTCCCCAGCACGCGCTTCCACACAACTTCCCCTGTGCCCGGCTGATGGCGGCCTGGCGGATCGGCGATCTGCACATGGCCGATATGAGGGAAGACCTCGCGGATGGTGGCGATGAGGTTCCCTTCACTGCGCTGCATATGGTAAACGTCATACTGGATCTTCAGATTGGGCGGGAATCCCAGGGCCCGTAACAGGTTGAGGCTGTCCGCAGTGCGATGGAGCAAATAACGCGGGTTCTCGTGGGGATTCAACGCCTCCACCAGAAGCGTCACCCCTGCTTCCCTCGCCCGCGGCAGCGCCCAGCGGAAGTTCTCGAACACCACCGCCCACTGGAGCTCGCGAGGAAGATCCGGCAACACGTTCCCCACCAGGCAGTTCACCCGTGGGCATCCCAGGCGCCGGGCCAGGTCCAGGGCCTCCAGGAACCGCTCCCGCCACTCCTCCTGGCGGGCCGGGTCGTTGGTGTAACCTCTCTCCCCCGCGGCGATATCCCCCGCGTCCATGTTATGCAGAACCACCTGGAGCCCGTTCACCCGCGCCACTTCCACCAGGTCCTGGAGATCCTCCCCACGAGGCCAGAGGAATTCCACCGCTGCAAAACCGGCCTCCCGAGCTCGAGCGAAGCGCTCCAGAAAGGGAACCTCCCGCCAGAGCATGGAGAGATTTGCTGCGAAACGGAGCATTTAACCCCTCCAGGTCATTTGTAGGGACAGGCCTCGTGCCTGCCCCAAGGGCACCCACGTAGGGGGCACCCACAGGGGGCGCCCCTACCGCGGACGTAGGGTCAGGCCCTGTGCCTGCCCCGGGCGCTGAGCCCAGCGGGCAACCTGGGCCATCGCCTCCTCCAGCGAAGGCTGGGGCAACACCTCCGCGGAGAGCCATCCCCGATAGCCCACCTCCTGAAGCGCCTTCAGAACGGAATCGAAATCCAGATGCCCCCACCCTGGCGCCCGCCGGTTAGAGTCCGCGATGTGAACGTGGAAGAGCCGAGCTCCCGCCTGGGCGATAGCCGCCTCGATGGAGGCTTCCTCTATGTTGGCGTGGAAAGTATCCAGAAGCACTCCCAGAGCGGGATGCCCCACGCGCTCCATAAGGGCCATCGCTTCCCCCACGGTATTCAACAAATCCGTTTCATAGCGATTCAGGGGCTCCAGAGCCAGCCGAACCCCACATCCAGCCGCCTGATCGGTCAGGCACGCCAGGGCTTCGCCCAGCCAGCCCAGCGCCTGCGCCCGATCCACACCTTCCATAAGACGCCCCCGAATTAATCCGATGATTACCAGGGCGCTCCATTCCGCCGCCAGCTCCAGATGGGCCTTCAAGCGGGCGAGCGCTGCCTGCCGCACCGCGGGCTCCGGATGGGTAAGGGATAACCCTTCCTCCACCCACGCCTGCCCTGTGCCGATAGCCGGAACCCGCAGCGCATAACGTTCCAGAAGCGCCCGCAATGGCCGAACCGGGACCGTCGCCGGATCCCGCACGGCCAGTTCCACGCCCGTATAGCCCAGCGCCCGCATCCGCTCGAAGGTCCGCTCCAGATCCCCCACAGCTGCGGCCGCTTCAAAGCGGGTGGGTTGCCAGGAAAGCACGAAGGCCAGTGGCCATTCCATCC
>JAEVEY010000121.1 GCA_016842045.1 Candidatus Thermoflexus sinensis | reverse complement strand
TCGTTATGCTGGCCAGATCAACCACCCGGCTTCCGGATGCCGATCCACCCGCATGGGGATCTCATAAGCGGCTTCCAGGAGGGCCGGCTGCAGGACTTCCTCAGGGGGCCCGAAAGCCAGGGCCCGGCCGTTTTTCAGGAGCAGCAGCCGATCGCAGAAACGGGCCGCCAGGTGGAGATCATGGATCGCCAGCACCCCCGCCATGCCCTCCGCCTGAAGCATCCGCCGGATCAGCTGGAGGAACCGAAGCTGATACTTCAGGTCCAGGTGGGCGAAGGCCTCATCCAGCAGCAGGATGCGAGGGGTCTGGGCAAAGGCGCGGGCGATGAGCAGGCGCTGGCGTTCTCCCCCCGAAAGCGTCCCCACAAGCCGTTCCGCGAACGCACGGGTCTCCGTCCGGGTCATCGCCTGCTCGATCTGCATGCGGTCCGTTGCCGAAAGCGCGGAGAGCCAGGAGAGATAGGGAGTGCGTCCGAAGGTTACGACCTCTTCCCCGGTAAATGCCTCCGGAAGGGAAGCTCCCTGGGGGACTACGGCGACCCATCGGGCCCGTTGTTCCGGGGGGAGACGGTGGAGCGGGATGTTCTCCCAGAAGATCGCACCCGCCTGGATCGGGATCACACCGCTTAAGGCGCGGAGCACCGTCGTCTTCCCGGCACCGTTCGGGCCGATCAATCCCAGCGCCTGACCCGGTCCCACGGAGAAACTTAATCCTGCGATGACCACCTGCTCCCCATAAGCGATCCGCAGGTTCTCCACCTGGAGCATATCCCCCTTCTCCTTCGCTGAACTTCCTGTCCTTTTCAGTCTAAGGCTTTATAGAGTCCTCAACAAATGGGCAGTGCTTCATCCATCGAGGATTGGGATGGTGAAGGCCAAGGGCCCCATCCTCCCTGATCCCCCTCCCCACGGCCCCTGGGGCCGCAGAGAGAGGTAACTTAAAGCCCCCAGCTGGCAACCGAGCAACTCTGGAATCCACCGGCCGATCCCCGAAGGGGATGGGAGGGGAGGCAGACCACGAAGGCCACACCCGTCCACCCGAACCGATTTCCCCCTCCCCCGCGTCGCCTCGCGGTCCAGCGGAAAAGATAAAGCTTTCAAACCGCAGTGTAATTTTGAGTCAAGTTGCTTGACAGTGGTGTCAGAAATAATTAAAATAATGGTGATGCTAACACGTGTTAGCAAGCGATGATGAAACGCCGATCTCCAACGGCTGAGGATGTGGCCCGCCTGGCCGGGGTTTCGCGGACCACCGTTTCCCTGGTGCTGAATGGGGTGCCGGATGCCCGGATCAGCCCGGAGACCCGACAGCGGGTGCTGGAAGCGGCGGCTCGCCTGAATTACCGACCCCATGCCGGGGCCCGGCATCTGGTCCGCGGGCGCTCCGAAGTGATCGCCTTCGTCATGCGTCAGACCCCCGATCAGGTCTTTGTCGATGCCTTCCTCCCGGAGGTATTACGGGGCCTGAGCGATGTTCTTCGAGAGGCCAACCTGCATCTGTTGCTCTTTCCCCTCGCCCCTGACCACGCCCCGGAGGAAACCACGCGGCTGCTTCAGGAGCGCCGGGTGGATGGGATGATCCTCTCCGGCCCCCGCTTTGAGGATCGGGAGTGGCTGGAACACTGGGCCCAGGAAACCCCGGTGGTTCTCCTGGGGCATCTGGCAGGCAGCCCGCTTCCCTCGGTGGATGTGGACAATCTGCAGGCCGCGGCGATGGCCACGTGTCACCTGCTCAGGCTGGGCCATCGACGGATTGGGCTGATCACCAACGCGCCGCTGTCGTATACAGCCAGCTATGAGCGCTGGCTTGGCTATCGCTGGGCTCTGGAGGAGGCCGGCATCCCTTACGATGAAACCCTGGTCGCTTTTGGGGCTTTCACCCCGATCAGTGGGGCGGCCGCGATGGAACAGCTGCTGCGGCTCCCAGAGCCCCCCACCGCGGTCTTCATAGCCAGCGATGTGGTCGCCTTCGGCGCCCTCCAGGTCATCCGCCGCCACGGCCTGCGGGTTCCCCAGGACCTGGCCCTGGTGGGCTTCGATGATGTGCCGCTGTCGGCCTACCTCGATCCGCCGTTGACCACCGTGCACCTGCCGGCAGAAGATCTCGGGCGGGAGGCGGGCCGGCTGTTACTCCAGTGGATCCAGGAGGGACGGCCCTCGACCGCAACGATCCGGCTGGCCACCCGGCTGATCATCCGTCAATCCTGTGGCGCGGGAGGTGGAACATGAAGCGCATCGGAGTTGCCCTGCTGGTTCTGATGCTGGTCGCGAGCGCCTGCGTGCCAGCGGCCACACCCACCCCGGAACGGATTGTGGAGACCCGGGTCATTGAGCGAACGGTGCCGGTTGAAAAGACCGTCGAGGTTACCAAGGTGATCCCCACCCTGACCGTCATCGGTCCCTGGGCGGGCGCGGAGATGGAGCAATTCCTCCCAGTTTTGAGGGCTGCGGAACAGAAGCTAGGCGTCCAGATCCGCTACCGGATCTACCGGGCTGAAGATCTCTCTCAGGTCCTGCCCCCACAGTTTGAGGCCAAGCAGGCGCCTGGCGACGTGATCTTCATGTGGGACTGGTGGATCCGGGAGAACAAAGACCACGCTGTTGACCTCACGGACCTGTGGCAGAAGGAAGCCAATCAGTTTGTGCTCCAGCCCAGCGCGGTGGATGGTCGAATCTATGCAGTTCCCTATGTGCTCTTTGTGAAGCCCGGCTTCTGGTATAAGAAGTCCTTCTTCCAGAAGCACAACCTCCAGCCGCCGACCACCTGGGAGGAGTTCCTGGCCCTCCTGGACCAGATCTCCAGGATCCCCGGGATCAAGAAGGCGATCATCAGCGGCGATGGGGTGGGCTGGCCCCTGAGCGATATCACGGAGCATTTCCTGATCACCTTCGGCGGGCCGGAGCTCCAGGAGAACCTCATCGCCGGCAAGGTCCGCTTCACGGATCCCCAGGTCCGCGCCATCTTCGCCGAGCGGCTGGTTCCCCTGCTCGGGAAATACTTCAGCGACCCCGTAGAGTGGACCCAGGCCATTGACCTCTGGTGGAACGAGGAGTATGGCCTGTTCTTCATGGGGAACTGGCTGACCGGAATGGTGAAGGACCCGAACGACCTGGGCGTGTTCACGCTGCCTGGGGCGCGGGGGGTGGTGGGCGGCACCGATTGGGCTTTCATCCCCAAATACAGCGAGAATGTGGAGGCGGCCAAGCAGCTCATCGCCTTCATGATCAGCAAGGAAGGGATGGAGATCCGGGCCAAGCAGGGCGGCAAGCTGGCCAGCCGCAAGGACATCTCCCCGGATGTCTACCCGCCGGCTGACCGGGCCCTGGCGGAGGCCCTGGCCAAGGTCGAGCGGCCCAATGTGCCCGATCTGGACGATACAGTGGGCGGGGATTGGCAGCGCACGTTCTGGGACCAGTTGAAACTGCTCTGGGTCCGCCCGCAGGCGCTGGATAGCGTGCTCCGCACGCTGGATGCTCGCTTCCCGACCCGGTAGCCGTCCCATCCAGCGCTTGCGTCCGGCGTTCTGCTCCGGGGTCCAGCGCAAATCACGGGGGATCAGGGCAGGCGGTGTAGCTACCTGCCCTGATCCCTCCGTTCCCCGAATCCGGGTCAGGAGATCAGAACGATGTCGGCATGGCGATGGTGGAGGCAGATCGGACGCTGGGGGAGCTTCCTGGGGTTCACCGCACCGGCCCTGCTTCTCATTCTCTTTCTCATCATCCTCCCCGCCCTGCAAACCATCGTGCTCAGTTTCACCGATCGGCAGGGGAACTTTGTGGGCCTGCAGAACTTCGCTCAGGTCCTTTCCGATCCGGATACGTTCAACCTCACGAGCTTCCCACCTGGCCCGCCTCCCTGGGGCTCGATCGTCCACAACGCGGTGTGGATTATGCTCCATCTTCCCCTGACGGTCGGATTGGGCCTGATCCTGGCGGTGTTGCTGGATCGAGCCCGGGGGGCCACCTTCCTGAAATCCATCATCTTTCTGGGGATGGTCACGCCGATGATCGTGGGCGGGGTGATCATCCGCTTCCTGTTCGATGAGAACGCGGGGATCGTCACAGCGGTCCTGCGGGCGGTGGGGCTGACGGAGCTGGGGCGGAGCTGGACGGCCTATCCGGAGACCGCGCTGCCCGCGCTGATCCTCGGGTCGGTGTGGCTCTGGGTGGGCTTTAGCATGATCCTTTACAGCGCGGGGCTGGCGACCATCCCCCGGGATTATTACGAGGCTGCCGCGGTGGACGGGGCAGGTCCCTTCCAGCAGTTCTGGTATATCACGATCCCCAGCCTCCGCCCGGTCACGATGGTGATCGTGGCCATGACCATCCTCTGGGAATTAAAGCTCTTCGACATCGTCTACACGGCGACCCTGGGCGGCCCGGGCGGGGCCACCATGGTCCTCGCCCTCCAGATGTATTTCTACGCCTTCCGGGCCCTGGAGTTCCAGCGGGCGGCGACGGTGGCGACCCTGCTGACGCTCTTCACATTGATCGTCGGCCTCTGGTTCGTGCGGACCATGCGATCCTCGGAGTGAACCGCGATGCGGCGATGGGGACAGGAACTGTTGGTGAACGCGCTGGCATGGGCAGTGGGCCTGATCTGGATCATCCCCTTCATTGGCATCCTGATGAGCGCCCTGCGCCCCCAGAGCGAGCTGATCCATGGGTGGTGGCAGTTCTCCTCCTTCACCGTCTCCCTGGATAACTTCCTGAAGGCATGGAACCATCCCACGGCCCCTATTGGGCAGGGGATCCGCAACTCCCTGATTGTGGTGATCCCGGCCACGATCCTGCCCCTCTTTATCGGGGCGATGGCCGCCTATGCCATGTTGCGCTTCCCCTTCCCGCTTCGGGATCCCCTCTTTCTGGTGATCGTGCTGTTGATGGCCATCCCCCAGCAGATGGTGGCAGTTCCCCTCTTCCGATTCCTGCGGGACCTGGGTCTGATCAACAGCTATCTCGGGTTGATCCTGACGCACACGGCCTGGGCGCTGCCCTGGGTGATCCTCTTCCTGCGGAACTATTTCTCCACCCTGCCGCCCGAGATCGAGGAAGCGGCCAGCCTCGATGGTGCGAACCGCTTCCAGATCTTCACCCGGATTGTGCTGCCCCTGAGCCTGCCGGGCCTGGCCTCCGCCGCCGCCCTGCAACTCACATGGGCCTGGAACGATTTCTTTATGGCGCTGATCCTGATCTACGATCCGGACAAACTGGTGGCCACTCAGCGCATTCCACTCCTGCGAGGTCAGTATCACATCGACTGGGGCGTGCTGACGGCCGCCTCCATCCTGACCATGAGCGTGCCGATCCTGGTGTTCGCGTTGCTCCAGCGCTATTACATCCGCGGGCTGATCGGCTGGACGCTGAAATAATTCAATTAGGAGTTACGCAGTTGAAAGCTCTAAAGGTGGGACGGAATGGCCCCACCCCCCTTTCTCCCCCTTGGGAAACGAACTGCGTAAGTCCTATCAATTTTTCCGTGGCTCTCCGGGCCACAAGGAGAAGCTTGCTGCGCTCCCCGAACAGGAGCCAACGGCATCCGTCTTAACCTGAGAATCAGGAGCGTGCAATGCACGAGCCCGTATCGGTCCCTCCTCGATCCCTGGAAGCGCTGCGTCCTGTTGTGGGGGATGAAACGATCCAGATGCTTCGGGAGCTGGCCGCGCCCCTGCGCGGGCTGCGGGTGCTACATGTGAACGCCACGGCCTTCGGTGGAGGAGTGGCGGAGATCCTGGCCACTCACATCCCCCTGTTGCGGGATCTGGGGCTGGAGGCGGAGTGGCGGGTGATCCATGGGGACGATGCCTTTTTCCGGGTGACCAAGGCCATGCACAACGGCCTTCAGGGGATGGACCTTGCCTTCACCCGGGAGATGCAGGAGATCTGGAAGGAAGGCAACCGGCGGAACGCGGCGTCCCTGGAAGGAGACTATGACGTCATCCTGATCCATGACCCCCAGCCGGCCGGCATCCCGTTTCTGCGGGAACGTCGCGGAGCCCGCTTCTGGATCTGGCGCTGCCACATTGACACCAGCGCCCCGAACCCGGATTTCTGGACATTCCTGCTCCCCTATCTTTCCGCTTACGATGCGGCGATTTTCACCATGGCGGAATATGTGGGGCCGGACTTCCCAGTTCACCGGGTGGCCATCATCCCTCCGACCATCGATCCGCTCTCACCCAAAAACGCCCTCATGGATCCCGAGGAGGCCCGGGCGATCGTCGCCCGGTTCGGGGTGGATGTGAACCGGCCGCTGCTCCTGCAGGTCTCGCGCTTCGACCCGTGGAAGGATCCCCTCGGGGTGATCGACGCCTACCGTCTGGTCAAGCGGGAACGCCCTGAGGTCCAGCTGGCCCTCGTTGGCTCAATGGCCCACGATGACCCGGAAGGCTGGTTTTATTACGATCGCACGCTGCGGCATGCCGGGGAGGATCCGGATCTCCACGTGCTGCATAACTTCCATGGGGTGGGGGCCTGGGAGGTGAACGCCTTCCAGCGGATCGCGGACGTAGTGATCCAGAAATCCTTGCGGGAAGGGTTCGGGCTCACCGTCACGGAGGCATTATGGAAGGGGAAGCCGGTCATCGGGGGGCGGGTCGGCGGGATCCCGTTGCAGGTCCTGGATGGGGAAACCGGTTTCCTGGTGAGCAGCGTGGAGGAATGTGCAGCAAAGGCGCTGGAGCTACTGGACCATCCGGAGAAAGCGCGGGCGATGGGGGAACGGGGTCGGGAGCATGTGCGGCAGCATTTTCTCTGCACCCGGGGTCTCCGGGACGAGCTGATGTTGCTTCGCTCTTTGCTGATGTAGAACTTGCGTAACGATTCAGCCATTCTCCCGCAATGCCTGTACGGATATAGGCGGTTTCCTCCTGGGGGCAATATTTTTTATCCCCCCTCCCTACTGCTTCGTCCAGATTTGTTTTGAGGATATAAGAGGGTGTGGGCCAATGGCCCCACCCCAAACCCCCAGGGGACCAAGACCAAAAATCAAATCTGGAGGGAGCACTACGGCCCTTTGGGCTGTGGGGAGGGAGGATGAAGGGGGTGGGGCCCTTCCGCCGCTTTCGCGGGAGCTCCGAACGGAATGGGGCCCGGCCGAATCGTTACGAACTTGCGAGACAACGCCGATCCCCACCATGGGATCTCATACATCCTCGGACTCCAGGAACGCCTGGAGTTCCTCAGCCTGTTCCGGGTTTAGAGATCGAATCAGGCGAAGGAGCGCTTCGAATCCCTCCGGGGTGATCCGAAAGACGGTGCCGTGGTGGATGCGGAGGAACTCGAAGTGGAGACGAGCCCGGGGGATCTGGCGCACCAGAAAGAGGGGGACCGGCTCGTGGAGCCAGACGATGGGTGCAGGGGCCAGGTCGAAGGTGTCGCAAGGCCCCCCTTCCACCTCCGGGTAACCATCCGAGGCCAGGCGAGCCAGGCCGATGATCCCCTCGCCGGCCTGGTAGGCCACCACGATATCCCCCTTTCGCATCTCCCGGATTCGGGCCCATGAGACCGGCGAGCGGATCCACTCCCGACCTCCCCAGTTCTGTCCCTCCTCGGCCGGGTTCTGAAAGAAGTCCCGCCAGTGCCAGCGCCCTGCGGAAGCGCTGGCGACCACCCACCAGACCCGTCGTGGACTCATGGCCTTCAGCTAATCCGATACGCACGGATGATCCCGGATATAAAACCGCCAGGGGCGAGTGCGGGCAAGGAGATCCCCGCGCACCCGAACGCGGGGTCCGGTGACCACCAGATCGTCCGGAACGGGTTCCCCTGCTTCGATCCAGAGCTGGGCGTCCGGGGCACACAGATCATGACCGTTAAACGCCCGATCGATGCCCAGGCCGGCGCAGACCCGTCCAGGGCCTCGCAACCAGTCCCGCATCGGGATCCCGGGGCGCCGGCGGGCGATCCACGAAAGCCCTTCCTCCGGCTCCAGGGCCCGGATCAGGATGGCGGCTGGAAAACCTTCCCGCTCGGTCACGATGTTCAGACAATAATGCTGGCCATAGATCATATAGACATAGGCATGACCAGGAGGGCCATACATGACCGCATTGCGGGCGGTACGGCCGACGGAAGCATGGGAGGCCTGATCGTCCTCCCCAATATAAGCCTCCACCTCGACGATGCGCCCCGAGATCCGACGCCCGCGAACCAGACGCACCAGACGCCGGCCCAGGAGGTCCCGCGCGACCTCGAGGGTGGGCCGTTCGAAAAAAGCGCGGGGCAGCCGCCGGGTGGTCTCCGGAGCGATCGGTTTTAGATCGATGCGCTGCGCCATGTTTGCACGATGCGAAGAAGCACGCAGTGGACCTTCTCTTCCAGGCTTCCTGGACTGAGACAGGCATCTTCAGAGCCCGTCCCGGTTTTTATGTTAGGAGTTACGCAGTTGAAAGCTCTAAAGGTGGAACGGAATGGCCCCACCCCCCTTTCTCCCCCCTCCCCACGGCCCTTTGGGCCGTGGGGAGGGGGGGAGAAAAATCCTTGCCCCCAGGGGAAACGAACTGCGTAAGTCCTATTTATGTAAAACCCAGCTCGCTCAATCGAGCACGGGGGTCCCGAGCGCTCAGCAAGGTTTCTTCTAAGATCACCGCATGAAAGCCCAGCGCCCGGATTTCCTTAATTTCCTGGGTCGTTGAAATCCCTCCAGCCACGATCCGAACAGCCGTCTCAGGGAGCAACGGGCGCAGCCGCGCCGGCAAGGCAGGATCCACCTCAAAGGTTCGCCAGTCCCGCCGCTGGACAATCAGGGCGCCCAGGCCGGCTGTCCGGGCGGCTTCCACTTCGGCCTCCGTCCGAACCTCCGCCAGCACATCCAGGCCGCATTCCGCAGCAGCTTCCAGGAGAGCCTGCAGGGTGGAGGGACCCAGCATGCCGATGCTGATCCAGATGGCGTCCGCCCCGAAGGCCCGGGCCTCCAGGGCCTGGAAGGGATCGAGGAAAAAATCGTGGCGGATCACCGGGATGTTCAGCTGCCGGCGGACCAGGGCCTGTTTCACCGCCGCCAGATGTTCCAGGCGGCCCTGATAATACCGGGCATCGGTCATCACGACCAGGGCGGCGACCCCGCGGGTCGCCAGGGAGAGGGCCAGGCGAACCGGATCATAGGAGGGGCGCAACAAGCCCCGGAAGGGAGCCGCCCGCATTAGGGCGACCACCGGCCGGAGCCGGTTCTGAGGATCCGGGAGAACCGTCCGAAGGGGAACCGGCGCGGGCCACAAGCGGGTCTGCAGGCGCAACGCTCCCTCATCCAGCACCCGACGCCGTCGCGCCAGCTCCTCCCGCTTGTCTTCCAGAATCAGCTCCAGGAAGCGGCCACGCCGTCGGGCTCGTTCCCAAACGCTCATGAGGCCCTGGAAGAGCGCGAGGGGGTTTTGGTCGCCCGCGTCCTGCGGGCGGGCTGGATCTCCGCGCCGAGGCGCTGATAAAGCGCGATCAGGTTACGATGATGCAGCTGGGGGGCCAGGCCGTTCAGGGCGATGCGGGGGATCCCGCAGGTCTCCACATCGAGCTCCCGCAACGCCTCCCGGGGCTTCCCCTGCTGGAGGTGGCGTCGAACCTCCCGCGTGATCGTGTTCAGGTAGTTGATGTTCGCCTGGATCGCATCGGGGACTTCTCCCCGGAGGATAGGCTCGCCGTGGCCGGGGACCATGGTTTCGATCTGGAGCTCGCGGAAACGCTGGAGAGTGGCGATGGTCTGCTCCACATCGCCATCCACGATGTAAGGGATAGGCATCATGACATCCCCGGTGAAAAGAATGCGGTCCTCCCGGATATAGATGGCCAGCCCGTCCGGGGAGTGGCCGGGCGCGTGGAACAGTTGCAACGTTTTGTTCCCCAGGCGTAGCAGGAGATCGCCTTCTTCCACCACGACCTCGGGAAGGCGCAGGCTCAGCGGGGCAAAGGCTGGATCCTGGGCTTTGGCCTCCCGGAGGGCCTGCTCTCCGTGCTCCTCCAGGCGCTTCCGGCAAAGGGTATGGGCAATAACGGTGGCGTTCGGAAAGAGGCACGCGCCAAAGGTGTGATCCGTGTGATAGTGAGTGAGAACCAGGTAAACCGGGCGCCCCTCCGCCTCCTTCTCCACCAGCGCGACGATCTCACGGGTCTCTTCAGGAAACGGAAGCGTGTCGATCACCACCACCCCGTCGGAGGCCAAGACTACCCCCGCGTTCACCTGGGCATACAGATCGCTGGTAAGGACGTAGATATCGTCCGTAATTCGATCCCGTTGCATGGACGAACGCTCTCTCCTCAGAAATGTCCTCCCTCAGGGCGTTTCCTGGCTGCACCATGAAGCAGAAGCCCACGGCAAGCATTTTAAGAGGACTTTCCGGGACCGTCAACCATAGCCATTGTTACAATCCTCCTTACCTCTCCTAAATTGGACTTTGGACAAACGGGCCGTCTGATTTCTCGTTCAGGCCCTTCCCTTGCGCGAGGCAAGCCCCTCCCCCCTTCCCCCCTCCCCGCGGCCCAAAGGGCCGCGGGGAGGGGGGAACGCCCCCAATCCCCCATCCTGAGGAAAGGGAGGAGCTTGTCCAAAGTCCAGTCCTAAGGTTTCTCCGTGGCTTTCCACTCCGGGAAAGGGGCATCCACTACAATACAGGGTAGCTTCTCGCTGGGCCGGGAGCCTTCGGTCCCCGGCCCAACCTCCGGAAACCCCAGCGGAAAACCAGACAAAGCCGCAGAATGCTGGGGATCCGCCGATCCCGAATCCGAGGAGGAATACAGATGGAGGAACGAACTGTGCTGATCACAGGGGCGAGCAGCGGGATTGGGGCGGCCACCGCTCGATGGCTGGCCCGCCAGGGCATGCGCGTGGTCCTCACCGCCCGGCGTCAGGATCGCCTGGAAGCCCTGGCCCATGAGATCCGCGCCCGGGGCGGCACGGCCCTGGTGATCCCGGCAGACCTCACAAACCCCTCCGATCGCCAGGCCCTGGTGCGCCGGGTTGAGGAGACATGGGGGCCGGTGGAGGTGCTGATCAACAACGCCGGCTTCGGTTACTATGGGACCGTAGAGGAGACCCCCTGGGAAGTGATCGAGCGAATGTTCACCGTGAACGTCCTGGCCATGATCCATCTGGTTCAGCTGGTATTGCCAGGCATGCGGCGTCGGGGGCGCGGGCACATCATCAACATTGCCTCCGTGGCCGGATACATCTCCGCGCCACCGCTCACGGTCTATTCCGCCACAAAGTTCGCAGTGGTGGGGTTCAGCGAGGGATTGCGCCGCGAGCTGGAACCGCACGGCATTCACGTCACCGTGATCAGCCCCGGACCGGTTCGCACCGAGTTCGGACGGGTGGCCAGCGGGCTGGCGGTGGATCCGGGCGAGGTGCCCGGAGGGCTGGATCCCGAGGCGGTCGCCCGGGCGATCGCGCGGGCGCTGCGCCGGCCGGTGCGCGAGATCGTGATCCCCGCTCGCTACGTCCCAGCGATCTGGATCAACCGGACAATGCCCGGCCTGGTCGATTGGGGAGCAGCCCGGCAGGGACGGGCGTGGCTTCGCCATCTGGAGAAAGCACGCAACGAGAAAGGCGCATAAAGCGAGGGCCGTGCCCTCTCTATAACCGCAGGAGTTACGCAGTTCGGGGCTCGCGAGAAGAGGTAGAAGGGCCCCACCCCAAATATATTTTGGGGGGAGTCGCGCGCCTTCGGCGCGCGACTCTCCCCAAAACCCCCAGGAGAAAACCAACTGCGTAACTTCTAAACCGGATGGGGCCGCCTTCGGCGGCCCCATCCGGTTAATCCCTCACATCCCCATTGCGCTCCAGAAGCAGGCGCTGGATCACCGGCTCGATGCTCAGGATGTCCGAAACGTGGAAATCCGCCCCGTCCTCCGGATGGTCACCCACCAGGATGGTGATCATCCCCAGCGCCCGCGCCGGGCGGAGATTGCGGGCGGAGTCGTCCACGAAGATGCACTCCGGCCCATGGGCGCCCAGGTGCTGAAGGATCCGTCGATACGCCTCTGGATCCGGCTTGTTGTAATACTCCAGGCGGCGGACATCCAGGATGATGGGGAAATGATGGGCGATCCCCAGGCGCTCGATCACCCGCCGGGCATGCTCCTCGCTGGCGTTCGTGAAAATCACCTTCGTCAGGGGGATCCGGCCCAGCATCTGATTGAGGGCCGGATTGGGCTGGATATAAGCGTCCAGCGGCACGTCGTGAACGTAAGCGAGGTAATCCTCCGGGTCGATCCGGTATTCCTCCATTAACCCTCGCAGGGTGGTGCCATACCGGGCATAGTAGCGCTGGCGCAAGGCCTCCGCCTGAGCCGGAGGGAATCCCAGGCGCTCCACCATGTAGCGGCCGATCCGCTCGCTGATGAGATCCATCAACCCGGAGTGGCGGGGATACAGCGTATCATCCAGATCCAGGATCAGGTAACGCAACCGGGGGCCGCCCATGGCCTGCTCACCT
>JAEVEY010000067.1:10626-12458 GCA_016842045.1 Candidatus Thermoflexus sinensis | reverse complement strand
GGTGGCATTGAAACCCATCCGTTCTTCTCCAGCCGCTCGCTTTCGCTCAGGTTGCAGGGGAAGGAAAGAAGAAAAGCCAGGGTGGCGTTCCAATCTAACGCGTGGGGAAAAGCTGCCGATGGCTTCTTCAAAGCTGGCCGTTCGGATCTGGTTCGCCCTGGCCGGTGGGCTCTTCTCCCTCTCCACCTCCGCGCCCGATCCCGGCGGGCTCTACCCGCAAGCCCAATCGGCGAGGCGGCCGATCGAGACCGCCCTCGCGATGAGACCCGCCCACAGCGAGCTCACCCCCCTCCCGGCTCCCCCCGCATGCCCGGCCGCGTTCTACATCGGCCTGGGTGAGGACCCCGAACGCCTGATCAACGGCTACGATCCCGACGCCCCGCCGGTCCTCCAGGCCATCCGGCCGGATCTGGTGGTCGCATGGCTGAATGGCTACCGCGACCCCGCCTCCGGTCAGGTCCGCGGCGACCTCTCATATTTCTATGACTGGGATGCCCGGGGGCGTTTCGCCGAATGGGGCGCGCAGGGCTACGGGCTGATGATCATCACCTGGGAGAACTATGACGGTCAGAACCCCTCCTACGGCCCCCCGACCTATGGGGACTACCACCTCTCCCCAACCTTCGTAAGCGATGTGGCAACCCTCGCCGCGATGCTGGCCGATTACCCGCGGACCGTCTATTTCGTCCTGGCCACCGAGTTCTCCACCTACCCGGCCTGTCGCTACGATCCCTCATGCGCCGATCCCCTCGCTTACTCCGATCGCTACAACGCGATCACGCGGGAATATTACGACGCCCTGATCCCCCGCCTGGCGGAGGCGATGGCCGCCATTCGCAGTCACGCGCCGCATGCCCGGGTGGGAATCGGCTTCGGGGGCTGGCTGGCGACGTTCGACATCAACACCCCGGAGGAAAAGGCCGGCCGCAGCCTGATCCATCTCTTCGATCCTCTGATCGCTCAATCGGACTGGATCTTCTTCCAGAGCATGATCGGGAAACTCCCCCACGAAAACGGGGGCCTGGGCAACCCCGAGCAGATCCAGATCAACGTGGCGTTCTTCGAACCCTACGGAAAGCCCATCGGCCTCGCCCATTACAACCCGGGGATCCCTTACGCGGAGCGTCTGGACGTGATGCGCAGCGATCTGTTGCGGATGAGCGATCCGATGTGGCTGGGGGAGATGAGACGCCGGGGCCTGCGCCTGTTCGCCTTCATGCGTTACGGCCCGATGAAATACAATGAGTATGAGGTGCTGGATCTGGCCTCGGAGCTGGCCGATCGGGCTCGCGCTTCGCGTTCCTGTCTCTACCTCCCCCTGATCCTTCGGCACGCCGGCCCGTAGAGAGGGCCCGATCCGCTGCGCCCTTCGGGGCGATGCGGCGCCAGCGGGAACCAGGAGCGCATGGCGATGGCGCGAGGCGATGGATGCTATGGAAAGGAGGGGCGATGGGCCGCTGGTCTCTTCTTGGGGCGATGCTCGGGCTTCTGAGCGGGTGCGTCAGGACATCGTATGCGCCGCCAGCTCCTTCGGAACCTCCGGAACCCCCGACGCCCATCCTCGTGCGCTGGAGCCTGACGGAAGTCCAGGCCGTGCCCGGCCGGCTGACGATGGGGGAAACCGGGATCCTGGGTTCCTATTTCGTCACCGTGCGCGAGGTCAACGACCGGGGCCGCTCGGTGGAAGTTACCCTGACGATGCGCCGGGGCTCCGCGGAGGAGATCGAGCGGCAGAAAGCTTTCAATCCCCTTTTCTTATCCGCCAGCGGGGAAGCGGGGATCGGCGTCGGCCTGCTCGCGGTGGAGGATTCCAGCCCCGAGCGCCTCTCCTT
>JAEVEY010000067.1:0-9779 GCA_016842045.1 Candidatus Thermoflexus sinensis | reverse complement strand
TAGCGCTGCGGAGAGAGGAGGCGAGTGATGACCGTGATGATCTCTCTGATCGGCGAGCAGCCCATCCCCAACCTGCTTCCGATCCGCCGCATCCAGCCGGATGAAGTCCTCCTTCTTTACACGAAGCGCACGGAAGCCACCGCCAATCGGCTGAAGAGGCTGGTGGAAAGGGATGGGGTCCGCGTGCACATGCTCTCAACGGATCCTTACGATATCCAGCGGGCCCGGGCGGATCTGGAAGGTTACATCCGGGATCAGGGTTGGACGGGATCGGCGCTGGTGTTCAACCTGACGGGCGGCACGAAGACCATGGTGCTGGCCGCCTACCAGATCGCCATGGCCCTGGGTGCTCCCTTTGTTTACCTTCAGAGCGAAGGGCGTCAGTCCAGACTCTATCGCTATGAGTTCGTGGCCGGTGATTATCAGAAGGGCGGCGACGAGGTGTTGCCGGGCCTGATCACGATCGATGACTACCTCCGCGCCCATGTGGGCGATTATGAGACCCGCAAGCCGAGGTTCTCGGATCTCGGAACCCAGTTCGAGGAGGCGATCGAAAGCGCCCTGGTCGGATGGGTGGATGAGGTGAAACGGGGGGTGCTCCTTGGGGGCGCGCTGGAGGTGGACCTGGTGGTGCGGCTGGGGAATCAGGTTGGCGTGATCCAGGCGAAGACCGGCAAAAAGGCGAAGGAGAAAGATGGGCTGAGGGAATTGAACGCCGCCTGCGCCCGGGAGTATCTGGGCACCTACACGGCCAAGATCCTGGTGATCAATCAGGAGTGGGACCATACGGTGACAAATCTCCGGGACCTGGCGAACGCGTGGAACATCACCGTGGTGCAGTTGCCCTCGTTTACAGAGAGTTCGCCTTCCCTCTCTCCCGGGGATCAGGAGGAGCTGCGAAGGGCGGTCCGCGGGGTGCTGGGGGGATAAAAAAGGGCATGGCTTTCCGGAGGCCGGGCGTGGGAGGCGTTCGGATTTCAACGCGGAGGCTTGCTCCGGGCGGAGAGATCAGGGCTGGCGGGAAAACCTCAACCGCCCGCCGTCGGCCCGGGGGGATGGGCGAAGCGGTGAGGGCGCCGGGGATGGAAGGAGTGTGACAGGGCCTTCGAGCTCAGGATATTCGGATCTCCTCATGGGCCTCAGCGGCCCTCGGCCGTCCTGTCGCGTTCGCGCTGGATCCGACCGATGGGATGGCGTTGCTCGCTCTGATTCCCTTCCGCTGGCTCTGGGACCGGATCGCCCGGACGATGGATGGACGGAGCCCCCCACGCGGACGCGCGAGGTATGGGCTGGCCCTGGCGCTGGCCAGTTTATGGGTCATCGGGTTGTGGATCACGTATCTTCGATGGCGTCCGGAGGTAGATGTTTCGGAAGCTCCGGAGCGCAGCCTCTGATCTCCGTCCCCCTTCCCACGGCCCAGAGGGATCACAAAGTTGGGTTCAAATCCGGTTTGAAGGGGGATGAGCATGCGAATCGTTCGAATTGCGGCAAGGATACTGGTGACGTTGATTGGCTTATGGCTTCTCTTCTCTAGCCTCGCCCTCGGCGTTGGCACTTCCCAAAGTTATGAGGGATGGTGGGTCATCCTCTCCCTTGGCCTTCCCCTGGCTGCGCTGTTCCTCGCGATCGCATGGGCCCTCTGGACCGGGCGTCGGGTCCGCCCGGTGGCGGGGATATGGTCAGCGGTGGCGGCGCTGGTATATGCCGCCCTTTTTGCACGGGTAACTATAGTGGTCACCGAGGCCGCCCAGCGTTCCGCCAACCCGTTTGCCGCTATGGGGTTCATCGTCCCCGTGCTTCTCTGGCCGTTGCCTGTGCTGTTCACGCTGATCGCCGGGATCCTCCTGTGGAAGCAGGGAGCGGCCTTAGGGCGCCTGCTGTTCACGGGCATCGCGCTGGGCTGGCTGACGGCGTGGATCGGGTTCTGGATGATCATGCCGCCGAGGCCGGAGTGGATGCCTCCGGTGATCGATCGCATGCGCGGCCTGGTGCCTCCGGCTCAGCGGCCGGGGATAGACCTGATCCGCTTGCTTATCGATCCAAAGAGCTGGATGATCCACATGCTCTTCCTGCTGCCGATGTTGCTTGCGGCCGGGATGGGATGGATGGCAGGGCGGGGAGGGGCGCGGCGCTGATTCAGAAGGGCACGGGGGATTATGCCCGGCCTGGGGAAGTGCAGGCTGAGGAAGAAACCATGCGCCAGGAGGGATGGGAGATCCCGGACGCTCCACTTTCCCGTCAAGCCAATTTTCAGACCCTCTCTGAGGGAGAAAGAAACTTAGGGGTGGAGAAGGGATGGCTTCGATGGCCGATCTGATCTCGCTGCGCGGACGTCGAGCCCTCGTCACCGGGGCGGCCTCCGGGATCGGGGAGGCGATCGCGTTGCGGCTCGCGGAAGCGGGCGCCACCATGCTGCTGGTGGATATCCAGAAGGAGGCGCTGGATCACCTGGCGGATCGCCTTCGCTCCATAGGGGTTGAGGCTCATCCGTTTCAGATGGATCTGAGCTCTGAGGAGGCGATCCGGGCCTTCTGGAAGAGCCTGCCGGATCCTCAGGTCCCCGATATCCTGGTGAATAACGCCGGGATTTACCCGTTCCATGAATACCTGGAGGTTGATCCGGATTTTCTGGAGCGTGTGCTGCGGGTGAACCTGAAGGCGGCGTTCTGGATGTGCCAGGGGATGATCGCCCGTCGGGGTCGGAAGGGCGGGGTGATCGTCAACGTGGGAACCATCGAAGCGGTTCTACCCTTCCAGAGTGATCTGATCCCATACACGGTGAGCAAGGCAGGGATACTGGCGCTGACCCGCGGGCTGGCCCGGGACTACGGGAAATGGGGCTTTCGGGTGAATGCAATCCTTCCGGGCGGGATCCGCACACCCGGCACACAACGGTTGATCCGCCGGGCGTTGCGTTCGCTGCATCCGCGGTGGTGGCTTGCGGGCTACGATTTCCAGCGAAGGCTCCCCCTGAGGCGCTGGGGCGATCCGGATGAGGTGGCCCGCGTGGTGCTCTTCCTGGTCTCGGACATGGCCAGCTATGTGACCGGAGCCCTGATCCCCGTGGATGGGGGATTCCTCTCCGCGTAGCCGTTGTGAAATCACCCGGAATGCGCCGCTTCGCCGCTCTCCACCCAGAACCGTTCGAGGTCCGTTAGCGCGCGTCGCGCGTAGGCCAGGGCCCGCGCTCGCTTGTCCCGGACCGGCCGGTCCAGCGGCGGCAGCAGGCCGAAGTTCGCTTTCATGGGCTGGAAGTCCCGCGGGTCGGCGTGGGCCAGATAATCGCACAGGGCCCCGATCATGGTGGTGATCGGAAAGACCAGCGGCGGCTGGCCCTTCAACAGACGGGCGGCATTGACCCCGGCCACCAGCCCGGTGGCGATGTTCCCCACGTAGCCCTCGGCCCCTGTGATCTGCCCGGCGAAGAAGAGATCCGGTCGCCCCCGGAACTGCATGGTGGGCTCCAGGAGGGCCGGCGCGTTGATGTAGGTGTTGCGGTGCATCTGGCCATAGCGCAGGAACTCCGCGTTCTGCAGGCCAGGGATCATCCGGAACACCCGCCGCTGCTCCGGCCACTTCAGGTTTGTCTGGAACCCCACCATGCTATACATCGTTCCTGCCCGATTGTCTCGCCGCAGCTGGACGACGGCGTAGGGCATGCGGCCGGTGCGGGGGTCGATTAACCCGGTGGGCCGCAGCGGGCCGTAAGCCAGGGCGTCGCGCCCGCGCTTCGCCAGCACCTCGATCGGCAGACACGCCTCAAAGAACCGCGGATCCTCCTTCTCGAAATCCCGCAGCTCGATGGTTTCGGCATGGATCAGGGCATCTACGAAGGCGTCGTATTCTTCCCTGGTCATCGGACAATTGATGTAATCCCCGTCGGGCTCCTGGCCCCGGCCGTAGCGGGAACCCCTGAAGCAGATCGACATATCGATGGAATCAGCGGCCACAATCGGGGAGATCGCGTCATAGAAATAGAGATACTCCTGACCGGTGAGCCGCTGGATGGCAGCCGCGAGGGCGTCCGAGGTCAGGGGGCCTGTGGCGATGATGCACGGGCGATCGGGGATCCCGGTCACTTCCTCCCGGATCACGGTGATCAGCGGGTGGTTTTCGATGTGCTCCGTCACGCAACGGGCGAAGAGCTCCCGGTCCACGGCGAGGGCCTTGCCGGCGGGCACCGCCGTGCGATCGGCGCAGGTCATCAGCAGCGAGCCCAGGCGCCGCAGCTCCGCCTTCAGAAGCCCCGAGGCGTTCTCCAGCTCATCGGAGCCCAGGGAGTTGGAACAGATGATCTCGGCCAGCCATTCGGTGGTGTGGGCCGGTGTGAACCGGCGAGGCCGCATCTCATACAGCCAGACGCGAATGCCCCGTTGCGCTGCCTGCCAGGCGGCCTCCGACCCGGCCAGCCCACCGCCTACCACGATCAGCTCGGGCATCCCGGCGAATCCCTCCATTTCTCCCTGCAAAACCCCGTGCGATTGGAGCCGCGTGTTCCTTCGATCCAGGGTTTCGGAAGGGGGGTGGTGCCATCCTGGACGACACCACCCGCCCCGGAAACCTCCAGGTTCCCCCTCCCGGTGGCCCGGGAGGCCAGGGGAGGGGATCCGAAAAGCCTCTCTATGATTATGATAAACACGAAAGGGGCTTTCCCCTTTACCTCTTTACCTCGTGCCCGACCGTGAGCGAAGCGTGAAGCCTATGTGCCCTCCTCCCACGAAGCCAGATAGCGCTCCTGCTCCGGCGTCAGCGAATCGATCCGGATCCCCATGGTCTCCAGCTTTAAGCGGGCGACGGCCTGGTCGATCTCCCGGGGGACCGGGTAAACCTGGCGCTCCAGGGAGCGTCCGTTGCGAGCCAGATATTCCACGGACAGGGCCTGATTGGCGAAGGACATATCCATCACGGCGCTGGGGTGGCCCTCCGCGGCGGCCAGGTTCACCAGCCGCCCCTCCGCCAGCAGGTAGAGCCGGCGCCCATCTTTCAGAGTGTATTCCTCCACGAACTCCCGCACCCGCCGCGGCTCCCCTATGCTCATCTCCTGAAGGGCCGGGATGTTGATCTCCACGTTGAAATGCCCGGCGTTGGCCAGGATCGCTCCATCCTTCATCACCTCAAAGTGCGGGCGGTCCAGAATGTGGATGTTCCCCGTGGCGGTGATGAAGAGATCCCCCTCCCGGGCTGCCTCGATCATCGGGAGCACCCGGAAGCCATCCATGACCGCCTCCAGCGCCCGCAAGGGGTCCACCTCTGTGACGATGACGTGGGCGCCCATCCCCCGGGCCCGCATGGCGATGCCGCGGCCGCACCAGCCGTAGCCAGCCACCACCACCACGCGCCCTGCCAGCAGGATGTTCGTCGCTCGCAGGATCCCATCGATGGTGGACTGGCCTGTGCCGTAGCGGTTGTCGAAGAGATGTTTGGTCAACGCATCATTGACGGCGATGATCGGATAAGCCAGCACCCCCTCCCGGGCCATCGCCCGCAGGCGGATCACCCCCGTGGTCGTCTCCTCGGTCCCGCCCAGGATCTCCGCCATCCAGGCCGGCCGCTCTTTGTGGAGCGTGCTGACCAGATCTGCCCCATCGTCCATCGTGATATGGGGCCGATGGGCAAGGCATGACTGGATATGGCGATAGTAGGTGGCGGTGTCTTCCCCCTTGATCGCGAAGACAGGGATCTCGAAGAAGCGCACCAGGGCGGCCGCCACATCATCCTGGGTGCTCAGGGGATTGCTGGCGCACAGGGCCACCTCTGCCCCACCGGCCTGCAGCGTCCGCACGAGATTGGCGGTCTCCGTTGTCACATGCAGGCAGGCGGAAATGCGGATCCCGGTTAGTGGGCGTTCGCGTTCAAAGCGCTCCCGGATGCGGCGCAGCACCGGCATCTCCCGATCCGCCCACTCAATCCGCTTCAGTCCCTGCTCCGCCAGGGAAAGGTCCTTGATGTCGAAAGGCTTTCCGCTCATCGATGCCTCCATGGACAGGTCTCCCGGGATATTGTAACGCAACTCAGCGCCAGAGCATCTTTCCCCCAGGGCTTTTTCATTCTGAGCGTTCTCGCCCCCCACATCCTTCGGGCCGTGGAGAGGGGGGATCCAGGGGGTGGGGCCATCCGCCGGACCTGAACCGTATGAGGACGGAAAAGCCCTCTCTTTCCCCGGCAGGGGCTGGACGGGAGGATCCAAACGTTTGCCTGAAGTCCGGTTCGAGAGCTGGGGCGAATTACGGGTGGTGATGCCTGGAAGGAATGAGTCCCTGCCGCGCTCTTCCCTCAGAAAATTACGCAACAGACATGTTTCAGGGAGTTTGAGGATGAGCCGAGGGCCTTCGGCTCGGTCCCCGGGGAGAGGTGATCTCGATCACCCGGCGAGCACGACTCCCGATGGGGGGCTGCCCTCATCCTTATGAAAAACGATACACCCACCCGGTGAACAGCGCGACGAGCTCCTCGCCGCGTCGCACCTCCACCTGATAGAGGGCGGTCCGGTTTCCCCGGTGGATCTCCTCGGCGATCGCTTCCACAGGCTCCCCAGCCTGAACAGGTCGGAAGTATTCCATACGGGTGGAAAGGGCGACCGCCCGGACCCCATGGGAGTTAGAGGCGAGGGCGAAGGCGGCATCGGCCAGGGTGTAAAGGAATCCCCCGTGGGCGGTTCCGTGGAGGTTCAGGTGCTCCGGGCGCACGACCCCCCACACTCGGGCGCGTCCGGGGCCCAGGATCTCTCCCTCTAATCCCAGCGTGCTCATAAAAGCATCCCGCATCGCATCGCCCCATCCATATTTGTTGTGTGATTATGGCGAGGAGTTTTTGAGAGGGGAAGGTTGCTGAAGGCATTGTTCCATGATCAAAAACTTCCTTATCCCCTCCTCCCCACAACTCCCTGGACCACGGGGAGGAGAGGATAGGGGAGGGCAGAGCGAATGCTACAATCGGTCTATTTTCTCACCAGCACATAGCGGCCCCGGGTGGTGGAAGATGTCGCCGTATAGAGATAGATCGCTGGCCCTACCTGCACCAGATCAGCGTGCCCAATTCCGACATTGCCTGGCAGATCCATCAGAATCGGGTTGCCCGGGAATTTCTCCCATGGACCATCCAGGCGTGGGCCCTGGCTGCGGGCCAGACCCAACCCGAACTGATCGTCACCGACGCCCACCCGGCTGGGCCCTCGGATCCCTTCATACACCATATAGTAGCGATTTCCTTCCCGAATTAGATCCGCAGCCGACATCGTCCGGAACTCGAAGTAAGGGTTGGCCGCTGGTCCGGTGAGATCCAGAGGGCCGTAGCCGTCATATGGGCTGAGCAGCGGGTTAAAGCGACATCGCCGCCATCCATATGGAGATAGCGATGCTGGCCCGACGAAGCATCCCATATGGCCCGGGCTGCGCCCCAGGTTCACGAACACATATAAGCGGTTCCCATCCACGTAGAGGCCTGGCGGTCCGCCTGCCAGGCAATCACCGTATTCCCGCTCTGAAGGGATGTGCGGATGTTCTCCCACTCGCTCGGCCGGCGGACATCGGCGGAGGTTGCGGGACCATCCGGTTCCCGGGATGCGCAGGGAGGGAGACCAGTTCAGGCCATCGTAAGAGATTCGAAGATATACGGCACCACCCCACTCATAGACCATATAGGCGCGGCCCCGTGCGAAGAACACACGGGGATATTGTTGCTGGTCGACATGATCCCGAATCGGATCACAGGGGCACTTCTGGCAGGGGATCAGGCATGCGGGCCGCTCCAGCGTGAAACGCCGACCCCCATCAACGCTGCGCCAGAGGGTGACACAGCCCGGAAAAGGAACTGGGTTCCCGCAGGAATCCACAACGCCTGCTGATGGGAAACTGGCGTGCAGGTAGGACCAGAACTCCGTTCCACCCCGATAGACGGTATCCGATTCTCCAACCGGCAGGCCCGTATCGAATTCCTCCAGCACCCACTCCGCCTGACCAGCCCACAATTCGGCCAGCGAAGCGAAGGTCCTCCCTGGTGGCGGGAAGGGCCAACCAGGCGGTGGGGTGGGGGAGGAAGCTCCACCGCCTGGTTGGGCGTCGGCAAGGGAGATCGGCATCAGGATCTCGATCAGAGCCAGCCCGATCCCCAGGAGGGAGACCGCCAGCCGGTTCATCCTGGAAGGCTCCAATCCCATTGGCCCGTGGAAAGATGCGTCTTTACTCTCTCAACCCTTTTGACAGAGGCGACCATCGAGTGTGTACCACCTTCCGTGGCCCACACTCGATTTGATCAATCCTTTGGCCGCAGATCCACCACCCGACGCAGCTTCCCGCCCTCGCTGCGTGGCAGGGTGCTCGGGGGAGCCAGTGTCACCCGGACGTGGATCCCCAGGGCCTCATCGAGGGTCTGATTCACCTTCTCCCGCAAGCCCTGAACGGCCTCCAGGCTCTCGAAAATCTCCCCGGCTAACAGTTCGCCGCCCACCTGCCGGAAGAACTCCTCGGTCACCTCCACCTTCACCTCAAGCTGATCCAGCCGGCCCTCTCGCGTTACAACGAGCTGATAGTGCGGAGCGAGATTCGGCAGGCCCACCAGGGCAGCCTCCACCTGAGAGGGGAACACATTGATGCCGCGGATGATCAGCATATCATCGGTCCGTCCCAGCACCCGCGACATCCGCGCAAGGGTCCGCCCGCAGGCGGGGCATGGCGTCGGGTCCACCGAAGCCAGATCGCCGGTCCGATAGCGGATCACCGGCATGGCCTCCTTGGTCAGGGTGGTGAAGACCAGCTCCCCCACGGTTCCGGGCGGGACCGGCTCACCGGTGGCCGGGTTCACGACTTCCACCAGGAAGTGATCCTCAAAAATATGGGAACCGTTCTTGCCCTCGACGCACTCGTTCGAGACGCCGGGCCCGATGACCTCGCTGAGGCCGTAGATGTTGACCGCGTGGACGCCCAGCTTCTCCTCGATCTCCCGACGCATCCCTTCGGTCCACGGCTCAGCGCCCAGGATGAAGACCCGCAGGTTGAGATCGCCCGGGCGATAGCCGTTGGCCAGGAGGGCATCGGCGATCACCAGGGCGTAAGAAGGTGTGCAGGCCATCACGTGGGTGCCGAAGTCCTTCAGGATCATCAGCTGGCGGCTGGTGTTGCCGCCGGAAACCGGCACCACCACCATCCCGAGCTTCTCCGCGCCGTAGTGCATCCCCAGGCCGCCGGTGAACAGGCCGTAGCCGTAGGCGTTCTGGAAAACCTCCCCCGGCCGGGCCCCCGAGAGCACCAGGCAGCGCGCGCACACCTCCGCCCATACCTCAAGATCGTTGCGGGTGTAACCCACCACCGTCGGCTTCCCGGTGGTCCCGGAGGAGGCATGGATCCGGATCACCTCGTTCAGGGGGACAGCGAACATCCCGAAAGGATAAGTCTCCCGCAGGTCAGCTTTGGAGGTAAAGGGGAGCTTCGTGATATCCTGGAGGTGCCGGATATCCGATGGCTTCACCCCGGCCTCATCCATCTTCCGCCGGTAGTGCGGGACCCGATGGTAGACGTAATCCACGATGCGCTGGAGCCGCTCTAACTGCAGCCGCTCCAGGCGGTCCCGCGGCATGGTCTCCATTTCTTCGTTCCAGTACATGGGCTTCGCTTGCACGGCCATAGGCCCCTCCTTAAATTAGGTAGGAGTTACGCAGTTGAAAGCTCTAAAGGTGGAACGGAATGGCCCCACCCCCCTTTCTCCCCCCTCCCCACGGCCCTTTGGGCCGTGGGGAGGGGGGAGAAAAGAGATTTTGGGGGCGAGCCGGGCGCCGAAGGCGCCCG
>JAEVEY010000053.1 GCA_016842045.1 Candidatus Thermoflexus sinensis | reverse complement strand
ACTATGCATGGTATCGGCGGCGAACCGGAAAGCCGGTGTGGGGGAATCTCCACCGGGATTGGGATGCCCAGCAGATGCGCATCCTGGAGGAGACCGGGGAATGGGAGCTGTTGGAGCGCTTCCGTATTGAACTGGAACGGCGGCGGCGATTGCTGGGATGATTGCTCTCGATCGCATTTTCGGGTAATCTCCCTTAAACCTGCATGAGCCCCATAGGGACGGCTTGTCACTCTATTCCCCTTATCTCCCTCCATCTGTGGTCCAGAGGGCTGTGGGATAAAAATCGGGGCTGGGACGGCCGCCTTCGGGTGGCCATCCCAGCTCTCAAAACCCGGGATGGAAGATCACCGCGCAATTCTGATCCCAAAGAACCCAAACCCCTCCACCGTAACTACTGCTCCCTCCAGATTTGATTTTTGGTTTTGGTCCCCTGGTGGTTTGGGGGCGAGCCAGGCGCTGAAGGCGCCCCGCTCGCCCCCAAAATTATCTTTAAAGGGGGGTGGGGCCATTGGCCCACACCCCCTCATATCCTCAAAACAAATCTGGACGAAGCACTACGCAGGCGAAGAGTGCTTCCCACAGAAATTTCCTTCATGAAGTTCGGACATAAGTTGGGGTGTGGGGTTCCTCATCCCTCTCCTGGCCCTTTGGGCCACCCCTCCTCCTTCCTGACGCTTCGGTCGGGAGCGTGAAGGGGGAGAGCGACTTCGCTGCCGGGAGCGAGGTCAGGACACCCCCGGCAACCCCATGTTCCAACTCATATCCGAACCTCAGTCTTCATTCCCTTGACAGGGATCCAATATTCTTATAACATTATAACAAATTGTGCCTGAAGGCTTCCAGATATTGCAGATCCCGGGGGGACGGAGGAGAGCTCATCCTCAGCGTTTTCTCCGTCCCCCCATTCTGATCGCTTGATCCGGAGAACGTGCGTATGCCAGCCCGGCGAAAACTGGATCCGACGAGTGCCATCCCTATTCATGAGCAGTTGAAGGAGATCCTGCGGTCAGAGATCCTGGAGGGTCGTTTCCGGCCTGGAGAACGCCTGCCTACAGAGGCCGAGCTCTGTGCACGTTATCAGGTGAGCCGGGCGCCGGTTCGCCAGGCGTTAGAGGATCTGGCGCGAGAAGGTCTGATCGTTCGCCAGCGTGGTCGGGGGACGTTCGCAGCCCCCCGAAACGGTCGGGGCAGCGCGCCGGTGGTGTTGCGGGTGGTCCTTTCGCATCCTCGCTGGCGGATCCCTCTGGATCGGGCGGTGAGCCGCTGGAATGCAGAGCATCCCCATCGCCCTCTGGAGCTGGCAGTCCAGGAAGTCCCTTTCCTCCAGCTTCGTTCCACCCTGATCGAAGCGGTTGGGAATGGGGAAGCGCCGGATCTCTCGATCCTCGATTCCGCATGGCTGGCCGAATTCGTTGCCCTTCGTTACCTTCGCGCGATCGGAGAGATCGACCCGGCGTGGGAAGCTCAGGCCATCGCCTGGCTGATGCCAGGACCTCGAACAGCCTGCGTCCTCGATGGGCGCCTCTATGCCATTCCCATCAGTATGGATGTCAGCGTTCTCTGGATGCGTCGAGATTGGCTGGAGGCGGAGGGATGGCGTCCACCAGCCACCTGGGAAGACCTCCTGCAAGTCGGCCATTATTTCCAGCAACCGGATGTCCGGAGGCGCTATGGCCTCGGCATGTATCCGATGGCGATGGTCGCCGGGCGAGCGGGTGGGGAGACCACCACCTACCAGACCCTTCCTTTCCTCTGGGCCAATGGCGGTGAGCTGGTGGCCGGGGGACAGGTGGTGATGGATCAACCGGCGACGTATGAGGTGCTGGCCTTTCTACGGTCGTTGATCTGGGAACATCGCCTGATGCCGCCGGAGGTTATCGCGTTCCATCGAGAGCAGGCAGCGCTCTGGCTGGCAGAGGGGCGAGTGGCGATGGCTGTGGGAGGAACGTACGAAGCGGAGCTAATCCGTCAGTCCACGGGTTGGAGCGAGGCGGAGTTCCTGCAGCGGATCGTTGCGATCCCCATCCCGGCGGGCCCCCATGGGCGGCCGGTGGGTCTGATGGGTGGTATGGTTTTCGGGATCTACCGCCAGTCCCGCCATCCGGATCTGGCCCTGGCGTTGCTGCGGCTGGCGACCGAAGAAGAGACCTTGAACGCCTTTGCGCGATCCACCTCCCGCCATCCCCCCTGGATCCCGGCGGCATCCCGCCTGGCGGGCGAGCGGGAAGGATTTCTGGCCCGAACACTCCAGATGGTCGGGCAGGGGCGGCCACGGCCGTCTCTGGCAGCCTACGCCCGGGTATCCGAGGAATGGCAGGCGCTGGTGGAGGAAGTGCTCGCGCAGCGCCGCCCTCTGGAGACGGCGGTTCGCCGGACAGCGGAGCGGATTGCTGCTCTGACCGGGCTGGTATTGCCGGAGGATATCCCGACATAAAAGAGGAGGTGCGCCATGCGGAATCGATGGCTCTGGACCCTCTTCCTGTCCCTCCTGGCCCTTCTTCTGGCCTGTCAACCGGCCGCTACGCCGACGCCCACCCCTGCTCCTCCGGCGGCTCCTTCACCCACGCCGCTCCCACCCACTCCCACAGCCACTCCTGCGGCCCCCCCAAAGCCGGTCCTTTTCCTTTCCACCCAGCTGCGGCCGGTGGAGGAAGCGGAGAAGATGCGGAATGTGATCCTCAAGCCCTTCGGAGCTCCGGTGGAGTTCATCCCCGAAGATGAGGGACCTTTCCATGACCGGATCCGGGCTGAGATCCAGGCCGGGAAAGTTACCGTCGATGTGGTGGGGGCGCTGCACGGGAACTTCGTTACCCTGTTGAAAGATAACGCCCTTGAAGATCTGACCTCCCTGATGGAGCGCCTGAAGGATCGCCCGATGATCGCCCAGTTCGTGGAGCTGGGGAAGCTGGGCACCGATCGTCAGTATTGCATCCCCTGGATGCAGGCGACCTACATCCTGGCGATCAACAAGAAAGCCCTGGATTACCTCCCGGCCGGTGCGGATCTCAACGCCCTGACCTGGGATCAGCTCCGCCAGTGGGGGGAGAACATCCATAAAGCGACCGGGGAACGCAAGCTGGGTTTCCCGCTGGGCCCAAAGGGCCTGATCCACCGCTTCGTACAGGGCTATCTCTACCCCTCCTACACGGGCGCCTTCGTGACGACGTATAAGAGCCCTGAGGCGGTGGAGATGTGGAGGGCTTTCAAGGCCCTCTGGGAGCACGTCAACCCGCAATCCACCACCTATGATTTCATGCAGGAGCCGCTGCTGGCCGAGGAGGTGTGGATCGCCTGGGATCACACGGCCCGGCTGGTCAACGCCTTCAAGGAGCGTCCGGACGACTTCATCGCCGCACCGGTCCCGGCAGGCCCTAAAGGCCGGGGTTTCATGCCGGTCCTGGCCTGCCTGGGGATCGTGAAAGGCGCGCCGAACCGGGAGGGAGCAGAAGCGCTCATCGAATTCCTTACCCGTCCAGAGACCCAGCTGACGATTCTCCGGGAGGTGGCCTTCTTCCCGATCCTGGACATCCCGATGCCGGCGGACATGCCGGTCCATGTACGGCTGGAAGGAGAGGCGGTGGTGAAGCAGTCCAGCGCTCCGGATGCGATCCCGGCCCTTCTGCCGGTGGGTCTGGGCGGGAAGGCGGGTGAATTCAATAAAGTCAACCGAGACACGCTGGAGCGGATTGTCCTGAAGGGGGAAGACATTCAAAAGGTCCTTCAGGAGGAAGCGGGCAAGCTCCAGGCGATCCTGAACGAAACCGGCGCGGCCTGCTGGCCGCCAGATCCACCCAGCACCGGGCCATGCCAGGTTCGCTGAAAACCGGGGGAAGTCTCCCGGCCCTGTTTTCTCTTCTGAAGGAAGTGAAGTTTCTGAGTATAGGGGACGCGCCGAAGGCGCGTCCCCTATACTGGGCTTTACCAGGCTCTGGAACAAAAACGAGGGAATAAAGCTTGAGGGGAGATCCCGATGGGGAAGGGAAAGGCGCCGGAGTGGCTGCTGCCGCTGGCGCTGCTGATGCCGGCGGCCCTCTTCCTCACCCTGTTCATTGCCATCCCCAGTGTCCAGGCGCTGTGGCTGGCCTTTCAAACGCCAGGTGGAAGCTGGTCGCTGGAGCCGTTCCGCCGCATGGTCACCGACACCCGGTTTCTGCCCGCCCTGCGCAACACCATTCTCCTGATCGCCCTCATCATCCCGATCCAGCTGGTCATGGCCCTGACGATGGCCCTGATCGCCCAATCCCGTCGCCGGGGGGCCGGATTTTTTCTCTATCTGTATGCAATCCCTCTGGCGATCTCCGAGCTGGCGGCGGGGCTGGTCTGGCTGGCCATTTTCACCGAACGGGGTTATCTCAACGTGATCCTGCGTGGCCTGGGTTGGATCGAGCGTCCCATTGTGTTTCTCTCCTACGAGCGTCCGCTGGGGATCCTCCTGGCGGTGGTGGTCGCCGAGGTATGGCGGGCCACGGCGATCGTGATGGTCACCCTGGTAGCCGGGTTGCAGATGATCCTGGGGGAATACTGGGAGGCGGCGGAGGTCTTTGGGGCCAATCTCCTCCAGAAGATCCGTTATGTGGTCCTGCCGCTGTTACGGCCCAGCCTGCAGGCAGCACTGATTATCCGGACCCTTTTCGCCTTCCAGACGTTCGCGGTAGTGGTGGCTCTGGGCGGTGGGGTGCTGCCGGTGCTGGCCTCGGAGGCTTACACCTGGTATGTGGGGGCCAATAACCCGCATGTCGCCGCCGCTTATTCGCTGGTCATTCTGGCGCTCTCGGCGGTCGCCACAGGCTTTTACCTTTACGTATTGCGTGTGCGGCCCGAGGAGATGGGACGATGAAGGGACGTGCGTGGATCGGGAGTGCGCTCTGGTATATGGGGGCGATCGCGCTGGCCTTGTGGGTGCTGGCGCCGATTTACCTCATCGGTCTGCTCGCCTTCAGCCCGCGCATGGCCGTCTATCGCTGGCCGCGTCCTTTGCTCCCGTTGGAGTTCTCGTTGGAGACCATGCGGTTCTTCGTGAGCGCCACGGGGACGCTGGCGGCCACCCGCAACAGCGTGGTGGTTGCTTTGCTCACGATGATGCTTTCCCTGGCCCTGGGAGCGCCGGCCGGGTACGCCCTGGCGCGCTTTCTTTTCCCCGGACGGGAGGCGGTGCGGATGGGGATCCTGATGACCCGGATGTTCCCGATGGCCATCCTGTCGATCCCGCTGGCGGTCACCTTTATCCGGATCGGCCTGTATGACACCCCCTGGGCGGTGGCGCTGGTTCACACGGCCATGGCGCTCCCCTTTGTGATCCTGATCACCGCCAGCGTCTTCGTCTCGATCCCGCGGGATCTGGAGGAGGCGGCCATGACCCTGGGGTGCAGCCCGCTTTCCGCGTTCCTCCGGATCTCCCTGCCGCTGGCGCTTCCCGGCCTGGCGGCCGCTGCCCTGTTCACGTTTGTGATCTCCTGGAACGAGGTCTTCGCGGCCGCTATCCTCACCCTTCGCCAGCGGACGTTGCCGGCGCTGGTGATCACTGTCCTGAACGAATCGCCCCTTTACTTCCGGTTCGCTGGGGGTTTCTTCATGGTCGCCCCTGCGCTGGTGATCCTTCTCATCATCCGCCGCTTTCTCTTCAACCTGTGGGGGATCACCAGTCGCTAACCCCCCATCGAGGTTTGAAGCGAACGCGACATGGGATGGTTATACTTCGGCGAGGAGCGGGCCTCTGAAGGCGGCGCCCCAGCCCCTCCGAAAGCAACGTAGCATTATGGTGTGAGCTTTCGATTGTCTGATGAGTCCGGAGACGAGGGAAGAGCGATGGCCCGCGTGCGCGTGGAAGGGGTTCGCAAGACCTTCGGAAAAGTGATCGCGCTGCGAGACATCTCCCTGACGGTGGAGGATGGAGAGTTCTACGTGCTGTTAGGCCCTTCGGGATGCGGCAAGACGACCCTGTTGCGATGCATTGCTGGGCTGGAGCGAGTGGACCGGGGTCGTATCTTCATTGGGGAGCGAGAGGTCACCGGGCTCCCGCCCCGCCATCGGAACATCGCCATGGTCTTCCAGAGTTATGCAGTGTTCCCTCATATGAAGGTTTACGACAACATCGCCTTCGGGCTGCGCATGCGACGGATCCCGGAGATGGAGGCGCGGCGGCGGGTGGCGCGTGTGGCGGCCATGCTCCAGATCGAGGACCTGCTCGACCGCTACCCGGCACAGCTTTCCGGTGGCCAGCGGCAGCGGGTGGCGGTGGCCCGGGCGCTGGTGATGCAGCCGGACGTCCTGCTGATGGATGAGCCGCTCAGCAACCTGGACGCATTGCTGCGGCTGCACGCCCGGGCCGAATTGAAGCGTCTTCACCAGGAGACCGGGATGACGATCATCTACGTCACCCATGACCAGGTGGAGGCCATGAGCCTGGGGGATCGCATCGCGGTGATGCGGGAGGGAGAGATCGTGCAGGTGGACACCCCGATGCGGATCTATGAGGCACCAGCCACTGTGTTCGTGGGCAGCTTCATCGGGAACCCGCCGATGAACTTCCTGCATGGAGTGGTGGAAGAGGGAAAGGATGGGTGGTTTTTCGCTCTGGAAGGCCATCGCCTTCCATTGCCTCCTCTGAGGGAAGTCTCGCCGGGCCAATCCTTGCTGCTGGGGATCCGAGCTGAGAACATCCGGGTGGATGAGAGGCCTCATGCGGAGGCGTTGCCTGCGGAGGTCATGGTGGTGGAGCCGCTGGGAGCGCAATGGTTGATCACGGCCCGCATCGGCGAGCAGTTCATCAAACTCACGCTCCCTCCAGGCCGGCCGGTCGCGCCAGGCCAGACCCTCTGGCTGTCCTTCCCGATCGAAGCCGTTCGCTGGATGGATGCCCGGAGCGGTCAGGCGATCCGAGAGCTGGCTCCCGCCGCTTCCGGATCCGGTAAGGCAGGGGATTCCCGGGGGTGAAGGGGGCCGCCTTGAGCAAACCCCCATCACCCCTGAAAGATGCTTGCTCCATCCCTCCGCGCCGCGCCCGTTATGGAGAAACCTGCACCACGTCCCGTCCCTCCACCGGCACGCCGTGAATCGTCCGCCCCCGGAGTATCCCCTCCTGATGCTCGGGCCGGAACCCGGTGTGCTCTCCACGAAAGTAACACAGGAGATCCGCCACTCCATCTCCATCCAGATCCCCAACCGTGCTCTGACAGCTGACCACCGGGGCCTCCCCTCCGCTCGGGCCAAACGTCAGGCTGTTCCGGTCGATCTCGACCGCGGGCATGAAGTTGGGTCCGGAGAGGATGGCCACCGGGAGCACCACCCGACGGCCTGACCGAATGGAGTTCGGGGTCTCCCCGGGCTGGATGTCGATGCGAATGCGAATCAGCGGACACACGGGGCCTGGCGGGTCGGTCAGCCACGGTGCGAAATCGATGTTATCCCCCACACGATCCCCGGCACCGGACAGGTTGCGGATTTCATGGGCAGGGCCGGCGGGGTTTCCCCACCAGTTGAACCGGAGGTCCATCACGGTTCCATCCATTGAGGTGTTCCGGGCTCCCCAAGCATTGCCGAAGATCTGGTTGCAGCGGAAGCTGTTTCCTGCTGCGGGGAGAGAAGCGTCGCTGTGGAGGGATAACGCCAGATCGTTACGGGCGAGCATGTTATATTCCACCTGCGTATAAGGCGAGCGTTCAACGGTGATGCCCCTGCCCGGGTTATCATGCACCTGATTGCGAGCCACAACGGTCCAGTAAGCGGCCCGATTCAGGCCTGCGCTGAGGATCCAGATCCCATGGCCGGAGACATTCAGGATCTCGTTTTCCATGATCTGGTTATGTTCCGCAACGCCGTTGCCGACGTCTCCGCCATGCACCAGAATACCGGAATCGACCTGGCCGGCGTTCCCCCGGCCGATCAATCGGTTCGCCCGGATTGTGTTGCGATCGCCCTGAACCAGGATCAGGGAATGAGGATGATGATGAGGGGGAGGGGTCAGGGCCTTATCCTCAATTACGAAGCCCTCCAGGGTGTTATCATCACCCACAATCCATACGCCGGCAGGGGCCAGTTCCTCGGGCCGCAGGATGGTGTCCGCACTGGGATCTACCGCCGATCGATCGATGGATCGAATTGTAAGCCGGTTCCGGCGGATGGTAATTTGCTCGATGTAGATTCCTGGGCACACCATGATCTCATCGCCATCTTCAGCGGCATCGATCGCTGCCTGAATGCTGAAATAAACAGGGTCCGTGCCATCGCATGATTCGGAGGCGATCCCGGCGTTCCCATCTTCATCAACCCATAGTTTTCTGGAACGAGCGCTCGGCCCCATGGACCCCAGCTGAAGCAGGAGGAATGCAGCGAAGGCAAGGATGAGTATTGATGCGATCGTGCGGAGCATCAGGTGATCCTCCAGCCCCATGGCTCATCGATAATGATGCTCAGATAAGAAGAAAGGGAATTCGGGTTAGATGTCTGCATATCCGGAGTTAGAGATCGGTTGAAAGGCGTGGAAGGGACCGGGCGACAAATGATCCCGGGGTGGGATGTTCCCCGGTGTTCTTTGCTGCGACGCCGGGAGGAAGGGATCTAAACTTCTCACGGAGGGACCCCATGGGCCGACGTGGATGGTTCGCTGTTCTGTTGATCATTGGACTCAGCGTTCTCGGATGGGGGGCGGTCCGGCTGGCCCTCCTCTCGTGGAACAGCGTGGTAGAATACCGGAGCCCCTATCTGAAATCCGAACTTCCCCCGCCGCCGACCACACCCCCTCTCACGGATCGCGTGGTCCTGGTGGTGATCGATGGGCTGCGTCGGGATACCGCGAAGGCGGCGATGCCCACGCTCCAGCAACTGGCGGCTCAGGGAGCGCGCTACATCGTCCGGGTGGGGGAGCCCTCGCTTTCCTATCCGGGGTGGACGGTCATCGGCAGCGGGGCCTGGCAGGGCCTCAGCGGGGTGACCACCAACTGGTTCAAAGGTCCGGTTCCAGTGGATTCGATCTTCCGCGAGGCTCAGGCGGCGGGAGCCCGGCCGATTGGGGTGGGGACCGGCGGCTGGCAGGAGCTCTTCGGGCCGTGGTTCGAACAGTTGGAGGTGCCCGATGTTCCAGTGCCAGCGCCGGAGGAAGTGGACCGCCTGGATGAGGCGATCCTGGAGCGCGGGCTGACGTTGCTCCGCAATCCCGCGGCGCGGCTGGTGCTGGTCTACTTCGCTGGACCCGATGAATATGGCCACGCCTTTGGGGGTGCTTCCCTCGCTTACCAGGAAAACGTGCGGCGGACGGATGACCGGCTGGCTCGTCTGGTCGCCGCCCTGGACCTGAGCCGGACGACGCTGGTGGTGACGACGGATCACGGCCACATCGACACCGGAGGGCACGGCGGCTGGGAGCCCATCGTCAAGGAGGTCCCACTGGTCATGGTGGGGAAGGGGATTCGGGCGGGGGTGGAAGGGCAGGGGACCCAGGCGGACATCGCCCCTACGATCGCGGCGCTGTTAGGGATCCCGATTCCGGTTCACGCGATGGGACGCCCGTTGTTAGAAGCCCTGGAGGGCCCGCCGGAAGCTCTGGACGCCATCGCCCGGGCATCCGCGCAGCAGCGCGCCCAGCTGGTCCATCGGATCGAACAGACCCTGGGGCACCCGCTGACGAGCTTCTCAGAGGTGAGGGGGGCAGCGGATCTTCCCGTTTTCGATCGGGAGGTGACCCGGGCGCTGGATCGGGCCTATGGGGAGCGGCTGATGCAAGACCGCCTGGGTCGGTCTCCGCTCGCCCTGTTGGGTCTGGCGCTCATCGCCCTTCTGACCGCTCTTCTCTTCCGCCCTCCCTACCGCGGCGTGGTCCTGGTGGGCCTTGTGGTTTTCATTGGCATCGTGTGGGGGCTCTACTTCGGGCGCGGGTATCGATGGTCCCTCTCCGTCTTCAACACCGAGGCCCAGATTGAAGCCTTCTTTATGGCCAGGATCATCGATGCGTTGCTGGGCCTGGCGGGGGTGGCCTTCCTCATCGGGATCTGGAAAGGGCGGCGCTGGGGGGAGGCTTTCGAGGGGATCCTGCGGGCCTATGGAGGGATTGCGTTGGCTTTCGCCTTCCAGGTGTTGCTCTTCTACTGGGCCTATGGGGTTTCCTTCCCCTGGGGGCTACCGGATCTGGGATGGGGGTTTAAGTATTACCTGGACCTGCTGACCCTGAGCGCTTTCTGGCTGGATCTGCCGGGCTTGCCGGCGCCGCTCGGCCTGCCCACCGCGCTGATCCTGCCGGCATTGGGGGCAGCCGTCGGGGCCGGCGGATGGGCCGTTCTTCGACGGCTCCGTTTGGCTTAGAGCCAGTCGGAAAGCGCTGGTTTTAGGGCTTGGGGTCGGGTGCGGAAGATGCCCGGCCTCAGCCTTTTTGGTGAAATCAAAAGTTCCCCTTTGTCTAGGCGTGTGGGTCGGCGGGGACACGCTCCTGGTCAGCGATATCCATTTTGGGCTTTACGTGTTGAAGCATCTCCCGTAATGGCAGCCCCCTTGTGGGATTTTCATGGGGTGCGGGCCACCTTCGACGGCTCGCACCCCATGAAGGACATCGTCTCTCCCTGTGCGGCAAAGCCACCCAGAGAGAATAGAAGGATTTCCTCCGCCCTACTTATCCGTTGCGCTTCGGAGTGCTCCCCTCTTGAAAGATGTTTCCCTTGCTCGGTTGCAAACTGGGGGCTTGATTTACCCCTTCCCACGCCGTAAAGCGACGTGGGAAGGGGTAAACGCGGAACCCGAGCGGGCACCTCCAGGAGCGCAACCAAGCATGTTCCACTCAAGTTTTTCTGAGAATAAGCAACATGACAAGCTATGGTTAAAATATTTTAACCTATTTAAACTATTTTCGAACCCATGGGACTTGAGATTTGATATAATAAGATACAGAAGGGCGCGTGGAAGGGATAGATCTCCGGATCCCGGAAAGGAGGCGCCTATGGTGTTCCGTCGACTGGTGGCAGCGGGCCTGATGGTCCTGATGCTGGTCCTCGGTTTCATCCCCCGCTCGAGTGCCGCCCCAGTGGTTCCCCCACGGAAAGGCCCCCCGCTTTCGCAACCGGCCCTCTTCTCCCGCTTCGCCCGGGAGAACGAGCTCGGCGCGGAGGATCTGGCGGAGCTGATCCGCTGGGAGGCCCAGCAGGCGACGGCCCTCGAAGCCCTTCCGTCAGTGGCAACTCAAGCCAACGCAGACTGGAACCGCCGCCCTCAGAATGAGACCGCGATCGCTCTGCACCCCAGGAGCCCCGACACCTGGGTGATCGGCGCCAACGACTACGGCATCGGCGCCCCCATCGGCACTGGGGTTTATAGCAACGAAGGGGTGAACTACTTCCCGCCCTTCCCGCTCCTCTTCGGCAAGGGCGGCTCCGGATCCCAGTTCCTCCTCGAGGCCCCTATCGGCACCGGAGACCCGGCCCTCGCCTACGGTTTCACACGCGGCCCGGGGCGGCGCCCGGTGGTCTATATGGCCTCTCTGGGCTTCAGCTCTACCTTCTGTGAGAACGGGGTCTTTGTCTACCGCTCCCTCGACAACGGCCGCACCTGGACCCGCCCGGTGGTCCCGCCCCTCGCCCCGCCGAAGGGACTGTTCACGGTGGTCTACTGGGACAGCGCCCAGAACTGCACCGTGTTCCACGACAAGGAGTTCATCACCGTGGATAACACCGGTGGCCCCCACGATGGGCGGATCTACGTCACCTGGACCCGCTTCTTCTTCGCCAACGGCCAGTATAAAGAGTCCCCGATCATGATGGCCTACTCGGACGATAATGGGCTCACCTTCTCAGACCCCATTGAGATCAGCGGGTTCAACCCTGCGCTGTGTCGCACCCAGGTCTCCGGGCCGCCCGGGGAGTGCGATGAGAATCAGTTCTCGATCCCGGTGGTGATGCCCGACGGCACCCTGGTGGTGGCCTTTGAGAACCAGCAGTTCCGGGGCGCCGCCGACGGCTTCCGGAATCAGTACCTGGTGGTCCGGGTGAACCCGGATACCTTCGCCGTCGAGGGGCCGTTCAAGGTCGCCGATCTCTTCGACGGGCTGAACGACTACCCCATCAACCAGGACGGCCGCCAGACCCTGTGCAACAGCAACTTCCGGGTGAACTCGGCGGGCAACATCGCCGTGGGGCCGGACGGCACCCTCTACCTGGTCTGGTCCGACAACCGGCGCCACGCTGGGGAGTTCCCCTTCCCAACCTTCGTGGGTAGCCGGGCGGAGGGCTACCCATGCCCGCCGGGCAAGGCCACGGACGTGGATGTCTTCCTCAGTAAATCCACCGACGGCGGCCGCACCTGGAGCGCGCCGGTGCGGGTGAACCAGGACCCGGAGGGCAACGATCGCGATCAGTGGTTCCCGTGGGTGGCCGTGGCCCATGATGGCCGGGTAGATGTCGTGTTCTACGACCGGCGCGACGACCCGAAGAACAAGCTGGCCCACACCTTCCTCGCCCGCTCCACGGACGGCGGCCAGACCTGGACGGAGCTCCGGGTCTCGGACTTCGCCTCGAACTTCGATGACGCCTTCTTTGGGACGGGCCGCTTCATTGGGGACTACAACGGGCTGGCCATCGACTTCCGGGGCTTCTCCTTCCCGGTCTGGACCGGCGTGCGGCCGGGGAAGACGGATTCGGACATCTTCTTCGCGGTCGTTGGGCCGTAAGGGCTCTGTTGCAAACCTGGAGATGGGGGGGCGGGCGGCCTTATCGCCCATCCCCCAGCTTTTCCTGATCCCTCCCCACGTCGCGAAGGGGCGTGGGGAGGGAAAATCCCAAACGCGGATTCAGGTCAACGCTCGTCTTGCCGAGAGCAAGCCCTCAAAAGCAGGGAAGGGGAGCAGTCCTCCTCTGCTGCCTTCCCGGGAGGTTTGCCATGGCCCTTTACGCGATCCTCACGCGGCTTTCCCCAGAGGCCCTTGCCCGCCCGGGGGCGATCCGGGAGCTGGGG
>JAEVEY010000188.1 GCA_016842045.1 Candidatus Thermoflexus sinensis | reverse complement strand
GGATGGCTGATGCTCAACCCCCAGGGGCTGGGGGCTTACCTGACCGATCGCCCGGAGGCCTGCAATAACTGCCACGTGATGAACCCCGCCTATGAGGGATGGTTCCACGCGGCCCATCGACGCGTCGCCGTATGCAATGACTGCCACACGCCTCATGATTTCCCCGCCAAGTGGGGGACGAAGTTCATAAAAGGCATGCAGCATGTCTATTTCTACACCACCTATCAGATCCCCCCTCAGATCCGCGCCGATGCCCTCACCCGGCAGATCGTCCAGGCCAACTGCATCCGCTGTCATTTCAACACGGTGGCCACCCAGAGCGGGCTGATGGAAGGATCCCGCTTCTGCTTTGACTGCCATCGCACGGTTGCCCATGGCGAACGACGAACAATCGCTTTCGGCACCCTGCTGGAAAGGAGGTAAAGCATGTTCCAACGGATGCCTCCCCTCTGGCTGCGGGTTGTCGGCTTTGTGATCCTGGTGGCGGTTCTCGGCCTGGCGCTTGCTTTCCTGATTGTCCAGCTCCGTGGACCCCGCCTGGAGGTCGTTCGTCCGGTAACGATCCCGGAGGGGGAGATCAACCCGGCGGTCTGGGGGCTGGCCTTCCCGCGGGAATACGAAACCTGGCTTCGCACCAAGGAGGGACGGAAAACTCTCTTCGCCGGCTCGATCCCTTATGACAAGCTCGAAGAGGATCCACGCCTGCGGGTGCTCTGGGAAGGCTATCCCTTCGCGGTCGAATATGGGGAAGACCGGGGACACGCGTATTCCGTGGAGGATGTCCTGAAAACCAAGCGGATCCAGGTGCTGGCCCAGAAGCGGGGTGGATCCGCCCCAGGCACCTGCTGGACGTGCAAATCGGCGAATGTCCCCTCGCTGATGGCAGAGATGGGAGCGGCGAATTTCTACGCCACTCCTTTTGAGCAGCTCCGGGACCGGATACAGTATCCGGTTTCATGCGCCAACTGCCACGATCCGAAGACCATGGCTCCCACCATCAAGCACGTGGCGCTTCAGGAGGCGCTGCAGAAGTTGGGGAAGGACACGGGTGCTCTCACCCGTCAGGAGCTGCGCACCCTGACCTGCGCCCAGTGCCATGTGGAGTATTACTTCGCCAAAGAGCCAAAGGACTATCTGGTGTTCCCATGGGAGAAGGGAACGCGCTTCGAGGACATCGAAGCTTATTACAACGAAAAGAAATTTGCGGACTGGACCCATCCTTCCACAGGCGTGCCGCTTGTTAAATTCCAGCATCCGGAATATGAGCTCTATGCCTCGAATTCCACCCATTATCTGGCCGGGGTGGCCTGCGCCGATTGCCATATGCCCTTCGTGATCGAGGGTGGGATTAAATATACCTCCCATCAAGCAGCCAGCCCGTGGCATCGCATGGAGCAGGCCTGCGGCACATGCCATCTGGACATCCCATTCATCCGAAAGCGGGTGGAGATCATCCAGACGATCACCAAGGGGCTCCAGGACGCTGCGGAGATCGCGCTGGTGGAGGCGATTGACGCTCTGAAGGCCATCAAGGATAACCCCAACGCGGATCCCAAGCTGGCTGAGGAGGCCCGCGCCCTGTTCCGCAAAGCCCACATGCGCTGGGATTTCGTCAGCGCGGAGAACTCACTGGGCTTCCACAACCCGCAGGAGGCGATGCGGCTGCTGGCGGAGTCCATCAACTTCGCTCGTCAGGCCCAGCTGAAGGCGATCCAGGCCCTTCAGCGTCCCCAGGCCCGCATCCCGTAAGCGCTCCCTCCGAGCCGACCTGGCGGGGGATGGGTGCTTCACCCATCCCCCGCATTCTGTCTTGCGCAAGAATCCCAGGATCAACCTCTATGACGCTCCCAGCTTCATCCACTGGCGGAGATACCCCCTTACGGCCGACCCTGTCTGCTTCCCGGTCCGCCCTCTCTGCGATTGTTATTGGGGTAGCGTTTTGTTCACAGGGATCTTCAGGGTGAGGAGCGCCTTCGGCGGCCCCCAACCCCTGAAGGATTTTCTCTCCCCCCGCCCCCGCATCTTCCCCAAAACCAAAGCTGTAGTCCTGGCTCATGGTGGGTAAAATAGGGAGAAACTCCCGGTCTGACGAGAGCGCCGATGACAAGGGTGCTGGTGATCGATTACGGGGTTGGAAACCTGGGCAATGTGGTCCGGGCGCTTCGACGTCTGGGGGCGGAGGTGCGCCTGAGCGAGCGGCCGGAGGACCTGGGCTGGGCGGAGAAGATCGTGTTGCCGGGGGTGGGGGCCTTCGGCGATGGAATGGCCGGGCTCATGGCGCGGGGATGGATGGAGCCGCTGAAGCAGGCCGTCGCCACCGGGATCCCCCTGCTGGGCATCTGCCTGGGGATGCAGCTGCTCTTTGAGGAAAGCGAGGAGATGGGCCATCATCGGGGCCTGGGGCTGCTACGCGGCCGGGTGCGTCGCTTCCCCCCCGAGGTCGGCAAGGTGCCCCAGATCGGCTGGAACCGACTGGAGCATGCCGGAAGCCATCCGCTGCTTTACGGAGTCCCGGAAGGCGCCTATATGTATTTCGTCCACGGCTATTACTGTGAGCCAGAGGATCCGGCGGACGTCATCGCCACCACGGTCTACGGGATCCGATATGCCTCAATAGTCGCACGGGGGCCCGTGATGGGGGTGCAGTTTCATCCAGAGAAAAGCCACCGTGCGGGCGAACAGATCCTGCGGAATTTTCTGAGCCTCTGAGGAACGCCAGTGGCGCTGGAACTCATCCCTTCCCTCGATTTCCTGCAAGGCCAGGTCGTCCGACTGATCCAGGGCGATCCCCGACGCCGCATTGTGTATGAGATCGACCCGGTGGAGCAGGCCCTCCGATGGGCGGAGGAGGGAGCCCGCTGGCTCCACGTGGTCCACCTGGACGGCGCCTTCGGGGCTGGCGGGGCCAGCGCAACATGGATCGTCCGCCTGATCCGCGAAACGCCGCTGGCCATTCAGCTGGGAGGCGGATTGCGCACCTTAGAGGATCTGGAGCGCGCCTTCGAGCTGGGCGTTCGGCGGGCAGTGGTAGGGACGATGGCCGTGCGGGATCCGGCCGCCCTCGAGATCGCGCTGGCTCGCTTTGGCCCCGAACGGCTGGTGCTGGCCGTGGAGGTCCGGGAGGAACAGCTGGCTGTGGCAGGGTGGCAGGAGGTGGCAGGGGATCCCCTCACCTTCGCCCGGAAATGGGCCGCCCGGGGTGTGCGGTGGGTTCTTTACACCAGCGTCCTCCGGGATGGAACGCTAACGGGCCCGGATCTTAAGGGGGCCGCCGAGGTAGCCCGGACGGCAGGCGTTCGGGTTCTGGTCTCCGGGGGGATCGGGGATCTCTCCCACATTGAGGAAGCCGGGCGTCACGCCTTCCCGGGCATGGCGGGGCTGATCCTCGGACGGGCGCTTCATGAGCGGCGTTTCACCCTGCGGGAGGCGATCGCCCGCCTGCGGGATCTGGAAGGAGAAGATCATGCGACCGCGCGTCTTTCTTCCGCCGGATGAACGGGAGCGATGGATTGAGCAACTGCGTCGGCGGGTGGAGGAGGACGAGAACATCCGCTTCGCCATGATCTTCGGCTCCTTTCTGGATCCGGAATTGCCCTTCGCGGACATTGATGTCGGCATCGGGCTGGCCCCGGGGGTGGATCCGGAGCGCTATGAGATCGACTGGGCGGCGGAGTGGACCATTGCCCTCGGATATCCGGTCGATGTGGTGGTATTCGAGCGCGCGCCCCTGGGTCTGCGAGTCCAGATCCTGAACGGCCGACCGCTTCTCATCCGGGATCCGGAGGGATTTGTGGATCTCCTGGAGCGGACCGGCTGGGAATGGATGCATTGGGAGCCCTATGTCCGCCAGTTTTTGAAGGAGCTGCTCCCATGAAGGCCGATCCGGAGCGTGTAGCCCGACTCAGCGCAGAGATCCTGGAACGACTGGAGAAGCTCGCGGTTTACACGTCCTCAGCGCTCACGGACTTTCAGTCGGATGAGCGCACGGTGCTCGCGGCCAAGATGCTCCTGGTGGAGGCGGTCGAAGGCGCCGCGGCGCTTTACAACCATATCCTGGCGCGCGTGTTCCGGGAAGCCCCTGGCGGTTTTATCCTCTGCTTTGAAGCGCTGGCCGTCCGTCTGGGCTGGGAGGAGGAGTTTCGCCACCGCCTGCGGCGGCTGGCCCGATTTCGAAATGAGCTCATTCATGAATATCGGGAAATCACCCCTGATCAGGTCTATCAGATCGCCCGCCAGGAGGCGGATGCGTTGCGGGAGATGGTGCGCCGCGTACGAGAATGGCTTCAGGCGAAAACGGACGAAGGGTAGTCTTTGGACGGGGTCAGACAAACGATGCTGGCGAAGCGGATTATTCCATGTCTGGACATCCACGCGGGGCGCGTGGTGAAGGGGGTGCGGTTCGTGGATCTGCGTGACGCGGGGGATCCCGTCGCCCACGCCCGTATCTATGAGGAGGAGGGGGCCGATGAGCTGGTCTTCCTGGACATCACGGCATCCTATGAAGACCGCGCCATCCTCCTGGATGTCGTTCAGCGCGTCGCTGAGGTCCTCTCGATCCCGTTTACGGTCGGCGGAGGGATCCGGAGCGTTGAGGATTTCCGGGCCCTTTTGCGGGCGGGGGCGGACAAGGTTAGCATCAACACCGCGGCGGTCCGTCAGCCGGGGCTGATCACCGAGGCCGCCCGGCGCTTCGGCTCTCAGTGCGTGGTGGTGGCCATCGACGCCAAACGGATCGGGTCGTCCCGCTGGGAGGTCTACATTCACGGGGGGCGCACCCCCACCGGGCTGGACGCCGTGGCATGGGCACGGGAGGCGGAACGGCGTGGAGCCGGGGAGATCCTGCTCACCAGCATCGACGCCGATGGCACCCAGGAGGGCTACGATCTGGAGCTCACCCGTGCGGTGGCGGAGGCGGTGGGTATCCCGGTGATCGCCTCGGGTGGGGCAGGCGCGCTCGAGCACTTCCATCAGGTATTCGCTATGGGAAAGGCCGACGCGGCCCTGGCCGCCTCGGTTTTCCACTTCCGCCAATTGCGCATCGCCGAGGTGAAAGCCTACCTGGCGGAACGCGGGATCCCGGTGCGTCTTCTTTAACTGGACTTTGGACAAACTCCTCCCTTTCCTCAGGATAGGGGATTGGGGGTGGGTGGGGCCGCCGAAAGTTTTTCCGAGGATGTGGGCCGCCAGAGGCAGCCCATACCCTTAGGAGTTACGCAGTTCGGGGCTCGCGAGAAGAGGTAGAATGGCCCCACCCCCCTTTATCCTCCCTCCCCACGGCCCAAAGGGCCGTGGGGAGGGAGGATCAATATATTTTTGGGGGGAGTCGCGCGCCTTCGGCACGCGACTCCCCCCAAAACCCCCAGGAGAAAACCAACTGCGTAACTCCTAACCCTGAAAAGCAAACCGGCAACCTCATCGCTTTGAAGGCATGGAGGACACCTATGGAGCAACGGTCCTATCGCTTCTTCGATCTGGTGATGGCGCTGTTCGTCACCGTGCTTATCGTGAGCAACGTCGCTTCCTCCGCCAAGATCGTCGATTGGGGGGTGAGCCTTTTCGGCGTGCGGCTGGCCTTCGATGCGGGGACCATCCTCTTCCCGGTGAGCTATATCTTTGGGGACATCCTGACGGAGGTCTATGGCTACCGTCGCTCACGTCGGGTGATCTGGACCGGGTTCGCATGCCTGGCACTCTCCGCGCTGATCTTCTGGATCGTCCGCATCCTGCCGGGGGATCCGGAGTGGGAACGATACGCCGGGCAGCGGGCTTACGAGGCCATCCTGGGCGGCATGAGCACCGGCGGTATCGTCCTCGCCAGCCTCCTGGGCTACTGGTCCGGCGAGTTCGCCAACTCCTTTACCCTGGCCAAGATGAAGATCCTCACCCGCGGCCGCTATCTATGGACCCGGACCATCGGCAGCACGCTGGTGGGAGAGCTGGTGGACACCGCCGTCTTTGTGGGGATCGCTTCTTTAACCGGCGTCTTCCCGTGGAGCCTGTTCGTGACCCTGGTGTTGACCAACTATCTGTTCAAGGTGAGCGTGGAAGCTGTGATGACGCCGGTGACGTATCTGATCGTGGGAACGCTGAAACGTCTGGAACAGGAGGACTACTACGACTATGACACCGACTTCAACCCTTTCCGGCTGGAGCTCCGGGCCTGAGCTGGCCGAGCTACGCCCTGCGATCGTCCAGGATGCCCGGACCGGTCGGGTGTTGATGCTGGGCTGGATGAACGATGAAGCCCTCCAGCTCACCCGCGAGACCGGGACCGTGCACTTCTGGAGTCGCTCTCGCAGGCGGCTATGGCAGAAAGGGGAAACCTCCGGCAACGTCCTCCGGGTGGTGGAGATCCGTCTGGATTGTGATGGGGATGCGCTGCTGATCCAGGCGATCCCCGCCGGCCCTACCTGCCACACCGGGCGGACAAGCTGCTTCCATCGAGAGCTCCACGGGGAGGAACTCCCCCCGCCTTCCGGACAGATCTTCCACCGGCTGGAGGAGGTGGTGCGGGAGCGGCAAAGGCGCCCCGTGGAGGGCTCTTATACCGCCCAGCTTCTAACAGCGGGGCTGGATGAGATCGTGAAGAAAATCGGCGAGGAGGCCATCGAGGTCGCCCTCGCCTTACGCCATCAATCGGACCGGCGGGCTCTGGAGGAGGCTGCGGATCTTTTATATATGCTGACTGTGGGGCTGGTGGCACGGGGACTGAGCTGGGATGCGGTGCTTGAGGTCCTGGCGGAACGACGCGGGCTGACATAGCCCGAGGGATTTTTGGAGGAGGCCCCGGATCGCCCAATTACTCCGCATGAGGATGGCCCATAGGAGGAGGCGAGATGCCTGTAGAGATCTACCGCTGGGAGGCTCTGGATGCAGAGACCCGACAGCGTCTGCTGATGCGCGCCCGGGCGGATCTCCAGCAGGTCCTCCCGGAGGTGAAGGCGATTCTGGAGGACGTGAGGCGGCGTGGCGATGCCGCGGTCCTCGATTACATGCGGCGCTTCGATGGGGTCGACTGGCCCCCGGAGCGCTGGCGGGTGAGCCCGGAGGCGATGGCCGCTGCCTGGGAGGAGCTCCGCCCGGAGGTCCGGGAGGCCCTGCGCCGGGAGGCCGAGGCCGTCCGGCGGTTCCACAAAGCCCAGCGGGAGCGGCCGATCTGGCTGATGGAGATGGCCCCCGGGGTGATCGCCGGGCAGATCGTTCGCCCCCTGGATTCGGCCGGGCTCTACATCCCGGGCGGCCGGGCCGTCTATCCGACCATTGTGCACGCCCTGGGGATCCCGGCCTCGGTCGCCGGGGTGCGCCGCATCGTCGCCTGCACCCCTCCTGCCGGGCGCCATCCGGCGGTCCTGGCGGCGGCCCACGCCGCGGGGGTGACCGATTTCTTCCTGGTGGGCGGGGTGGCCGCCATCGCCGCCATGGCCTACGGCACAGAGACGATCCCCAGGGTAGATAAGATCGTGGGGCCCGGGAACATCTATGTGCTGGCGGCCAAAGCCCTGGTGATGGGGGAAGTGGCCATCGACATGCTGGCCGGGCCCACAGAGGTGATCGTCCTGGCCGATGAGACGGCGCGCCCGGACTGGGTGGCCGCGGAGCTCCTGGCCCAGGCCGAGCACGATCCTCAGACCTCATGCCTCCTGGTGACGCCGGTAGAGCCGCTGGCCCACGCCGTGCGACAGGAGATCGAACGGCAGGGCCCCGCTCTTCCTCGCTGGGCCATCGCCCGCCAGGCGCTGGAGACCTATGGGGGACTGATCGTGACCGCCGATATGGAAACGGCCGTCGAGGTGTGCAACGCGTACGCGCCGGAGCATCTGGCCATCCACACCCGGGATCCCTGGGCGATCCTCCCCTCCATCCGCCACGCGGGATCCGTGTTCCTGGGCCCCTGGTCCGCCGTGGCAGCGGGGGATTACGCCACCGGCACCAACAACACCCTGCCCACCAGCGCCTGGGCCCGCGTCGCCTCCTCGGTTTCCGTTGATACATTTGTGAAAAAGATCGAAGTGGAAGCTCTGACCGAGGAAGGTCTGCGCCATCTGGCTCCGGTGATCACCACGCTGGCCGAGGTGGAAGGGCTCCACGCCCACGCTGCCTCCATCCGAATCCGGCTGCGTGAAGGCCTGTAACCCGGGCCCGCTCGTTCGCGACGTCCTGGGCTCCGCGCGGTTTCCTTTCCTCCAGGACATCCCGTGGAGGGGCTGGGTTCAGGCCACGCCGCACGGGTGTCCCCCGGATGGGAAGCCTGCCGCGGCGATCCACGCCTGGCAATGTTACGCTGGACACCGTTTGACAACCCCCAGCAGCCCCGGTTAGAATTAAAACGCAGTGGGGCGGTAGCTCAACCGGCAGAGCAGCGGCCTTTTAAGCCGACGGTTGTGGGTTCGAGTCCCACCCGCCTCATCGGGAAAAGCCTTCTGCGATGGGCCCATCGCGGAAGGCTTTTTGCTTTTCCTGGGATTTCCGGCAGGACTCTGGACCAGCCCAGTGGGCCATCCTGCTCGATCCCTATGGAAGAGAGCCCACCTGCTGTGTAAGTCCTCATTCTAAACTCAGGAGGATCAGAAATGCCTCAGGGAGCGCTGGCCGAAGAGCCCTTCGAAGGGTTGCGGTTGACCTTTGCCGAGGAAAGCACCATCACCGCCGTCTATCAGGTCCGGAAGGTGCTGGCCCATGAACGCAGCCCCTTGCAGGAAATCGCCATCCTGGAACTGGAGAACTGGGGCAAGGCGCTGGTCCTGGACGGCGTGATTCAGTTCACCCAGCGGGACGAGTTCTTCTACCACGAGTCCCTGGTCCACCCGGCGATGATGGCACATCCGGAGCCGCGGCGGGTGCTGGTGATCGGCGGCGGGGACGGCGGGGTGGCCCGGGAGGCCCTGCGCTACCCCACTGTAGAGGAAGTGACCGTGGTGGAGATCGACGGCCGGGTGGTGGAGTTATGCCGCCAGCACATGCCCGAGTTCGCCTCTTCCTTTGATGATCCCCGGGTTCGCCTGATCATCGGCAACGGGCGCACGTTCCTGGAAGAGCGCGCGGATGTCTACGATGTGATCCTGCTGGACTCCAACGATCCCCTGGCGGAGCTGGCCCGCAGCCTGTTCGATCCGGCGTTCTTCCGGCTGTGCGCAGAGCATCTCACCGACGCAGGGATGCTGGCCCTGCATCTTTCCGAATCCCTGTTCCGGGAAGGGTATCTGGGATACGAAGCGCCGATGGTGCGGGGTGCGCTGGGTCAGCTCTTCCGATATGTGGAGACCATCCCCATGCCCTACTCGACGTATCCGTGCAACTGGTGGAGCTTCATCGTCTGCTCAAAGGGGCTGGATCCACGCGTGACACGCAATCCCCACCCGTTCCGGGGGCGATACTACGATCCCCGCTACCATGCGTGGCTTTTTGCCCCGCCCGCCTTCATCGATCGCCTGGAGGAACTCAAGGGAGTGTTTTGAACCCGGGTTGTGTTCCCGCTGCTGAATTTTTGGGGTATCGGGGGGTGTCGAAGGCGTGCCCCCGATACCCCAAGATTCTCCCCTCATCAGACATAGATATCCCGTCGCGGATATGCCACGTATACGATCGCGATGCTGGCCAGAACGATCAGCAGCGAAACCAGGATATAGGTCCCATCCAGATGGCCTTCCCGCAGGAAAACCGCGGCATCGAAATATTTAAAGGGCGTGAAATACTTGAGGAAATCGAAGTCCCTGGACATGTTGGAGATCGCGAATGCGAAATACGAAGCCAGGATCAGGGCGATGGCCACGGAGGCGGCGCGCCAGGATGGGCGCAGCAGGCTGGCCAGCATCAGCCCGATGGCCAGAAAGATCAGCTCGATAAGGAACATCGCCTCCATTTCGAGGACCAGGAGGCGATAGAACCCGGCTTCGGGCTGATAGGACTGAACAGCGAGGGCGGAAACAACGCCGGTCACCAGCGTGAAGAGCAGGCAATTCGCCAGCGCGGCCAGCGCCTTCGCAGTGAGCACGCGGGAGCGGCTCACGGGCAGAGCCAGGAGGAAGTCGGCGGTTTTGCCGCTTTCCTCCCTGGAGAGGACGCCGCTGCCCCATGTGGCGGCGGCGATCGCGCCGATCAGCGCGAAGTAGACAAACATCACGCCGAAGAAGCCCTCCAGGGTGGTGAGGTCAAAGGGGCCCAGGCCAAAGGCCGCCGAGATCGCCTGGGGCATCGCCTTCAGGACCGCTATCATTTCCGGGTTGTTCACATAACCGGCCATCTTCATCACAGAGAGCAGAATGAACAGCGCCATCACCCCGCTCCAGATCAGGAGCGACCGCAAGCCGGATTTGAATTCATGCCAGAAGATGTTCATGGGATCTCCCTCCGTCCTCCGTACCGCCTGAATGTGGTGCTCGGTTGCGATCTGAGCGGTGCCTGCTCGGGTTCCGTATTTTTGCCCATCCCCTTCCCGGAAGCCCCCGGTTTGCAACAGAGCAGAGCCTTGTAGGAGTTACGCAGCTGAAAGCTCTAAAGGTGGAACGGAATGGCCCCACCCCCCTTTCTCCCCCCTCCCCACGGCCCAAAGGGCCGTGGGGAGGGGAGAAGAATCCTTGCCCCCATGGGAAACGAACTGCGTAAGTCCTACCTTGTTTAAACAACAGCAGGGATGTCGCGGTAGATGTATCGCCTGTAACTGAAGGCCAGCGAGATCACGATCATCGCCACGCTGAGCAGCGCCAGAGGCATTTCATACGCACCATGCTGGACGATGTAAGTAGGATCGAAGTGGCGGAATGGGGTGATGAGCTCCAGTTTGACATCGCCCACAAGATCCCCGAAGGCGTTCAGCACATATCCCCCAAAGCTCAGGATCAGGCCATAAGGCGTCACGCTGCGCACCCGTGGCACCAGCAACGAGAACGCCAGGCCCATGCTGAGGAAAACCGCCTGGAAGACCGCAATGCTCCCCAGCATCAGGATCAGAGGACGCCCATCGTAAGGGCGCCCTTCGCGGAACAGCTCGATGAAAAGAAAGCTGCTGGCCCACGTCACGGCATTGGTAAGGGTGAGGGCGGTGAAGGCGGCCAGGAGCTTGCTGGTCAGGATCTGGACCCGGGTAACGGGTTTGCTGACCAGGAAATCGGAGATCATCCGGCTCTCCTCCACTGCGATCAGGCCGAAGCCATAATTGCTGGCCTGAAGGGCCAGTAGAATCTGCAGGAACGTGAAGACAAAACTGTAATAGCCCATCACAGAGGAGAGATCCACCCCTGCCATCCCAAAGGCCTCCAGGTATTCCGGCGGAAACCGCTTCAGGGTCTCCTGCAACACCGCCGCATAATCCGCGAAAGTGGGGAAGAGGCCCAGATACAGCAAGGCGACCAGGACGATGCTGGCTGACCAGATGAGGATCGAGCCCCGCTTTTGTCGCAATTCGAACCAGTAGATGTTCGCCTTCATGACTCGCTCCTCTGGTAATAATGCATGAAGATCTCCTCCAGGGTCGGCTCTTCGATCGTCACATCCGTGAGGTTCAGAGCGCTCATCCGGCGCAGCACTACGTTGATGTCTCCCCGATAGAAGAAATGTACCGCATGGTCGGTGCGTTCCAGGTTGGTCACACCGGGCAGATCGAAATACGAGGGATCCACATCCCTGGCCACCACCCGGATTTTCTTGTAATTGTTCCGGATCAGCGTCTCCATGTCAGCGATCTCTACGATGCGCCCCTCACGGATGATGGCCACCCGGTGGCACAACCGCTGCACCTCGCTCAGGATGTGAGAGGAGAAGAAAACCGTCAGCCCCCGGGCGTTCTCCTCCCGGATCAGGTCGAAAAACCGACGCTGCATGAGGGGATCCAGGCCGATGGTCGGTTCGTCCAGGAAAACCAGCCGGGGGTTATGCATCAGGCCCTGCACGATGCCGACTTTCTTCCGGTTGCCGTAAGAAAGCTCATCCACGCGGCGGTTCAGGTCGAGCTCCATATATTCCGCCAGCTCGTACATGCGGCGCGTGCAATCGCGGTTGTAGAAACTGGCCGCGTATTTCAGCAGATCGATCACCTTCATGCGTTCGTAGTAAAAGACCTCGCCGGGGAGGTAACCGATGTCCTGGCGGATCTCCGGCCCATACCGGAAAACATCCTTGCCGAAGATCCGCGCGCTGCCCCGGGTCGGGTAAATCAGGGCGAGAAGCAGGCGGATGGTGGTGGTCTTCCCGGCGCCGTTCGGACCGATGAAGCCGAAAATCTCCCCTTCCTCCACCTGGAAGGAGACATCCTCAATGCCGCGCACCCTGCCATAATATTTGGTGAGACGCTCCACCTCAATGATGCTCATGGCGTTTCCTCCTGCGTTGCTGTTGGTTGGCCCCGAGCCCTCGACGGAGGAACTCAATGAACTGGTCTGCCACCCTCAAGAGGCGCTCATCGTATTCGGAAGCCACGTGCTCGGTGTAATACTCCACGACCAGGTTGTTCAGGGAGGCCACCAGAAAAGCCATCAGGCGGACATCCAGATCATCCCGCACCTCGCCACGGCGGATGGCCTCCTGGATCATTCGCTCGAAGATTTCCTGAGCGATGGCCATGCCGCGCGCCAGGGCTTCCTGGTAGATGGGGGAGTTCCGGCTGGCGAGGAGCTGACGTCCGATCTGGACATACAGAGGGTGCTCCTGGGCGAAACGGATGCCGGCGATGTAGAGATCGCGCAACAGGGTGAAGAAATCCTCCTGATTCCCGCGCTCCAGAACCGGGCGCAGATAAGCCAATTTCTCTTCCCCAATGATCTGCAACACATAGAGCAGGAGGTCCTTCTTGTCCTCGAAATACTGGTAAAAGCTTCCCTTGGCGATCCCGGCGCGCTTCACAATCCGGTTCACGCTGGCGCGGGGAAAGGGATGGGCGGCGAACTCCTCCATCGCCACTCGAAGGATGAGCGCCCGTTTCTCCTCCGGCAAATTGAAGAAGGTCGCCCGAGGCATGCCGCCCCC